>CAZLWX010000074.1:0-19117 GCA_964563295.1 uncultured Roseivirgaceae bacterium | reverse complement strand
GGTACTTACGTCATACGGGATTACCCGACTTGACGTCGATATCCTTAGTGGTTTTTATTTCAACTATATCATTCTCGACGAATCACAGGTTGTAAAAAATCCCACATCAAACATTGCCAAGGCTGTGCGGGAACTCAAATCCCGACACAAGCTAGTCCTGACGGGAACGCCCATTGAAAATACGACGCTGGATCTGTGGTCGCAGATGACATTTATCAATCCAGGGATTCTGGGAACACAGAGCTATTTCCGCAATGAGTATCAGACCCCGATTGAAAAAAAGGCAGATGAGGCGAAGTCGAAAAAACTCGGTGCGATTATCAAGCCGTTCATCCTTCGAAGACACAAATCGCAGGTGGCCACTGAACTACCCGAAAAGGTTGAATACGTCCAGTACTCTGAAATGACCCCCGACCAGGAGCGTCGTTACGAAGAAGTGAAAACGCACTACCGGGAGAAGATCTTTAAGTTGATCGAGCAGGAAGGCCTCGGCAATAGCCGATTCATGATACTCGAGGGGTTGACCAAGCTCCGTCAATTGGCGAATCATCCGCGCATGATCGAGCAGGGATATACGGGCGATTCCGGAAAACTTGAGGACATCACGCACATGCTCGAGAACGCAATCGCGGAAGGCCACAAGGTGTTGGTGTTTAGTCAGTTTGTCAAACACCTCGAGATCGTCCGGCAATACTTAAAGTCGAACAAGATCGATTTTGCATATCTGGATGGCTCGAGTATTGACCGCAAAGAGCAAGTTGAACGGTTCAACAAGGACAACCAGCTCAAAGTTTTTCTGATCTCCATCAAAGCTGGTGGTCTCGGCCTCAACCTGACTGAAGCGGACTATGTCTTTATCCTTGATCCATGGTGGAATCCGGCGGTGGAGGCGCAAGCGGTCGATCGTGCTCACCGCATCGGACAGAAGAAGAAAGTGTTTACTTATAAATTCATCACGCGCAATACGGTCGAAGAGAAGATACTCTTGCTTCAGCAAAAGAAGCTCAAACTCACCACAGAGCTGATTACCACGGAGGAAAGCTTTATGAAGCAACTTACAAGCGAAGACATCTCTCAAATACTCGCCTAGGGACCGTCAACTGGTCACATGCCTCTTCTTCCACCTGTTGTGCGACCAGAGCCAACCCTCGGGATACCGCGCGATTGTCTTCTCAACCAACCGTATGTAGTTCTCCATCGGAGCATCGCTGGATCGATCATACGGGGGCATGCCCACCTCGTACGGGATTCCTTCGTAATATCCTCGCCGAACTTTCCTGATCTCCAGGTAGAACATTGGATATTGAGTAAGGGTCGCTAACTGATTGGTGCCGTAAAAGAACGCTGTTTCCTGGTTGAGGAAATTGGCAAAAAACTTCTTGTCGCGGCCATAGCCCGGGTATTGGTCGGCGACGCTGGCAATGCATCGAAGGATGGATTTGCGTCGCACGAGTTCGCGAGCAACTTCATCGCGTCGGATTGGGAAGGCACCAAATCGTTTTCGCGATTCCAGCGACAGGCGATCAAAAAACTTGTTCTTGACGGGCTGATAAATGAAGTCCACCTGCATCTTGAAATTAACAGAGGCAGAAACCAGTAACCACTCCCAGTTGAATTGGTGAGCAGCGAGAAAGATTATTGACTGGCCATTATCGCGAAACCTCGCTGGTATCGTTGGATCGGGAAAGGTCATTCGCCGCGACAGCTCATCGCCGGATATCGTGAGGAGCTTGAGCGTTTCTACCCCGTAGTCGCAGAGGTTGGAATAGAATTTCCTTGCTATTTGCCGCAACTCTTCGGCGGATTTCTTCGGGAACGATGCGCGCAGGTTTTTCATCACGATTTTTCTTCGGTAGCGCACAATGTAGAAGCTGACGAAAAAAAGGAAATCCGAAAGAAAGTAAAGGGCGCTTAGAGGCAATCGCGAAAGCAACCGGATAAAAAACATTCGTCAATTTCTTGAGGGCGCAAGTTAAACAAGTATTGTTATTTTTGGCCCCATGAACGGCAAAGTGGTTGTCATCACGGGAGGGTCATCGGGCATTGGTAAGGCGTTGGCCTACCAATTTGGAAGCCATGGATCAAAGATCCTGATCACGGGTCGGAATGGAGACGAGCTCGATCGCGCTGTTCAGGAGATTGCGGAACAGGGTATAACGATCAAGGGCTTGCAGGCCGACGTCAGCATCGAGGATGACAACAGGCGGATGGCGGAAGAAGCGATCCGCGAGTTTGGGAAGATCGATGTGCTCATTAACAACGCAGGTATCTCCATGCGCGCCTTGTTTGAGGAGGTGGACATCGATGTGGTGAAGAAAGTCATGGATATTAATTTCTACGGCGCGTTGTATGCCACTAAATATTGCCTGCCGGAGATCAAGAGAAATCGCGGATCGATCATTGGCATTTCGTCTATAGCCGGGTACCGGGGATTGCCCGCGCGGACGGGATATTCTGCTTCGAAGTTCGCGTTGAATGGTTTCCTGGAAGTTCTTCGAACCGAACTGCTAAAATCCGGAGTTCACGTATTGACAGCCTGTCCGGGGTTTACCACCTCCAACATCCGAAAACGATCGCTTACGAAAGATGGTAGCAGCCAGGGAGAGTCGCCGCGCAATGAAGAGGAAATGATGACTGCCGAAGAGTGCGCCCGCCACATTTACAAAGCAACCGTCAGGCGCAAGCGGACGCTAATCCTTACAACGCAGGGGAAGATGGCCGTTTTCATGAACAAGTGGCTGCCCGCATTTGCCGACCGGCTGGTGTACAATGTCATGGCGAAAGAAGCCAACTCGCCATTGAAATGACCTATCGGGATCCTCCGACTAAGTCTTATTCAGGAAAACGATTTTGGTATTGTCTGCCTTCATCATTCCGCGATAGAAGTCGATCAATTCCTGGTATGATTCCGGAGGGAAGACTCCTTTGTTCATCCTGACGCGCCGCGTATACACCAGGCTTCCCTGGTCAACAGTGAATGTGGCCTGATACTCTCCGAACGCCGACTTAATTTCAATGGGTTCAGGGAGGAATTCCGGATAAATTTCTTCAGGCAGGTGAAAGCGGATCGTATCCAGGTCGATGTAAGCTGTGCGTCTGACGACGTTTGTCTTTCGTGATTCGACTTTGGGAGGAACATAGCTTGAACGCGACACAAGATTGGGCGTCAGGAACAGGCGTTTGCCGCTCACATTGGCGTAGCTTCTCATGGTGAGGCCGATGGTGACTACGGCAGAGGGTATTCGATCCTTGTGTTGCACCATGCTGAATGAGGTCAGGTCAAATGTTGGAATCGGCGTATTCTGTTGAACCCATTTCTTCTGTTCTTCGAACTGACTATTGAGGATTCGGTCAAGGTTATCATTCTCGTACTGAAGTCCCTGGTATGTTGTCCTAATATCCGCCTTCGCATCACCTGCTTCGGTGACGTGCACTTCTGCGGTCGTGGCCTCGATATTGACTTCAGCCGGGTACCGAGTGGTATTGACAACCTTGGCTCCGTCGTCGGTTATCACGAGTGCTTTGCGATCTCCCGTAAACAAGCCCTGGTACCCAAAGGGATTGGTTTGGTTGGTGCACTCCAGCCAAACGGTGTCCTGCCCGTTGGGAACCATGACAATGACGTGGTTGAACTGCGTCCTGGGAAAATCCACATCGAGAGGCGAATAATTTTCGCCTCCATAGACGAGTGAGTAGTGCGCTTTTATGCCGATGGCTTCAAGCATTGAAACCATATAGTTCGACAATGCCTTGCAATCGCCATAACCCATTTTGTCGACCATCGCAGCCTCAAATGGCTGGTATCCGCCAATTCCAAGTTGAATGCCGACATACCGGGTCTTGCTTTGCAGGTATTCGTACACGGCCCGAATCTTTGCCTCCTTATCGGGCAGCGGTTCCGTCAGGTTCCTGATCGCTTCCTTGGTTGGTTCCGGCAAATTGTTTCGCCCTTGGTTAAGGGAGGAAATCCATCGGCCGAATTCATTCCAGCTGTTCATACTACCGGCATACCCATCGTAATCGAATTCGGATGGTGCGGCCGTGATATAGGGCACCACGTCGAGGGGCGAACCATGTGGCTCAACCTTTACCGGTTTCACATTCTCGAATTGCCATGAAATGAACTTCATGCCGTTGTCGCGGTCGCCGAGCACCGGCTCCGCGGATGTATTGCGGGCTTTGTACCGTGGTTCAAGTCCGGCAGGAAACTCGATGGTGTAGGACCCTTTTTCGATCGAGACATCCTGGCCTGCTACAATAAAAGGCTCGATGGCAAACAAGAATTTCATTTCAACTTCATACTCAATCTCTACCGTATAGGGATAGGTTCCGTGGCTAAGATCGATCGACTTGAAGCGATTATCGCTATACAGGCTGAAGCCGTCATACTCGCTTTGATCGTAGATGTCGCTGTTCTTTAGTCGCTTTACCTGATTGCCAAGAGCATCGTACAACGTTCCGGATAGTTTGGTGATCTTGCTGAGCTTGTCATACCCGACGTACGCGGAGGCATGACGCTTTCCTTTTTCGTTGAGGATTGTGATGACCTTATGAACATAGTCGGAGGTCCGGTTCCTGGCCAGTATTTTGAAAACGCGATGATCTTCGCGATACACCGCGTTGACGTTCTCTTTCAATTCAGCAGGGATGGTATTGGCCGGATAGCGCGGGTCTCCACCAATGACGGCCGATGACAACAGCACGAACGTCGTCGTAGCAGACAAGAATAACATTCTCATGGGCTTGTTCATTTCTTCTTCAGCACGATTTGTTCAGACTGCTTGGCAACCACCTGGTTGTAAAATTCTTTCAACAGCGGATACTCATCCTGCAAAAAGAGGTTTTTATTGATCGAAAAATTGCTTGTAATGCTGATCGTGTTATTATTCTGCGACACGTTAAACAGGAATTTCGCTGCGTTGCCGGGCATCGCAAACACTTTACTTTGCGGCAGTTCGTCGACCTGGTATCCGTCCGGAACGGTGAATTTGCAGGTATAGATCTGTTCAATGGGACTGCCGAAATCTACCGGGTATTCGCGATTATCCTGCCGGAATGGGTTGGCCTTGATTTGCGAAGTAATGAACGGACTGACGTAAATAACATCACCCGCCAACGTCGCATGTTCTTCGATAGAAAGTTTATGCACCTCCCTGGTGGCCTTATCAATGGCATCCATGTCTTCGAATTCACTGCTTTCCACGTGCCAGCCCTTGTCTCCAAACAGATTTTTTAAATATGTTTCCTGGCCATCGCTTGCGTACTCCCTCCGCATCCGGCCGGCATCGTAACCATATCGCAGGAAGGCCAGCTCGCCGGTGATAGTGCCTGCCGGATCGAGGGCCATTTCTGCGCTCACTACTGTTCTTGATTTGGCCTTCGGGGCAAGGTCAATCCATTTCAGCTGTGAGGTTGAAATTCTTAACCCCTCGCCGTTAAGACATCTCTCCGGCAATACGTCAATAGGCAGGAACCTTTCAGTCGCATCCAAGAGCACTGCCTTTCCATCGATCATCGCTTCGCACACAACATAGTTGAACTGCTTGGTCATGGGATAGCTCTTTCTAATGAAACCATGATCGCGCGTACTCAGAATGATCATATTGACGGGTATACCCGCCTTGTCGAGCATGGATGCCAGCGCAATGTTGATATCACCGGCAGTACCCTTTTTTGCATCGAGGATCTTCTTCAGTGGATCTGCCAACATATCCTTCGTGCCATCCCATTCAAGGTTTTGCTTGACATAATTGTGAATGGCAACAGCCTTCTGGAGTGGATCGTTCATGCCAGCGGTGATCTCGTCGACGGTTTTCTTGAGAAAATTGGATCCTGAAATCGCCTTGCCGAATGACTCAGACTCCAGTAAGTCCTTGTTTAGCTTTTCCCACGACCCCATTATCTCCTGAACAGGAGAGCCAGGCACGTTGATATGTGATATGGCGAAGTTGATTTTTGAAATGAAATCCTGCTCTGTAGTCATGAATGGCTCCGGTCGGAAGGCAGGGACGCTATTCAATACCCAATGATGTCCATTACCCTGGTAGTCCGCCATGTTCAGGCTCTTCACATGATAGTCGCTTACGAGTACGTAACCCTGCATGTATTTCTCGAAGATCAGGAAGTCGGGAAGGATTGCCCAATATTCACTGCGCTTGACCGGAATAGTGTACTGAAATTGCCAGTTGGGGAAGTTGAAGATAAAGTCGGAAATTATTTTGTAGGAGTATTCGATCACCGTGCCCTCTTTCACATTGGACAAAGTAAACTTCTGCATATTGATGTTCTTATTGAACTTCTCCCTGAAAATGCCGTCCTTTTCCAGCTTCGTTTCAATAACCCGGCCGTTCTCCAGGTTAAAACTGGACGCCTTCAGACCCGATACCCGCTCTTCGTCGGCCCCTGCATGGTAGAGGGGAATAGACACGTTAGCCCAGCTAAGACCCTCCTTGCGAAGGATCTTGATTCTGGTGTGCCGCTCAAAATTCAATGTGGTGGTCGACCCGCTGAACGAAATGTAAGCTTCGCCATAGTCGGAGAGGACCACAGCCGAGGCGGAGGTGTCCGGCGGGTAAGTCGTCATTGTCATCTCATCCATCGGAACATCACCGAACTTGATGGGTGACTTTTGAGCAGAGGCTGGTTGCGGTAAAAGGGTAACGGTGGCGATCACCGATAGGGCAATAACATGAGGTTTCATTGATAGAGAGGTTTAGGCTAGTATTCTAAGGTAGGAAATTGATTCGCTTTATTGCATTATTTTTCCATTTTTCACCGAACATATTGGGGTTTTCAATTGGCTAAGACACGAACTGTATTTTATTGCCAGAGTTGCGGATACGAATCAGCTAAATGGCTGGGTAAATGCCCGTCGTGCAATTCCTGGAATACGTTTGCCGAAGAAACGATCACCAAGCAGGAAAGTGCTCCAAAACACGATTGGAGGCAGGAGTCGCCACGGCAAAAATCCGCTGCGGCTAAGACTCTCGAGGAGATTGCCCCTGGCCATGATGTTCGATGGAGTTCCGGTGACGTGGAGTTGGATCGCGTTCTGGGCGGAGGGATCGTCCCCGGCTCTCTGGTCCTGATTGGCGGGGAACCCGGTATTGGAAAATCCACGCTCATGCTGCAGGTGGGATTGCGGCTCCGGAAGCATAAAGTCATGTATGTTTCCGGTGAGGAAAGCGACCAGCAAATCAAAATGCGTGCTGAGCGTTTTAATGGAACATCGCCTTCCCTCTTTGTCCTAACCGAGACCAATACGGCATCCATTTTCCAGGTCGCTGAAAAGTTACAGCCTGAAATGGTAGTGATCGACTCCATTCAGACTTTATACTCGTCACAGTTGGACTCCACGCCAGGTAGTGTCGGACAAGTCCGGCAATGTGCGGGTGAACTCTTGCGCTTCGCCAAGGAAACCAACACTCCTGTTTTTTTGATAGGACACATTACCAAAGACGGCCTGCTTGCAGGCCCTAAGGTTCTGGAGCACATGGTTGATACGGTCCTGCAATTCGAGGGCGACCGTCACCTGGCTTACCGTATTCTTCGCACCACCAAGAACCGATTTGGGTCCACTTCGGAAATTGGTATCTACGAAATGCTGGGAACCGGGCTTAGGGAAGTAACCAATCCTTCAGAGATCCTGATCTCGCAGAAGGACGGTCAAATCAGCGGCGTCACCATCGGGGCATCGATGGAAGGTAATCGACCGCTGCTGATCGAAATCCAGTCGCTGGTAAGTCCGGCTTCATACGGTACACCACAACGTACGCCAACCGGGTTCGATCAGAAAAGATTGAATATGTTACTGGCGGTCCTGGAGAAGCGGTGCGGGTTCAGAATGGGAACGCAGGACGTGTTTCTGAATATGGCGGGTGGCATCAAGGTCGAGGATCCGGCTATTGACCTTGCGGTTTGCATTTCGATAATATCCAGTTTGGAGGAGATTCCCGTATCGGAGAAAGCTTGCTTCGCGGCGGAAGTCGGCCTGGGAGGCGAGCTTCGAGCAGTGAACCGCATCGAGCAACGCATTTCGGAGGCAGAAAAACTTGGCTTTGAACAAATCTTCATCTCCCGATATGCCACCAGGTCGCTGGATTTGAAAAAGACACGCATCGAGGTAAAATCCTTTGGAAAGCTGGGCGATGTCTTTCAGGATCTTTTCGGTTGAGCGACAACCATTCCCGGGGTGGTCGCATGCGGTTGTTGATATCCCCGTATTTTTGCATTGCCTTTAAGCTTTAATTATGGAAGAGTTTTTTACACAGGACCTGGGAATCAACCCTGGCTTTTTCAGTTACATTTTGCTGCCTGCGCTGATTTTTCTCGCCCGCATTGCGGATGTTTCTATCAATACCGTACGGATCATCTATGTGCTCGGGGGCAGAAAGACGACGGCTACCGTCTTGGGATTCTTCGAGTCCTTCATCTGGCTGATGGCCATCCGGCAGATTTTCGAGCACCTCGACAATTGGATTTGTTACGTCGCCTATCCAGCAGGCTTCGCATTCGGCATCCTTGTCGGGATGGTCATTGAGGAAAAGATTGCATACGGCAAAGTCATCGTCAGGATCATCACACGAAAAGATGTATCATCGTTGATTGCTTATCTGAATTCATTCAGGTTTCGGTACACCCATGTTGATGCAACCGGGCCCGATGGCAGGGAGAACCTCGTGTTCACCGTACTCGAGCGCGAACGGTTGGAAGGCCTGATCGATGAATTGAAAAAAAAATTACCGACGGCTTTTTACACGGTAGAAAAGGTCAATCGTGCTGGAGAAAGCGGTGCGGTCGTACAGGAAAGCAGTCGATGGAGTATCGTTTCGTGGCTCAAGGACATTCGACGGGAATAGCGTAGTTATAACTCTGCAAGCATTTTGAGGATGTCTTCGACGTACTCGCGCGAGTTATACAGTCGCGGGACTTTATTTTGACCGCCGAGTTTGCCGCGTTTCTTCATCCATTGGTAAAACGTGCCTTCCCTGACGCTGTGCACCTTTGGGCCAACGAGCGCCAGGTCGTGTGTCCTTTTCGCATCGTAATCCGAATTCAATTCCCGCAGGCTGGCGTCGAGCACGAGCGCGAATTCCGACAGGTCCTTTGGTTCGACCTTGAATTCCACAAGCCATTCATGACCCCCACGCTTGCCCTTCTCTAAAAAGATCGGTGCTGCAGTAAAATTATCGATGATGGCGTCGGTGAGCTCACAGGCCCTGGTCACGGCAGCCTCTGCATTCTCGATAATCAGTTCCTCTCCAAAGGCGTTGATGAAATGTTTTGTCCGCCCTGAGATCTTGATCCGGTAAGGAGAAAGCGACGTGAACTTGATCGTGTCGCCGATGTTGTAGCGCCAGAGCCCCGCGTTTGTGGAAATAACCATTGCATAGTTCACCCCGAGTTGTACTTCAGAAAGTCCAATCGCCCGGGGATTCTCGTTTTCAATTTCGTCGGCGTGGACAAATTCATAAAAGATTCCGTAATCCAGCATGAGCAACAGTTCGTCTGAATCCTTTTGGTCCTGGATGCCGAAAAATCCTTCGCTGGCATTATACGTTTCCCAATAATGCATGTCGGCCTTCGGAATGAGCGCCTCAAATAAAGTCCGGTACGGTTTGAAAGCGACAGCGCCGTGAAAAAATGCTTCCAGGTTCGGCCATACTTCGAGGATGTGATTCTTTTTCTTGAGCTCAATAATCCGCTGGATAAGCAGGACGGTCCACGTGGGTACACCCGCCAGGTTGGTGACGTTAACCTCCGAAGTCTCCTCCGCCATCTTTTCAATCTTCTCCTCCCAATTGCTCATAAGGGCGGTCTCCAGGCTCGGTGTCCGGATGAACTGAGCCCATGGAGGAAGATTCTGCATGATCACTGCGGAAACATCACCATAGAACGACGAGTCGCTTGAATCGTACTCGTTGATCTGGTGGCTGCCCCCGACGGCGAGGCCCTTCCCGTCAAACAGCCTGGATTCCGGATAATTGTTGACGTAGATTGAAATGAGATCCTTGCCTCCCTTGAAGTGACATTCTTTCAACGCCTCCTCCGATACCGGGATGAACTTGCTGCGCTGGTTGGTTGTACCGGAAGACTTCGAGAACCATTTGATTTCCGACGGCCAGAGAACGTTCTGTTCGCCGCGCATGAGACGCTGGATGTAGGGAAAGATTTTTTCGTAGGTAAAGATCGGTACCCGATTGCGGAACTGCTCGTAGCTCGTCAATTCCCCGAAGTGATATTCCAGGCCAAACCGGGTGCCTTGTGCGTCCTCCAGGAGTTTCTTCAACAATTCTTCCTGGACATCATGGGGATATTTCATGAAGAGCTCGATCTGGTGGATCCGCTTTTTCATGACCCACGTTAATATCGAATTGATCAGTCCCATAAAGGCGCGACCTCAAAAATAGGATTTATCCGGCGAAATTTAAGTTGCTATTTCCATGGGGCAGGCCAGAGCTACATCATAACTCGATTGACCCTGTGACTTGAACCTGCAACTTGCAGTGTCCCGGCCGGTTCGCAACCGGGTTATTCCCAAGGGATAGCCGAACATGTAACGTACATTTGGAAAAACTTCTGGATGGCCTGGACTTACTTGATTATTGCCGGACTTTTTGAGGTGGGTTTTACAACCAGCCTGAAATTGTCGGAGAACTTCGCCAACCGCGGATGGTCGGTGATGTTCTTCATTTGCATTTCACTCAGCTTTTATTTCCTCAACAGGGCAATTCAAACTGTTCCGATCGGCACCGCCTACGCGGTCTGGACGGGGATCGGCGCGGTTGGAACCGCTATCGTGGGAATGGTTTTCTTTCGCGAACCGACAGAATTCTGGCGGTTGTTCTTTATGTTCCTGCTGATCGGGTCGATTGTGGGGCTGAAGTTTGTCGCGACCCAATAAAAAAGGCTGCCGGAGCAGCCTGTTTCCTATTTCTTTCTAGGCGTCTTTCAACCGTACACCACAACCGATAGCCTTCGTCTTCGGAGTCGGTACGGGCTTATTGGAGAGAAGTGCATCGACTGCCTCTTCAACATATTTCCTCGATGCCGCAGAGCCGTCACGGCTATTGTTGTCAATCGATCCGACGTAAGCAACCTTGAATTTCTTGTTCTCATTCTTCAACACGAACACATGCGGTGTGTTGGTCGCGCCAAACGCACGGGTCACGTTCTGGCCGGCATCGAACAGGTACGGGAAATCATAATTCTTGTCCTTTGCTCGTCTGACCATCTCCTCGAATGAGTCACCGCGAGATAACTCAGGATCGTTTGGATTGATGGTAACGACGGGAAATCCCAGGGAAGCGTACTTCTCGTTCAACGCCATGATGCGTTCGTTATACGCCCTTGAGACGGGACACGTGTTACAATCGAAAATCAATATGACACCTTTCTCATCATTGTAGTCGGACAGCGACACCATTTTACCGTCGACGTTCTTGAGTTTGAAATCGCCGACCGTGTCTCCAACATCATACCCGGGTGCCACAGGAACGGCAGCTGCGAGCAACGCAACGCAACCGACGAAAAAAAGGGACTTGACTAACTTCATAAAACTTAAATTTAAGAGTGACAAAATTCGGTTCATTGTACAGCGGCGATCAGCTTCTCGAGTTCACCTTCGCCAAGGGCTTTCCCAACAAATTTTCTTTGACCGGTCTTTCGATTTAATACCATCGTCGCTGGCAAAGCGCCCGACCAGGACTCATCAATTTCGTTGATCCAGGCGTTTGGGTCGGGCTCGTCAAGGATCACTACGGTTGACCGGATCTTTTTTCTATCAATAAACTTGTAAACCTTTTCGGGGTTGGGGTCCAGGTCAAGGTCCATTGATACCAACACGACCTCGACACGATCTCCCGCTTCCTCATTCAGGTTCTCGAACATCGGCATTTCCTTTACGCAGGGCCCGCACCACGTAGCCCAGAAATTAAGTACCAGGATACGCTGGTCATTCTTTTGTATGACCGCCTGCAGATCCTTAAGATGTACGATATCCGCGTTCTGGGCCGTGCAATGCAGGGAAATGAGGACAAGCAATCCGCTAATGATCTTCACGACAAGTGACTTTTAGACCTGAATGTGCCTCGAAAGTAAAAGCAAAAATCGTTCAAGGTTTATTTTTTATGTCGCCGGTCGTGCGACATTAAAAACTTCAATTTCAAGCACTTAGTTGACCGGTTTTAGAACGGCAAAAAGATATCAACAAAAATCCGCAGTTATCCACAACCGTACTATTGCAACAGTTAAATCGCTGAAAATCAGTATGATACGTTTACTTTCGTAAATCAATTCTTTGTGGACAACTTATTTGCGGACAATTAAAAGGCCCGAGGCTGATTCGCTGCGCAGGTTTTGTAAATAGCGAAAAAATGATTTCAAAAGCGATGGACGTCTCAAAAAATCGAGTGTGCAATCTCTTTTCCATAAGCCGGCCGATCGTGCAGGCGGGGATGGTTTGGTGCAGCGGATGGAAACTGGCATCAGCCGTCAGTCGTGCGGGCGGACTAGGATTGATCGGCTCCGGCTCCATGTATCCGGAAATCGTGCGCGAACATATTCAAAAATGCAAGGCCGCGACAGATCGATCTTTTGGGGTGAATGTTCCTCTCCTGTATCCAGACATTGACAAGGTGATACAGATCATTATTGAAGAGCAAGTCAAAATCGTCTTTACATCAGCCGGAAACCCCTCCACCTGGACTAGCTTGCTTAAGAAGAATGGCGTCATCGTGGTCCATGTGGTGTCGAGTGTGAAGTTCGCACGCAAAGCAGAAGACTCAGGCGTTGACGCCGTAGTGGCCGAAGGGTTCGAAGCCGGGGGCCACAACGGGCGTGAAGAGACAACGACCATGGTCCTGGTTCCGATGGTCCGTGATAGCGTTTCCATTCCTGTGATTGCGGCAGGCGGCATATGCGATGGAAGGTCAATGCTTGCTGCCGAGGCATTGGGAGCGGAAGGTGTTCAGGTTGGAACCCGTTTCGCGGCTAGCGAAGAATCTTCCGCACACCCGGATTTCAAGGTACAGGTGACGCGCGCCGCCGAGGGCGATACGATGCTGACCTTAAAACAGTTGACTCCCGTTCGTATGATGCGAAACAAATTCTTCCTCGAAGTGCAGGAAGCAGAGCGCCGTGGGGCAACGGTTGATGAATTGAAAGAATTACTCGGCTCGCGCAGAGCGAAGAAAGGAATATTCGAAGGCGATCTGGACGCTGGCGAACTCGAGATTGGACAAGTATCGGCGGCCGTCAGGAAAATTCAACCAGCCGCGGAAATTCTGGACGACATTTGGAACGACTATTTAACCAGAAAGAAAATCTTGTGCGCATGAACTTTCTTCGTGTAAAAGAGACCTGTTTATACGTCCATGACCTGGTCAAAGCCCGGGTGTTTTACGAACAGATTCTTGGACTGGCGGAGATCAGCTATTTGCCGGACAAGCACCTGTTCATGCGGGCAGGGGATTCGGTGCTTCTCTTGTTTAATCCGGAAGACTCCGCAAAAAAGTCGTCGCCGCCGGCGCATTACGCAACCGGCAAACAACATTTCGCTTTTGAGGTCAGGGACGAGGATTATTCCGATTTCCTTGAGCTGATCAAGTCATATGGCATCCCCGTCATAGACGAAGTGACCTGGAAAAGCGGCAAGCGCTCATTCTATTTCAACGATCCGGAAGGGAATGTGCTGGAGATATTGCCCGATAAGGGCGTGTGGGATTAAGCTTTGTTTAGGGCGAGATCAGACTTGATATCCATCGCAGGTTGCGCAACTCTTGCGCCGTTTGCCATCGGCGCTTTTTCGCTATAAACATTTTCGAACCAGTGACAGTAGTCTTTATATTGAAGACATTGGCTCACAATCTTGCCGTCGATCAGGATTTTGATGAAGAGGTGATTGTTGATTGTCTGCAACAGTGCTTCCCGCTGAGCCGTCGGCAGATCATTTACCTCGACGTATTCTATTCCCCTGAAAATCTTGCTGTCAACCTTCATAACAACTACACATTAAATAAACACTCAGCCGCTATAGTAACCGGGGGTGTACCAAAAATAAAAACATTTTGTCTCTTTGCGCTGTCGAGCCTGCTACTATTTTATCAATTTGTCGACAGAACATGGCAATTCGGGCATTTTTTGACACACCCATTGAATACCTGAAAGGTGTCGGGCCGCAACGGGCCGAATTGCTACGCAACGAACTCGAGATATTCACCTTTGGAGATCTTATTCAGCATTATCCCTTCCGTTACGACGACCGAACTAAATTTTACACCACTCGCGAAGTGGATGAAAATCTGCCATTCATTCAGGTTAAAGGTCGAATAATCGATAAAGAACTGACTGGCAGCGGCGCGAAAAAGAGACTCGTCGTTACTTTTTCCGATGGCCATGGAGAGATCGAGCTGATTTGGTTTCAAGGCATTAATTGGATCGTTGACAAGCTGAAGCCGGGCGTGGAGTATGTGGTCTTCGGTAAACCATCGCGTTACGGCAGCAAGATTACCATCGCGCACCCCGAGATCGATCCACTTACCACGGGCAACGAGCGCACCGGCTCGCTTCAACCGGTGTATCCACTGACCGAGAAACTGCGGTCGCGTCACCTCGACAGCAGGGCCATTTCAAAATTGATGACTGAACTTCTCCAGGCGGCACGAGAACGTATTCGCGAAACTCTTCCATCGTCAATCATTCGCGACAACAAGTTTATCTCAAAGCAGGATGCATTGTTCAATATTCATTTTCCATCGGACTATGAACAACTCCAGCGCGCACAGGAGCGCCTGAAATTTGAAGAACTATTTTACATCCAACTGCGCCTGCTGAAAATGAAGGTCGTCCGCCGGGAGAAATATCAAGGGCAGGTATTTAACAGTGCTTCGCTGGTAACCGAGTTTTACAACAACCACCTGCCGTTTGCCCTTACTGACGCGCAGAAGCGTGTGATCCGGGAAATCTACAGTGACCTGAGATCAGGCAAACAAATGAATCGACTGCTGCAAGGGGATGTAGGCAGCGGCAAAACAATTGTGGCCTTCATCTCCATGCTGCTGGTCGCCGGCAACGGTGCGCAATGCGCCCTGATGGCTCCGACAGAGATACTCGCTCAGCAACATTTTCAGAATTTAAGAAAATACGCCGAAGTGATTGGGCTGACGATTGCAATCTTAACGGGCTCAACCCGGGGCGCTACCCGCAAAGCGATTCATGCATCGTTGGCTGACGGGTCCTTGCACATTTTGGTAGGTACCCATGCGTTGCTTGAAGGGACCGTTCAGTTTAAAAACCTCGGACTTGCGGTGATCGATGAGCAGCACCGATTTGGGGTGGCCCAACGGTCAGTGCTGTGGCAAAAAAATGCAGCAGCCTTTCCGCACGTACTGGTGATGACGGCCACTCCGATTCCCAGGACGTTGGCAATGACCTTATACGGCGACCTTGATGTGTCTGTGATCGACGAGTTGCCCGCAGGCAGAAAGAGCATCAAGACGATGCACTACTACGATTCACATCGATTGCAGATCAACCGGTTTATTCTTGATCAGATTAATGAAGGGCGACAAATTTATATCGTGTACCCGTTGATCGAGGAATCGGAGAAATTGGATCTCAAGCATCTGATGGACGGCTATGAAAGTATTTGCCGGGCTTTTCCTGACGTCCCTGTGAGTATTCTGCATGGCAAAATGAAAAGCGATGCAAAGGATTTTGAAATGAGCCGGTTCGTACGTGGTGAAACAAAAATTATGGTGGCAACAACTGTGATTGAGGTTGGTGTCGACGTACCTAACGCCTCCGTTATGGTAATTGAAAACGCGGAGCGATTTGGGCTTTCGCAATTGCATCAGCTGCGTGGGCGCGTAGGCCGCGGACCTGATCAATCTTACTGCCTTTTGGTTACCAATTACAAACTTTCAGCCGATTCAAAGGTTCGGATCAAGACCATGGTCAAAACCAATAACGGATTTGAGATAGCTGAAACGGATCTGCAGCTGCGCGGTCCGGGCGATTTGATGGGCACCCAGCAAAGCGGTGTACTTGACTTGTTGATTGCCGACCTTGGCAAGGATGGCAAAATCCTGCAACGAGCGCGTGATGCCGCAATCAGCGTTATCGAGGAGGATCCCGAATTACAAAAAAGTGAAAACAGCGTTATTCGGATACAGATCGAATCAATGAAGGAATCAAGTGTGAATTGGAGCAGAATCAGCTAGGAAAAGAGGCAAAGGGGCATTTTTTTCCGAGCAAGAATCGCATTAAATTTGGATTATGCCCAATTGTCTCCGGCTAATTCTGGCTTCCCTCCTGGTCACGCTGTGTGTTTCAGTGAAGGCCCAAACGGGCAACTACTACCTGACGCATTTCGCTCCCAGCCTGGAACAGTTTGACTATCTGTGCTTCGACATGGCGCAGAGTGACAACGGCGTTATGTTCTTTGCCACGAAGGCGGGAGTCCTGGAATTTAACGGCCGCGATTGGGATATCCTCGAGGATTTCTCTGCCGTCTACGCCCTACAAGTTCATGCGTCGGGTAAGCTCTATTGGGGAGGGGCGCGCGGGTTCGGCTTGGTCTGTACGGATAGTCGCGGACTACCCGCGACCGAGATTCTTTCTGATTCATCCGTAGCAAACGTCTTCCAGGCGCTCATTGTCGGCGACAGAGTTTTCTTTTTGACACAGGACGCCATTTATGCCGTTGACCAGGAAAAAAAGATCATAACGATCCGGCCTGCCTCCGCGGCCGAGTCATTGCTTCGAATATTCGAGTTGTTTGGAACGCTGTATGCCAGCACAGACTACGGCATTTATAAACTGGAAAACGATAAGCTGGTGCCTTCATCATTGAACCTCAACGGTGAAGTGGTCTTCGCGCTCAAGCTGGAGAACAATTATGTGATTGCGACGGCTGCCAACAAGTTATTCACTTGCGCCCAAGACCTTGTCATCAAACAGATTCCATTGCAGGATCAGGCATACGTGGATGCGAGTGTCATCATCGGTGGAGGATGGCTCAATCGCCAGCTGTTGGCATTGGGAACCCTGCGCGGCGGAGTGATCTTCATTAATCCCATCAATGGGCTGACGCAGGAAATTATCAACTACTCTACAGGGCTGCCAGATAATGAAGTATTCGAGTTGATGACAGACAAGAACAACAATGTCTGGGTAGCGCACGACTATGGTTTCACCAGGATAGCGCCCTACATGCCACTCCACTCGTTCAGCAACTACAAGGGGCTTCAGGGCAATCTGTTGTGCGCCTATTCGCTGGACAATTCCGTATATGTCGGCACGTCCCTCGGGTTATATAAGTTGGAGAAGACGGAATTGTACGATGAACTGACGTATTACGTAAACGTCCCGGTGACACGGGAAAAACGCACGCCGAAAAAAGATGCCGCGCCGGCCGTCGAAGAGACAACACCCGCGCCCACCGAGTCGAAGAAGAAACGATTGTTTGGATTTCTCAAACGCAACAAGGCCGGAGAAGATACACAAACCAGCGAAAGTCAACCCGCGGCTCAGGAGTCATCGAGTGGCTCGACCTCGACGGACGATGATGGACCAGATTTCCGCCGCGTGAAAAAGACGGAAAGGATTTTACGGTCCGCACAATTTGAGTTTGAGAAGGTTCAGGGCATCGATGCCAAGATTACTCACCTGGCCGAAGTGCAGGGGCGGTTGCTGGCGTCTGGACTCGGTGGCCTTTACGAGGTTCATAACCTGACGTCGAAGGCTGTGCTTGAGGAGCCGGTCCGTTATTTGTATTCACCTTCCACCACGAATTTCGCGATCATTTGCACGTATAACGACGACGTACGCGTTCTGCATTTTTTGGAGCACTATGTCGAAAACGTCAGCCTTTTCTCTAACCTGAATGATCCGATCAATTACATATTTGAAGGCCTGGACAACGAGCTTTGGTTGTGCGGGGTCTCCCAACTATACCGGGCCCGGGTCGATGGTTATGAGGTTCGCCATCGGCAGACAATTCCGCTGGAAAAACGCAACATCGACGAAACAGCGGGCGTAGTCCTGAATGGTGAAGTCGTGATCGCGATGGCCGACGGATTTTTCAGACTGAACCGCGAGAAGAGTGTCGTCGAACGGATTGATTCTCTTCCCCGTTCGAGCCAATACTTCGCCCACAACGGCAATATCATCTACCGTGACAAGCATGGTTGGAATTTTATTGACAAGACGAAGGTGGAGGACAACCTTCAACTGCTGAACGTATTTGACAAACTGCGTTTTATCGCTTCAGACGCCGAGTCCGAAAATCTTTGGATCATCAGCAATGAAAATAAACTCTATAAGTTTTTCGGCAACCGGGTCACTCCTGCGGTCAAGGAGTTTCCGCTTTATCTGCGATCAATCGTTCACCAGGACCGAACGATTGTCAAGTTGTCCGAGATTGTCATAGACCAGGAGCACAGCGCCGTCAAGTTTGAGGTTGTGCAGCCTGACTACATCAATCCGGACCGGGTGGAATTCCGGTACCGCCTCGAAGGCATGCAACCGCAGTGGACCGAATGGTCCAGCAACAACAATATCATCGAGTTCCCGTACCTACCGACCGCTGATTATGTTCTTCACGTTGAGGCGCGTAACATTTTTGGAAAGATTTCGGCACTGGAGCCTCTACCCTTCCGGGTGGTTCCTCCCTATTGGAGACGGTCGTGGTTTTATGCGCTGGAGTTCGCCATCTTTGCGTCGCTCGTGATTCTTTCATTCCGACTCAGCACTAAATACCGGATCGTGAGCCGACTGTTGTCGCTGTTGACGATCATCCTGCTCATAGAGTTTATTCAAACCTCCATCAATGCAACGTTCGTAACGAAGGAGAGTCCTGTAATCGACTTTCTGATCCAGGTAATAGTCGCGCTTCTTGTGCTTCCCGTGGAGGGATACTTGCGTAACCTGATGCTCCGGTCGCTGGACTCGTCGGGAAAGTTTTACAAGTTTCTTGTGCCGCAGAAGTTTACTCCTTCTTACAAGCATCAACGGGAGAAGTTTATCAGGGAAACCACCGACCATGACACCTGACGCCCGGCGGTTTGAAGGGAAGTGGTGATGGAGGGAATTGAACCCCCGACACAAGGATTTTCAG
>CAZLWX010000073.1:0-19120 GCA_964563295.1 uncultured Roseivirgaceae bacterium | reverse complement strand
TACCCTTGCTACCTTCCGGTCCTGGGGGAGTTCAGCAGGAGCTGGTCGTGTTGGTTTGCCGGGCGCAAATATAGACCCGCGCAGACCAAGTTCCAAGGAGAAGCACGCCACTACACCGAAAAGCCCGACGCATGACTCGTCAGCCCGCTCCGCCACGAACCAGGCCTGAAAGGTAAAGGTTGAACTCCAACGGGCTGGCCGCCGTGAACCCGTCAGCCTTGAGGTCGTCGAAGATCGCTTCGTCGCCCTGGAGCTCACGCAATTCCGGTTCCTCACTTTCAAAAACCGTGATCTCCGTAATACTGAATTGTAATGGATTCAGTCGGACAAGGATAAGTCCGCCGGCCAGTTGCTTTCTAAAATATTGATGTACGATATTGCTGCCTTTTCCCATGCTACACCATTCGACCATGGGTCAACTCGATCTTCCGGAAAAAATTGAGACCGACCGACTGCTGATGCAACGGCTAAGGTACGAAGACGCCGAGGAAATATTCTATGCGTATGCGAGCAAACCTGAGGCGACTCGATACGTGTCATGGCCTACGCATCAGCGTATAGAAGATACCAGAATGTATCTTCGTTATGCGATGGAAGCCTGGCGTCTTGGGTTGGATTACAGCTATTCGATCCGTCTGAATGGGTCAGGCAAACTGATCGGTAGCTTTGGAATGCTACATGAAAATGGCAAAATCCAGTTTGGTTACGTGCTCAGCCCCAGCGAGTGGGGTCGTGGTTATGCAACCGAGGCCTGCCTTCGAATGCTGGCGATACTTAAAACCATCCCGACATTGTATCGCATCGGTACTTTTGTCGATACGGAGAACACCGCATCGATTCGGGTACTGGTTAAAGCTGGCTTAATGGAGGAAGCGCGGCTGGAGAAGTGGTTTCGCTTCATCAATCAGGGTAACCAACCCAGGGACTGCGTGCTTTTCAGATTGCCCTGACGTACATGGAAGGCCGAATTCCCATGCAATCGGCGAATGAGGCTATCTAATCAGGGCCGCTCGTAACCTGCTGTGTTTCTTGTGGCCTGCCCTTGACTTTTTTTCTTATTTTTCGGGCCGCTCAATTAATCAAACCTATGAAGAGAAAACTTATTACACCTGTCTTGTTGGTATTAGGTCTAACGGCCTGCAATACTGGCCAAGAAACGCGCCTGCCCGATGGCGTCGGCATCAACACCAGTTTCATGGATACCACCGTCCGCCCGGCGGATGATTTCTTTCTCTATGTAAACGGTGGCTGGATCGATAAAACGGAGATGCCCGCCGACCAGGGCCGCTGGGGATCGTTCTCCGAGCTCGCGGAAATGACACGCAACAACGTGTTAGCAGCGCTCAAGGAGGCGGCGATGGACAACAAATACGCTGAAGGTTCGGATCAGAAGAAGGCCGCCGATTTCTTCGACGTGGGGATGGACTCCGTGCAGGCGGAGAACCTGAGGTTCAAGCCCATCGAGCCGTTCCTCAACCAGATCAATTCAATAAAGGACAAGAGCTCACTTCAAAGCTACCTGGCAGAACAACAAAAAGTAGGTGGCGGAGCATTTTTCGGCGTCTTTGTAAATACCGATCTGAAAAAGAGCGATGAAGAGGCGCTGTACGTGAACGCGGGAGGAATAGGCCTTCCTGAACGGGATTACTATACGAAGACGGACGAAAAATCGGTCGAAACACGTACGAAATATGTCGAGCACATAGCCAAAATGTTTGAGCTGGCCAATCTTGACAACGGCAACGGACCGAAACTTGCGCAGAGTATTTTAAAGCTGGAGACGGCGTTGGCAAATGGTATGATGACCAAGGAGGAAAGGCGGAATCCTGAAAATCGCTACAATAAGCGGGCTGTGAAAGACCTGTCTCGCATGGTTTCCTCCATCGATTGGCCTGCTTACTTTACAGCGCTCGACGTAAAGGTCGACTCCGTTATCGTTAGCGATGTTGGTTATCTGTCAGCGCTCGATAAGGTACTGTCAGGTACGTCTGCGGAAGACATCAAGACCTACCTTAGGTGGAGGCTGCTGGACAGGGCTGCCGACTTGCTCCATTATGAAGTCGTCAAGGAAGACTTTGAATTCAATACTAAATACCTCAGAGGCATCGATGCCATGCGCCCGCGGTGGAAGAGAGTGCTCGACCTTACGAATGGCACGCTCGGAGAAGCTATCGGAAAGCTATACGTCGACAAGAATTTCCCTCCGGAAGCAAAACAGAAAGCTCTTGAGCTGGTCGAGAATATCAAACAGGCTCTTACCGAAAGGATAAACAAACTCGAGTGGATGTCAGATTCAACCAAGGCGAAAGCTTTGCAGAAGCTGTCGACCTTTGCGGTCAAGATCGGTTATCCCGACGAGTGGCGGGATTATTCCAAGCTTAAGGTCGATAAGAACCCTGAAACCAGCTCGTTGGCAGGAAACGTCATGAACGGTCGGCGGTTTAACTTTGAGCGTCAAATCGAGAAGCTTGGTAAGCCTGTTGACCGTAAGGAGTGGAGGATGACTCCTCAGACGGTGAATGCGTATTACAATCCTCCTTTGAATGAAATTGTTTTCCCTGCTGCCATTCTGCAGCCTCCGTTCTACGATTATCGTGCAGACGATGCTCTCAATTACGGAGGTATCGGTGCCGTGATCGGCCATGAAATCTCGCACGGATTCGACGATCAGGGCAGCAAGTTCGACGATGTGGGCAACCTGCGTAACTGGTGGTCGGCCGAGGACCTGGCCAAGTTCCAGGAAAAAGGCAAAGCCTATGCGGGGCAATTCGACCAGTACGAACCTCTCCCGGGAGTTTTCGTCCAGGGTCAGTATACACTCGGCGAAAACATCGGGGACCTCGGCGGCGTCGCCCTGGCCTACGATGGACTTCAACGTCAGCTGAAAGAGCACGGTCGCCCGGGTCTAATCGACGGATTTACTCCCGAGCAGCGATTTTTCATTTCCTGGGCGACGATCTGGCGCACAAAGTACCGCGACGAGAGCCTTCGCACGCAGGTGCAGACAGATCCCCATGCCCCGGCTATGTACAGGGCAAACGGGCCGCTTAGCAACATGGAGCAGTTTTATGAGGCCTTTGGCGTTAAGGAAGGTGATAAAATGTATCGGCCAGACTCCGTGAGGGTAAAAATCTGGTAACCAGGTGCCGGGCTCGTTTTGTAATGAATCGGGACTTTATTATAATTGCCGACCAGAGAATCGTTTGATCATGGGAAAAGGAGATAAGAAATCGAAAAAAGGCAAGATCGCTATCGGTTCTTTTGGAGTTTCCAGGAACAGACGAGTGCTTAAGGCAAAGTCGCGCAAAATAATGCCGAAGCATGAGACTCCGGCTGCGGAAGCTCCCGTTGCTACGCCGGAGGCGACTAAGCCCAGGAGAACAGTTCGGAAAAAAACTGAAGCATGAAAGTAAGCACGAATACAGCATGGTGGTGGCATGAATCGAGACTCGATTTGTGAACAGCTGTATTGTGATTATACATTAAGCCCGGAAGGCCTGCCGTTCACAGCAGGCCTTCTGTATTTTAAGCGCATACGAATATGAAATTCAGATTGCAGACCATTTCAAGGAAATTATTGGCGGACACGCTGACGCCAGTGAACATCTACCTTAAGCTTCGCGACGTTTTTGCAGGCACGCTGTTGCTCGAGAGCTCGGATTACCATGGGCATGAGAACAGCCTGTCATTCATTTGTTGCGATCCGGTCGCCTCATTCAGGTTGAACAACGATGAAGTCGACATCAGGTATCCAGACGGTACAAACACCAGGTCGACGGTCAAGGCTCGCGGAGAAGCAATTGAACAATTGGACAATTTCAGGAATTCTTTCGAAGCTGACCCCACCGCCACTCGACATATCAACGCTGGCCTCTTCGGCTACATCGCTTACGATAGCGTGCGTTATTTTGAGGATGTGGAGATACAGCGCAGGGAATCTATTGTTCCGGATATACTTTACAAGCTATACCGTTATGTAATCATCGTGGATCATTTTTCAAATGACCTGCACATCTATGAACATGCGGTAAAGGAGCTACCTTCATCTGGACTCGGATTGGAGAAACTTGAGCAGATCATCTACAGCAATCGTTTTTCCACTTACCCTTTTTCCCGCACGAACGGAGAAGAGTCGAATTTTACCGACGATGAATTTCTGAAGGTGATCGGGAAAGGGAAAGAGCACTGCTATCGCGGTGATGTCTTTCAAATCGTGTTGTCGCGGCGCTTTACCTGCGGTTTCAGAGGGGATGAGTTCAATGTTTACCGCGCCCTCAGGTCGATCAATCCTTCTCCTTACCTGTTTTATTTTGATTATGGGAATTTCAAACTCTTCGGGTCTTCTCCGGAAGCCCAGTTGCAGGTCAGTGGCGACACGGCGTACATCTATCCCATTGCAGGCACTTTTCGGCGATCGGGAAACGACCAGGAGGACGCTCAAATTGCAAATCGCTTAACCGAGGATGAAAAAGAGAATGCGGAACATGTCATGCTCGTCGACCTGGCGCGCAACGATATGAGCCGCAATGCTGTCGACGTCAAGGTGGATGTTTTTAAGGAGATACAGTACTACTCGCACGTAATTCACCTGGTATCAAAAGTCAGTGGTCGTCTGAAGCCGGGGGCTTCTGTGCTTAGGATGGCGGCCGACACCTTTCCTGCAGGAACACTGTCGGGTGCCCCGAAGCACATGGCGCTTCAGCTAATCAACAGATATGAAAATACAAATCGGGGGTTCTACGGCGGTGCCATTGGCTTCATTGGCTTTGACGGATCGTTCAACCATGCGATCATGATCCGGACTTTCCTCAGTCACAGCAACAAGCTGGTATATCAGGCAGGGGCTGGCATTGTTTCGAAATCCGAACCCGATAGCGAACTGCAGGAAGTAAATAACAAGCTGACGGCGCTGAGACAGGCCGTGTTGCTTGCGGAAAAAATTTGAAATGAATGGAAGATGGTTAGGGATATTCGAATATTGGTGCTTGACAACTACGACTCGTTCACGTACAATCTGGTTCACATAATCCGCGGGCTGAGCTATCCGGTGGATGTATATCGGAACGACAAGATTTCGTTGGCCGACGTCGCTGGGTACCATAAAATCCTTTTATCACCGGGTCCCGGTATACCCGATGAAGCTGGAATTATGAAGGATGTTATTCGCGAGTTCGGACCGACAAGGAGTATTCTTGGTGTCTGCCTTGGTCATCAGGGCATTGCCGAGGTGTATGGGGCAAGCTTGTTCAACATACCTAAAGTGTTGCATGGCGTGACGTCAACAGTGGAGGTGCGCGATTTCAACGACTATTTGTTTCAGGGGGTTCCACCGCGGTTTGAGGCCACACACTATCATTCATGGGCGGTGGTGCCATCGAGTTTGACTGACGCGCTGGCAGTTACTGCCGTGAATGGCGAGGGCCTGGTGATGGGCATCCGCCATGCGAGCTTCGATGTGAGGGGTGTGCAGTTCCATCCCGAATCGATCATGACATTGGAGGGACCAAAAATAATTCAGAACTGGCTGGAACATTGACGATCCGGTCTTTAAAGGATAAACTGAGCAAAGATGAAAGCGATACTGAACGAACTGATTGATCATCGCTCGCTGACCAAGGAAACCGCGAGGCAGGTTTTGGTTGATTTGGCTTCGGGAAAATTCAACGCCAGTCAAACGACGGCGTTCATGACCGTATACATGATGCGGAGCATAACGGTGGCGGAGCTTCAGGGTTTTCGCGATGCGATGCTGGAGCTTTGCGTCCGGATGGATTTTGACCATCCGGTTATGGATGTGTGCGGTACGGGAGGCGATGGCAAGAATACCTTCAATCTTTCGACACTGTCGTCGTTCATTGTCGCTGGCGCGGGGCAACCAGTGGGCAAGCATGGCAATTACGGTGTGTCGTCGGCGTGCGGATCGTCGAATGTGCTGGAATATTTCGGATACAAATTCACCAATAACCCGGATTCGCTTAGAAGATCCCTGGATGAGGCTAATATTTGTTTCATGCACGCGCCATTGTTTCACCCAGCAATGAAGAATGTTGCGCCCATACGAAAAGAGCTTGGAGTAAAAACATTTTTTAACATGCTGGGGCCGATGGTCAACCCGGCCTTCCCGAAACGTCAGTTGGTTGGGGTGTTCAGCCTTGAGCTCGCGAGACAATACGCGTACCTGTATCAGAGTACGGACAAGGACTTCCTCATCTTGCATTCCCTCGACGGATATGACGAGGTCTCGTTGACCGGGCCAGTCAAAGTTTTTAACAATGAGGGCGAAAAACTATTTGAGCCTTCTGATTTTCATATGGAACCCGTGACACCGGAAAGTATTCAGGGTGGACGCACAGTGGACGAGTCCGCGAAGACTTTTATGACTGTGCTGGAGGGCAAGGGAACCGGAGAGCAGGAGCGGACCGTGGTTGCTAACGCGGCGATGGCGTTGTTTGCCTGCACACCGCAGGAGGGTATCGGGTCGGCGCTGGACAAGGCTAGTGAGTCGCTGAGGTCTGGAAAAGCGCTAAATGCCTTTAAGAAACTTATGCAGTCGCAATAGCCGTATGTCGATTCTGGATGAAATAGTTGCACACAAGCGTGTTGAGGTTAATGGCCAGAAACGCCGCTGTCCGGTAAAGTCGTTGGAACAAAGCGCGTTCTTTGAGCGGCCCATTTTTTCGATGACAGCGTTTTTGCGGAGGCCTGACCAGTCGGGGATCATTGCCGAGTTCAAAAGGAGATCTCCATCACGCGGGGTAATCAACCCCAATGCGTCCGTTGAGCAAACCACATCTGGTTACGTGGCAGCGGGTGCTTCGGCCCTGTCGGTCCTGACTGATTTCAAATTCTTCGGCGGAAGCAATGATGACCTGGTAGCCGCGCGGAACGCTAACGCTTGTCCGATCATCCGCAAGGATTTCACGATCGATGAATACCAGGTTATCGAGGCTAGGTCGATTGGGGCAGACGCTATCCTAATCATCGCGGCGGCAATGAAGCCTGCGGAATGTAAGTCGTTGACTGAGTTAGCACATTCGTTAGGCCTTGAGGTCTTACTTGAGGTCCACGACGAAGTTGAACTTTCGTCCAATCTCGATAGCGGCGCTGATCTTATTGGCGTGAACAATCGAAATCTCAAGACATTCGAAGTTTCGATTGAAACGTCACGGCGGCTTGCAAAATCGATTCCCTCCAATTGTGTCGCAGTTTCTGAGAGCGGGATATCATCACCTTCTGCGATTCACGAACTGCGCGCGTTGGGTTATGAAGGGTTCCTGATCGGAGAGGAGTTTATGAAGTATCCCCGGCCTGATGAGGCGGCCCGTGAGTTTATTGGAAAGGTGGGGCGGCGCGGACCTGACAAACCAGGGTCCGGAAGTTGAAGTTTAGGCATGAATGAGAAGAAGATACGACTGAAAGTTTGTGGCATGCGGGATGCTGGCAACATTGTCGATATAACGTCGTTGCAGGTTGATTACGTGGGATTTATTTTTTATCGACGTTCGCCCCGATTTGTCGGGGATGACTTCAGACTGCCGTTGATACCGGCGCATATTCAACGCGTGGGTGTGTTCGTGAACGAAAGCGCATCTGTCATTGCCGACATTGTTACGCGCTTTGGTTTGCACTATGTCCAGTTGCACGGCGACGAGTCTCCAGCATTATGCGAGAGTTTGCGCAGCCGTGGCATCCGCCTGATCAAGGCCTTTGCTGTGAATGATGAAATGAAGTTCGCGGCGTTGTCTGACTACTATGGACTTGTTGATTATTTCTTGTTTGATGCAAAAGGAAAGTACTATGGTGGCAATGCGGTCACATTCGATTGGACCTTGCTATCGCACTACGACCAGAAAACTCCTTTTTTCTTGAGCGGAGGGATAACATCGGAAAATATCGAATCAATCCGTTCTCAAACGTGGGAAGGACTCCATGCTATTGATGTCAACAGCGGCGCTGAGGTTCTGCCCGGAATGAAAGATGTCGGCAAAGTGCGGTCGATACTACAATCATTAAACTCACGATTATGAAATATTCTGTGGATGAGCAGGGATTTTATGGGAATTTTGGCGGCGCCTATATCCCGGAAATGTTATATCCGAATATCGAAGAACTGCGCGACACCTACCTGGAGATTATCGGAGAAAAGACATTTCAGGATGAGTTCCGTCATTTGCTCGAGACCTATGTTGGTCGTCCTACGCCGTTGTTTTTTGCGAGCAGACTATCGGAGCGGTACGGGGCTATGATCTACCTGAAGCGGGAGGACCTTTGTCACACCGGTGCTCACAAGGTTAACAACACGATTGGCCAAATATTGTTGGCGAAACGATTGGGTAAGAAAAAGATCATTGCCGAGACCGGCGCGGGTCAACACGGCGTCGCGACGGCTACGGTGTGCGCGTTGATGGGGATGGAGTGCACCGTCTATATGGGCAAGGTGGACATGGAGCGGCAGCGACCGAATGTTGAGCGAATGCGCATACTCGGCAGCACCGTCGTGGCCGTGGAGAGTGGTAACATGACATTAAAAGATGCCACTAACGAAGCGATGCGGCACTGGATCAATCACCCGACAGACACCCACTATATCATTGGATCCGTCGTGGGGCCTCACCCTTACCCGGACATGGTGACTCGATTCCAGTCAGTGATTAGCGAAGAGATCAAAGCGCAACTGCAAGAGGCGACGGGTAACCCCTATCCTGATTACGTGTTGGCGTGCGTCGGAGGCGGGAGCAATGCTGCAGGAGCATTTCTTCATTTTTTTAATGACGAGCATGTCAACCTGGTCGGCGTTGAGGCGGCAGGAAAAGGCGTCGATACGAACGAGTCGGCGGCGACCACGGCGTTGGGTAAGCCAGGAGTATTACACGGCAGCAAGACGCTCATCATGCAAACGCCAGACGGTCAGGTCATCGAGCCGTATTCCATTTCCGCTGGACTCGATTACCCGGGTATTGGCCCACTGCACGCGCATTTGTTTGAGACAGGAAGAGTTCGGTTCCTGAACGCAACGGACGATGAAGCGATGAATGCAGGAATTGAATTGAGCCGACTGGAGGGCATCATCCCCGCAATCGAGTCGGCGCATGCGTTGGCAGTGCTGAAGAAACTTGAATTCGACAAAGACGATGTAGTGGTCGTCAACCTTTCAGGCCGAGGGGATAAAGACCTCGAGACGTATATCCGCTGGGGACGTTACTAGAGTATTGCAATTGAAAATCTATGAAGAACCGCGTTACAGAGTTATTTTCCAGGAAAAGCAGCGGTATATTATCCGTATTTTTTACCGCTGGGTTTCCCGCGCTGGACGACACCCTGCCGATCGCGGTGGCGCTCGAACGCGCGGGCGCTGATCTCATCGAAATCGGGATCCCGTTCTCCGATCCTATTGCCGATGGGCCGACAATTCAGCACAGCAACAAGATCGCTCTGGGTAATGGGATGAATCTGCATCTGCTGCTGGACCAGGTGAAGGCTATCCGTCAGCAATGTAAGTTGCCAATTATGCTGATGGGTTATTTGAACCCTGTTATCCAGTACGGCATTAAGGACTTTGTCCAAGATGCGTCGGATGCGGGAGTGGATGGCGTCATCCTGCCGGATATGCCGCTACTGGAGTTCGAGCAGCAGTATGCCGATGTTTTTCGCGAGGCCAACCTGTGCAACACGTTCCTCGTTGCGCCGACGACTTCTGAGGAGCGGATCAGGAGGATAGACGCCGCTTCGGAAGGGTTTGTCTATGCGGTTTCAGCTTCCAGCACGACGGGAGCGAAGAAGGGGTTCACGAGTGAACAGGAAGTGTATTTCAGCAGGCTGCGCGACATGAAGTTGCGGAATCCGGTACTGATCGGCTTTGGGATATCAGACCACCCGACGTATTCCAGGGCGTGCGAGTTTGGGGCCGGGGCGATTGTGGGGAGCGCGTTTATTTCGATGCTTGAGGGGTCTCATGACGTGGAGCGTGATGTTGCGGAGTTTGTGCGAGGTTTGAAGTTTCCTAATTCCTAATTATTCTTAATTCTCAAATTTCAATGACCAATTGGATTTGTGCTTATTGGAATTTGGACATTGGCTATTGAAATTTTCGTTGGAATTTGGTGCTTGGTCCCGATCCCGATAGCTATCGGGACTATCGGGATTGGAATTTCTTCCGAACATACCCCAACTAAGCCGCCTTCGTTGTACCGGGAATAATATCCCAATGGAGTAGTCTCCGGTACATGCCCGCCATCCGATCCTGCGAGTAGCCCATTCGATGCATCAGCAGAATAATCGCTTGGGTGAGCGGTGTTCTGTAGACTCCGTGGGATAGATATTTTTGCGCGGAAACGAGGACGCATTCCCGAAGCACCACAAAATCCGTGTAGCGTTTGACCCTGCGAATCATCTCATGGTTAGCCATTACCAGGTAGTCTTCGCGGAAGCCCCCGGCTTTTTCAAAAAGCTCGCGCGTGATGAACAGGCTTTGATCGCTTAGGTACAAGCGCGAATGGTGATTCGTAAGCCAGCAAAGCGTCCGAAGCAGCCAGTGAGCACGATCGAAACTCAACATGAACGTGCCCGCGGCGTAGCCCTTTGTATGGGCCTTGATAATCTCGCTTATAAAATTTTCGGGAGGAAGCGCGCGCGCAGGCATGAAATAGAGAATACTGCCGGATGATTGACGCGCGCCAATATTGAGCATTTGAGCACGCTGGTGTCCAGAAGCGGAGAGGATTGTTGCTCCGGTCGTCGAGGCTTCTTCGATCGTGCGATCGGTGCTGCCCCCGTCAACCAGGATCACTTCCTTGAGAAACCGTTTGTAATGAGCGTTGGCATATACATAGGCGATCGTTTCTCGAATTGACTCGGCCTCATTCTTCGCTGCAATAATCACGCTTATCATATCAACGCTATCTCACTCTGTCACCGATGGACTTCGTTCGTAAAAAACGTATGCCCGCTTGAAGAAGGGCTGCGTTGACCGGGCCCAGCGCTAACTGCCGCTTCCCTTAAAAATTCATCGGCACGTTTGTGGACCATCGAAAGTTTTTCCATCATAGATACTTCAATGGCGACAATCCCGAAGTCGGATGTGACAATGCCCTTGATGCGATAAAACCCTCGTCCGCGGAAAGGAAATTTCTTGTTCACGGCAGGAAAATGTACGGTGTCGAACACATTGCCCTCAGCATCGAGAAAGGTGCCGAAATGCATCGTGTCCCGATTTTTCGTTCGCGCATCCTTTGTAGTGACGACATAACCAATGATGTGTACAGACTTTCCCACCCTGTTGACTAAATCAACAGCGAGCGAGTCGCCGGATGAAGCCGGACCCAACAACGCAAACGGATTGCCGAGAGGAAATCCCAGTAACTCCAGCTCGTCGAAGGCGTCTTCGGCGTTTCCCCGGGTCAGCGCAGGAAGCGGATATTCTTTAGGCTCTGTGCTGAACAGATCAGGGGAGCGTTCACGTCTGCGAGCGTTGCTGTAGTAAAGCATCCCCTCCCACAAAAGGCGTGGCTTGCTCTTTCCAGTGAATCGAAATGCACCTATGCGAATGAGCAGTCGAAGTTGCTCGATTCCGATTGCCACCCGTGCAAGGAAGTCGGGAAGGCTGCGAAACGGACCGCCGCGCTTTTGTTCGGGCGCGATTGCCCCCATGACCTTAACGTCGAGCCCTTTAATATGGATAAATCCCACGTAGATCCTGTCATCTACCAACGTGGTGTAATACTCACTCGTATTCACGCATGGAGGCTCGATCTTCGCGCCATTCATCCGCGCCTCATGGAAATAGAATTCGGTTTTATAGAAGCCTCCAAAATTATTGATCACAGCGACCATGAATTCCAAGGGAAAGTGCGCTTTGAGAAACAAGCTCTGATAACTTTCCACCGCGTAGCTCGCCGAGTGACCTTTTGCAAAGGAATATCCTGAAAAGCTTTCAATCTCGTACCATACGCGTTCGCTCACAGCCCTGGCGTAGCCTTTCTTGTCGCACTCTTCGAAGAACCGTTCCTTCACCCGTCTGAATTCCTCCCGGGACCGGTACTTGCCCGACATACCGCGTCGAAGCACGTCGGCTTCGGTCAACGTTAGGCCGGCGAACTCATGGGCCACCTTGATGACGTCTTCCTGGTAGACCATAACACCGTAGGTCTCTTCCATCAACTCCCTCATGCGGGGATGCAGAACCTCATAGGTGCCGCCATCTCTGACGGCGTGAAAGCGTTCGATATAAGTCCTCATCATGCCCGAGCTGGCGACGCCGGGTCTGATGATCGAGCTTGCCGCTACCAACGTCACGTAGTCATCACAGCGCAGTTTACCCAACAGCACCCGCATACCGGGAGATTCAACGTAAAAACATCCCATCGTTTTGCCGGTCCTCAGGAGCTTCTTGATGGCCTCATCCTTCTTGAATTCGTCGAACCTTCGAATGTTCACTTCGACGTTCCGGTTGCGCTTGATCAACCGAACGGCCTCTTTGATATGCCCCAGGCCGCGTTGACTGAGTATGTCGAATTTGTAGATTCCAAAATCTTCGGCGGCATGCATTTCAAAGTGTGACACCGGGTAACCCTTGGGCGGTGCCTCCGTCGCCGTATAACAGTAGATGGGTTCCTCCGTGATCAATACTCCGCCGGCATGGATCGACATGTTGGAAGGAAGCTCTTTCTCCATAATATAGGATGCATACCGGCACACCAGTCGCGTGATATGGTCGCGGTCGCGTTGACGGACGGGGTCTTCAACTAATTCGTCGAGCTCCTCTTTTGGAAGTCCGAATACTTTCCCGAGGTCACGATGAATGGACCGTGACTGGTAGGTGACGTGCGTTCCGAGAAGACAAACGTGGTCATGTCCGTACCTCGAAAAAAGGTAATCGTAAATAGCGTCGCGGTTGTCCCACGAGAAATCGATGTCGAAATCCGGCGGAGAAGTACGCTCTTCATTCAGAAATCGTTCGAAGTACAGGTTCAGTTCGATAGGATCAACGTTTGTGATGCCAAGGCAGTAAGCGACGGCGCTATTGGCACCGCTGCCACGACCGACATAGTCAAAGCCCTTGCTTTGAGCAAATCGAATCAGGTCATAGGCGACGAGGTAGTAGGCCGTGAATTCTTTTCGCGCGATTACTTCAAGCTCTCTTTGGATGCGTTGCCAGACATGGGCGTTGTTGGGGCCGTAGACACGCACGAATCCTTTTTCGGTTTCAGCCTTCAGGTAGGCGATGTCCGATTCCCCGCTTCCGGTCACGGACCTCTTGTTCCTTGGGATCGCCGGCCGGAGGTCGAACGAGCACTGGTCGAGCAGTGCCCGTGTATTGTTTATCAGGAAAGGAAAGGCGACGAATTTCTTTTCGACGACCTGTTCCGGCGTCATGTACTCATCGGGTCGCGCCTGAACGTGTTCTGGCAGTTTGCTGAGCAATGTGTTTCGGGCCACAGCACGTAGCAGCCGGTGTGCATTGTAGTCCACATTGGAGGTCTTATCATCGGCATTGGCAGGAGGAAGCACTGTCACTGGTTGGAGGATAACAAACCTGCTGAGAAAGTCGGTGGCGGAATGCAATGTGAACTGATTTAGTTGATTTGTCCGCACACCCAGGTATTCGTTTGGTCGAAGCGACCCGGCGGCGATTTTCCCGAAAGGGTAAATGATAAAAGCGTCCTCCAATTCGGCTGGGCGATCGGGAAGGGGTTTCGCGTCGCGGTTGTGGATGGACAGAAATCGGTTAATGTGCGCGAAACCGTTATTATTTCGTGCGATCGCCACGTAGAGGAGCTCGTCATCGCGGCGGAACTCGATGCCAACCGCGAGTTCGAGGTCGTAACCGTCGTTATTAAATCGCGTGTGATCGTGACATATCCGCAGCATCTCCATGTACGATGCTGTGTTGTTGATCTCGGTGATCGCCAATTTGCGTACACCACAGCGGCGTGCCTCCGAGAACAGCTCTTCCGGACGGAGTGTCCCGTACTTGAAGCTGTACCCGGTGTGGCAATTGAGGAACATCAGGCCGCAATTATTTCAGCGTATTCTACCAATGGCTCTTTCACCTGGGTACTCGCCAGGTGGGCCATTACACAGCGGATTTCACCGAATGAATATTCATCTCCTAGTGCGGCTTTTACCGGCGCGAGCATTCTTGTGTCGGCACCTTCGAGAGCCGTCTTGATAGCGTCGACTTTCTCGGCGGCTACGACACGATCGATAGCAATCCGGCCTTCTTTAATATAATAGGCGAGATGACACTCGATTGTTGACGGGCTGAGATCGCGAACAGCGGCGATCCCTTGAGGAGACAAGCCCTCATTGAAGAGGTCAAGTGTGAGTCGCTTCGTGTCATTTTCGCGTTCTTCCGGCCGTGGGCGCTTCGGTTTTGAAACCTTCAATTGCATGCGCGAGGCGATATTGTTTTCCGCACAGTATTTGGCCACGACACTCCGGAAAGGGTTGCCGTACTTTTCTATTTTCACGCGCCCGAACCCAAGAATCCCTGAGAGGTCGTTCAGTGTCGACGGAAGATAGGTTGCCAATTCCGTCAACGATGCATCCGACAAGATTGCGTAGGGCGGTATCCTTTCCTGCTCCGCAAGTTCGGCGCGCAAGTTTTTCAGCTTGACCAGCAAGGGCTGTTCATAAGGCAATTGGTCGTGTTGGGCAGTGATTTTTCCCTTTGCGCGGCTGAGCATGACTTTTTCGTTGCCAGCCAGCACTTTTGTTCCTGACGTTGTCAGGCGCAAGACAGGATACAGCCCTTTCTTTTTCGATAGGAAACCTAGTTCGAGGAGTTGCTGGACAATGGTGCGGCATTCCGCATGGGACAACGTCGCTGCCGAACCGAACACAGGCGAACTGCGATGCTGATCGGTGATCCGTCCTGATTGCGAGCCGCGAATCAGATCGACCAGGTAGCTTGCGCCAAATTTTCCATTCACCACTTCCGTCGCCGCGAGGACTTTCCCGGCAATGTCGGTTGCGTCATATAATTCATAGCGCGTCAGGCATACATCGCAATTGCCGCAGTAGGACGGAGCTTCTTCTCCGAAATAGTTTAACAAGTACTGACGGCGGCACGTCCTGAGGTCACCAAAACGGCCCATCTGGTCGAGTTTTTTAAGGAGGATGCGGGTTTGCGCTTCGTTGTTTTCAATCATCGCGAACCTCTTCATTTTGACAACGTCGCCGCCAGAGTAGAACAGGATGGCATCGCTGGGTAGTCCGTCACGGCCGGCGCGACCCGTTTCCTGGTAGTAGCTTTCGATGTTCTTGGGCAGGTCCATGTGCACGACGAAGCGCACGTTGGATTTGTCGATACCCATCCCGAACGCGATCGTCGCCACGATAATCCTCACCTCGTCGCGCTGAAACATTTCCTGGTGTTTTGCACGCATCTCGCGTTCCATACCCGCATGATAGGGGAGCGCCCGAAAGCCGCGCTCGGTCAACGTGTCGGCGACCGACTCTGTGGCGCGTCGTGAAAGGCAATAGATGATTCCAGAGTCGCCGTCGTGTGTTTTAAGGAATGCAATGAGTTTTTCAATGCTGTCACGCTTGGAGTCGACCCGGTAGGTGATGTTCTCCCTGTTGAAACTGGAGATAAACACGGCCGGGTCGGAGAGCTCAAGCTTTTCGATGATATCCTTTCGCGTTAGGTCGTCGGCCGTCGCGGTCAGTGCCACAACGGGCACTCCCGGCAATGAACGCTTCAACTTCGCCAGCATGAGGTACTCGGGCCGGAAATCGTGACCCCAATGCGATATGCAGTGTGCCTCATCGATTGCAACCAGCCCGATGCGAAATGATTTCAGTTTCTCGAAGAAGGCTGAACTCCGTTCCCCACCAAGAAGTCGCTCGGGTGCGAGGTAGAGCAGCTTCAGTCGGCTTGCCTGGGCTTCCGCTAGAATTTGTTCCTGTTCCGCAGACGACTGAGTGGAATTGATGTAGGCGGCGGCGATGCCGTTGGCACGCAAAGCATCTACCTGATCTTTCATCAATGCGATCAACGGCGAGATGACCACCGTCAGTCCTTCGACAAGGAGGGCGGGTATCTGGTAACAAATAGACTTTCCTCCTCCGGTGGGCATTAAGACAAGCGTGTCCCTTCCGCGAAGGATGGCGTCGATGATCATTTCCTGGTTGTGGCGAAACGAATCGTACCCGAAGCGTTCGCGTAAAATGTTGAGAGGGTTCATGGGCTTTTATTTTATGGTTATGACATAGGGGGCCAGGGATCGGTAAACATGATGTCGCGGTAATGTGTCCATTTGCCGGTGCCGCGGGCCAGTACCGTGATGCGATCACACAGGAAGTGCTGGTTGCTGTAATTCAATCCTTTCAGGTAGGGCCAGCACCGCAGAAAATCGTTCATCGCCAGGTTTCTCGCCACCGGTATATGAGGAACGAAGTTTGCATCCTCTCTCACCAGCTTTTCGAAGATCTCCTGGACGGGTGATTTGTTGACAATGTCCACATAGACGGAGCGCTTCGAGCCATTGTACATGACGCCAAATCCCTTAAGGAACACGTTGAAGGGCCGGAAGGATGACGCTTTTCTTTCGACGTGCTCAATCATATCATCGATATGCTCGTCGTTGTACCGGAACAGCGGAATGTGGGCGATGGTATGGCGGTCTTCAAGCTCATGACCGATCAGGTAATGAACGTCATCCTTGAGTACGGAGACGTCGCTGATGATGTGGCGCGGCGGTGAAATAAGAAAGAACAACTCGCGCACCGGAGATTCTGTCTGGATTTTAATTTGATGATTCGTCCTCATAATTTCTCTTCAACTTTATTTTTAATCCAAGATGGCACGGAGCTTTGTCAGATTGTGTCAATCGAACCGGTATCAATGGCGACCCGACACGAGTGACACTCGTTGTCACAAGTGAATTCATTTGAGATTTCCCTTGAACATGTTCATCTCCATTCTCACTCGTTTATTAACATCGATGGTATTGGCGCGGATCAGTTTTTCAACGCCGTGGCGATGTTTGATCAGGTCAATGGCCTGGTACAGGTTGATATCTTCCTCGGTATCTTCGAACAGATTGATCTGGTGGTTGCCATGCACCAGACCGCTAAGTCGCACCCCGACAAGGCGGATAAGCATACGCCGGTTGTACAGTTTATCGAAAAGCTGTTGTACAATCCTCAACAGCACATGGTCCGACGCGGTGTAAGGGACCTGCACCTGCCGGGTCTCGGTGTCGAAGTTGGCGTAGCGGATCTTGACGGTAACGCAAGAGGTCAGCTTTTTTTGATCGCGCAGGGTGAACGCAACTTTTTCGACCATCGCGATCAGTATTGATTTCAGTCTTTTGACGTCGATAGTATCGCTCTCGAATGTGCACTCGGTGGAAATCGATTTCTGTTCTGTATAAGGAACCACCGGGGACGTGTCGATACCACGCGCCTTGTTCCAGAGCGAAAGGCCATTTTTTCCGAATGCGCTGATCAGGAACTGGACTGGCATTTCGCGGAGCGTTTGGACGGTGTGCACACCCATGTCGCGCAGGTAAGAAGACGTCTGTTTGCCCACCATCGGGATTTTGTCGACCGCGAGTGGTGCCAGAAAATCGCCTTCCGTTCCCGCAGGAATATGTTTTTCAGCGTTGGGCTTGAACTCCGCGGTCGCGACTTTGGAGACCAGCTTGTTGACCGACATCCCCAGCGAGATCGGGAGGGCGGTTTCTTTGGAAATTTTCTTTCGCAACCCGACTGCCCACTTGAATGCACCGTAATACCGGTCCAGTCCGCTGGCGTCGATATAGAATTCGTCAATGGAGGATTTTTCAAAAGCCGGCGACTCGTCGGCAACGATCTCGGTGACCTCGTGGGATGCCTTGCTGTAGGCCTCCATATCCCCGGAGATCACTTTCGCGTCAGGACAAAGCTGGAGCGCCAAATACATGGGCATGGCTGAATGCACGCCGAATTGGCGGGTTTCGTAGCTACAGGCGGCCACAACCCCCCGGCGGCTGCTCCCGCCGATAATCAGAGGCTTCCCCCGCAAACGGGGGTTGCGACGGCATTCAACCCCCACAAAGAAGGCATCCAGGTCAAGATGGATAATGTTCCGCTCCATAAAGCGAAACTAAAAATATTAGTTAAGCTTGCAAAGTAAAACTAAATTATTTAGTTTTGTCTTGTTGTTTCGCCATAGCAACACGGTTTTAGTGCCATTTACTGATGTGATTCCCGGGATCACACAGTAATGCTTTGCAGAAATCCAAAACGCATGGCTATAGTAAACAAGAACCTGAAATTCCTCCGCGTGCAGCGGGGAATGACTCAAAAACAGCTCGCCGAAAAGCTCGGCCTCAAGCAGGCGGCCGTCGGTGCCTACGAAGAAGAACGGGCGACCCCGACCGTGAGCAGCCTGATCGAGATCGCCAACATTTTCCAGGTGAGTCTCGATCATCTGATCAACAGCGACATCAGTCAGATTCCGGAAAGCGAATGGAAGCAATCCGGCAAGAAGGAGGTGCTGGCCATCACAGTCGACCGTCAGAACCGCGAAAACGTCGAACTGGTAACGCACAAGGCTGCGGCGGGGTACTTGTCGGGGTATCAGGACCCGGAATTTGTGAAGGACCTGCCCAAGATCAGCATCCCAACACTTCCGAGAAACAGAACGTATCGCGCTTTTGAGATCAAAGGCGATTCGATGCTCCCCATCTACCCGGGTAGTATCATCTTCGGAGAATATGTCGAGGATATTCCTTCTATAAAGAACGGAAAGCTCTACGTGCTGGTCACGCGCGCGGATGGCATCGTCTTCAAACGGGTCTTTCGATTCGAAGATCAGCCCGAAAAATTATTGCTCGTATCCGACAACCGGGAGTACGAACCCTATTCGATCGGTGCGGATGATGTTTTGGAGATCTGGGCGGCACGCGGATTCTTTTCCCAACAGTTTCCCGACAACGCAGCGGGCACACCGCTTACCGACCAGCTCGCCCTGCAGATCCTCCAACTGCAACAGAATAAGTCAAAGAAGGCCTGATATCAGACCCATTCGATACCCGGCTTGAGCAGGGCAAGCGTATTCGCTTCTGGCGACCCGGATGGGGGCTGATAGTTGTACTCCCATGACGCAGTGGGAGGCAAACTCATGAGTATT
>CAZLWX010000072.1:0-19140 GCA_964563295.1 uncultured Roseivirgaceae bacterium | reverse complement strand
ATTACCGCAGGCAATTGCTTGAACAGATCCAGCATGGTCCGGCCAGTGATGGGGCTTAAGTTAGGTATAGGCTTAATCGCTGTAGCTATTGCAGAATTGCAAGATAAGGTTTACAGTAAATAAAACAAGAATCGCGAAAGATTTTGGCTGACTTTGCAATATTCCGAACTTGCAAAAGCCTCATCGGCATACTTCCTGATAACCCCTTAAGCATGAACACGATTCTGCGTTCGACTCCATTTCCTCGTGAGTAGATCCAATCAACCGCATGAAAATGAAATCTGGCAAACCCAAAGCAACGCGAAAATTCACCGCGGTACTCAAGGCTCCTGACGATAGCCGTGGTGCCTTTATTGAAATACCATTCGATGTCCAGGAAGTCTATGGCACTAAGGGGCACGTCAAAGTGAAAGCGCTTTTCGACGGGTACCCCTATCGTGGTATACTCGCGAATATGGGCACCGGCTGCCATTTGCTGATCGTGCGAAAAGATATTCGGCAAGCTATTGGAAAAACGATCGGCGATAAGATCTCTGTGGAATTGACACGCGACACAGACGAACGAAAAGCGGAAATTCCACCTGATCTGGCGTCAGCCTTGAAGAAAACCGCTGAGGCCCGTGAGTTCTTTTCTACATTATCGTATACCAATCAGAAAGAATATTGCGTGTGGATTTCTACAGCGAAAAAAGCGGAGACACGCGATCGAAGACTTGCGGAGACGATAACGAAACTACTGGCAGGAAAGAAGAACCCCACCGACAAGTAAGCCAATTTGACATCCGGCAAAACCACTGGATTGCCAGCCAGCTTGGGTCCAAGCTGTAAATTAATTAGTTACAGTATCGCCTTTTTGGAATGCAATCCGTAAACAATAACTTTACATTATCACATCTCAACACTTACAGTTATGGCAATCGAAATCGGCTTGAAAATCAAGGAAATATTCGATCAACGAAACATCAAGCTCACCGATTTTGCCGATGAACTCGGCACTGTCAGACAGAATGTATACCGGATATTCAAAAAACGGCATCTCGATACCGGCCTGCTCCTCAAGATTTCACAGGTGCTTGATCACAACTTCTTCCAATACTATGTCAACGAATCGCCGCCCGCGGACCCCGAACAGCAGAATCAACTCAGAAAACTTTCCGATGAAGCAACCGAATGTCAGCGGCAGCTGGAATTGGCAAGAAAAGAAATTGATTATCTCAGAAAGATCATCAAACTAATGGAAGAGAAAGCGGAACTCGTCCAGCAGATCGGCAAGGATTCTATGGCCCTTCAGTGATTTTTTGGTATGCATTGGCATGAACAAATCCTCCGTAGAAAAGCCTGTTCTCGATCAGCTTAAGGGGCAACTGTTCCAGGCACTCACGCCACGGGGGCAAATGCGTCGCCTCGATCCTCGCCGTTAGCCGAAAGAATCCCAACATGAGTTTAAGGATGACGCGCTGCCACCATGCCTGACCTTCAACAAAGTCGCACGCCAACCAGAGCCCATCCGGCTTCAGCGAATCAAATGCGTTTGTGGTAATCTTCCTAACCGTTTCTGCTGTGAAGATGTCCAAAAAGAAATTCGTGACCACAACATCAAACTGTTGGCCTTTGGGAAGGTCAAGGGCCGTCCTGTGGAAAAAGTCGACCTTCCAAGTTCCCCGCCGGGCCAGACGCCGCTTAGCTATTGCAATCATCGCAGAAGAGGCCTCGATGTAAGTAACACTGCAACCGGGATTAACGCTCAGCAAGTCCAGCAACAGCTGGCCCGATCCGCCTCCGAGTATCAGAACATCGGCATTGTGTGGAACCATAGCCACCAATGAACGCTCTGCACGTTCCAGGCTTCTGCCGAAGACTATCCGGGCAAGAATGTCATAAAGCCACGCAATGCGGTTGAACCCGTCAAGCGTTTCACTCATAGCAGATAGATTGCCGGAAGAAGGAATACAGCGTCGCCAATCATCCGGTAACGGTTATTTCGCTCACTCATTCCTGGGAAAAGAAAGATTACCAGTAACAAGGTGTTCATCAACGAAAGAACAATAATAGCGCCGGGGTCGAAGCCGGCGAAAAAGAGTAATGTCAGGCCCGCATAATTGAGGGTCACAAGAATGAAAACCATCAACCTGGTCACGTCACGACCCATGGTCGTTGCAAAACTTGACTGCCGGTCTTTGACATCGTTCGGATAATCAAACCACGATAAAACCAGTAGATTGATCAGTGCGAGTAATGCAAAGATCGCGAAAGCGACGTAATGCTGCCATTCCAGCTTCGGCGAAGACACCGAAACGGATGGCAACAGCACCCCACACGTGTACAGCGCCGCGACAAACATTTCCTTTGCCCATCCAAGGTGACGATGCGCCAGGAGATAGATTACCACAATTGGAAGAAGCATTAGTCCGGCAGCGATGATTGGCTTGCGCATAAGCAATACAATGATACCATCGACGAATACTGCCGCAACCAATATTGCCCAAAGACCGCGGGAATGGCTGAAGTGAAAAGAGTGCCGCGCCGAAGAAGCCTCCCCCCCAATTTGCCTGGCATCCCGAAGGTGATCGGCCGTGTAGATCACCCAAACAGTAAGGCCTAATACAATGACTGAATACGGCAACAGGCTGGCGTTCAGTAATCGCGAAAAGAACACCCCGCAGACCATCGCACCAGCAGCCACATCAAGACTGAGAATGTTAACATACCTGTAAAGGCTAATGATGGCGCGCATAAACAAAAAAAGGTCTCCCCGTGCATTGAGGAGACCTTAATTTATAACGTTTTCCAATTATGCAGACTTCAGGGCTTCAGCTCCGCCCACAATCTCCAGAATTTCTTTCGTAATCGCCGCTTGACGCGTGCGATTGTAGGTGAGCCGCAGCTGCTTGAGGAGTTCGCCGGCGTTCTCTGTTGCCTTGTCCATCGCCGTCATTCGGGCACCGTTTTCCGCAGCAGCGGAGTCGAGCACAGCCTTAAACAACTGTACTCTCAGGGAACGGGGAATCAGATCGCGGATGATCACGTTCTCATCAGGCTGATAGATATAATTCAGTTGATCCCCCTTCTCCTTCTGGTCAGGGGCGACTATCGGCAAATACGGCTCAACCCGAAGTATCTGAGTTGCCACGTTCTTAAATTCGTTGTAGACCAGCACCACCTTGTCGTAATGTTCGCTTCGGAATGCGTTCATGACAAAATCCGCCGCAGCGGAAACATTCTCATACGAAATGCTACTCAACAACAGCGTGAAGTCCCCAACAAGATTGCACTTTCGCTTCGCAAAATAATCGCCGGCCTTTTTTCCAACGGTGAGCACGGTGACATTGCCCTTAGCAAACTGGTCGCTGTAATTCTCTTCGATCAGCCGGTTAACCCCCTTGAACACGGAGCTGTTGAATGATCCGCACAGTCCACGATCGGAGCTCACCACGACGATCAGGATTCTCTTTTCCTCCCGGGTAGCACTGTACCAGTTGTCCGTGTCTGCATTCGCCGTAGCCGCTGATAGATTTTTCAGGATGGCGTTAAGCTTCTGAGCAAACGGACGCATTTGAATAATCCGGTCCTGTGACTTGCGCAATTTCGCCGCGGCCACCATCTTCATGGCTTTGGTGATCTGTTGCGTGGAGATAACAGACCCGATCCGATTCTTGACTTCCTTTAGGCTTGGCATGTTTGTTCAGCCGTCGTTTTAGTATCGCGCGGCCAGGTCGGTGGCCACCTTCCGAATTGTTTCTACGTCTGCGTCATCCAGTTTGCCTGCGCGCAAGTTGTCGAGCACGTTGCGATGAGAAGTCTTCATCAGCGTAGTAAACTCTTTTTCAAATTCACGGACTTTGTTCACCGGCACCCGGTCGAGGTAGCCGCGCGTCGAAGCTGTGATGATCGCTACTTGCTCTTCAACCGGAACAGGAGCATATTGGTCCTGTTTGAGGACTTCCGTATTGCGTCGGCCCCGCTCAATCGTCAGCTTGGTTGCCGGGTCCAGGTCGGATCCAAACTTCGCAAAAGCCTCCAATTCCCGGAACTGAGCCTGATCAAGCTTCAGCGTTCCTGCCACCTTCTTCATCGACTTGATCTGCGCCGAACCCCCAACACGCGACACCGAAATACCAACGTTGATTGCGGGACGAATCCCAGCGTTGAAAAGGTTCGTCTCCAGGAATATCTGTCCATCAGTGATGGAGATCACATTCGTAGGGATGTAAGCTGACACATCACCCGCCTGCGTTTCGATGATCGGAAGTGCTGTAAGCGATCCTCCGCCCTTTACCATCGACTTGATTGACTCGGGGAGATCATTCATTTTGCTGGCAATGTCGTCGTTGTTGATGATTTTGGCTGCGCGCTCCAGCAATCGCGAGTGCAGGTAGAACACGTCACCCGGATAAGCCTCCCGTCCTGGCGGCCGTCTCAACAGCAATGACACTTCACGATAGGCAACCGCTTGCTTCGACAGGTCGTCGTAGATGACAAGCGCAGGGCGGCCTGTGTCTCTGAAGAATTCTCCGATAGCAGCGCCCGTGAACGGTGCAAAGAACTGCATCGGGGCAGGATCTGAAGCCGAGGCGGCTACGATAACAGTATAGGGCATTGCTCCTGCCTTTTCGAGTGCGGACGCCACGTTCGCGATCGTTGAGTTCTTCTGACCAATGGCAACATAAATGCAGAGCACCGGCTTTCCTTGTTCGTAGAACTCCTTCTGGTTCACGATGGTATCAAGGGCCACGGCTGTCTTGCCTGTTTGTCGGTCGCCGATAATAAGTTCCCGCTGACCGCGGCCGATTGGGATCATTGAATCGATTGCCTTAATTCCCGTCTGGAGCGGTTCGTTTACAGGCTGGCGGAAGATTACTCCCGGCGCCTTCCTTTCGAGGGGCATCTCATAGAGCTTGCCTGAAAACGGTCCCTTACCATCCACAGGATTTCCCAGCGTATCGACTACTCTTCCCAACATACCCTCTCCCACGTTCACAGAAGCAATTTTACCGGTGCGCTTCACGGTTGCTCCCTCGCGAATGTCGTGGTAATCGCCAAGCAACACCGCTCCGACGTTGTCTTCCTCGAGGTTCAGCACCAAGCCACGAAGGCCGGTTTCGAACTCGATCAACTCGCCTGCCTGCGCCTGGGTGAGTCCGTAAATGCGTGCAACACCGTCACCGACTGTGAGGACGGTGCCAACTTCCTCCAACTCCGCTTCAGTGCGCGATTGGGAAAGCTGCTCCCGAAGTATCGCTGAAACTTCTTCTGCTCTGATCTCTGCCATAACTAATAGAGATTAAATTTCTTTTATATAGGGGTTTTGACTGAACTTAATTTTCAATGACTTGATCTTATTCCTGATCGAAGCATCAATCTGCTTGTCGCCAATGTTAAGCACAAATCCTCCGATCATCTCGGGATCAACTTTTTCCCGCAGTTCCACCTGGTTCTTACCACTGACGTTCCTGACAACCTTATCAAGCTCTTTGCGTAACCCTGCATCTAACGGAACTGCTGTTGTAATCTCGGCCTCACCGATTTGCTTATACTCGTTGTAGGCGGCATGAAAGCCACGCGCGATAATCGGAAGCAGCGGCTCGCGATTTTTGCGCGTCAGGATGTCCACGATCGCTAACGTAAGACTGTGCACTTTTCCCGTAAGCAACTTGTGGAGTATTTCCCGTTTCACGTCATGCTTGATCACCGGGCTCCGAAGCATCAGCATGAACGGCCGACTCGATTCAGCCGTCCTGGAAAATGCGAGCATATCCTTGTGGACTGCCTCGAGTGCATTTCTTTCTATGGCCAGATCAAGCAGTGATTTTACGTAGCGCGATGCCGCCCTTGAGTCCGTCATGACCGGTTGATCTTGATGTCTTTGATATAGCTATCTACCAGTTCCTTTTGCGCTTTATCTGACGAAAGATTTTTGCGCATAAGCTTTTCGGCGATATCCAACGAGAACATGGCCACCTGAATTTTGATGTCCTTTAATGCGGCTTGCTTTTCGACTTCGATGGCCGCCTTAGCTTCATCCATGATTTTCTCGCCTGCTCTCCTGGCATCCTGTTGTGCCTCTTCCTTTATCCGGTTCGACGCCTCGCGTGCTTCATTCAGTATCCGGTCCCTTTCAAGACGGGCTTCCTTGAGCAGTCTCTCATTGTCGGATTTCAGCTGCGACATTTCATGGCGCGCTTTCTCTGCCGTATCAAGGGCACTTTGAATAGATGTCTCACGCTCCTTGAGAGAATTTAGAATGGGTTTCCACGCGAGCCTTGAAAGCAAAAGCAATAGCAGCACAAAAATGATCAATTGCCAAATGATCAGGCCTGTACCGGGGGTTAGGAGATCCATAGTCTATTTCTGTTTCGTGTTTGGATTCTTGTTCAAGCAGTCTGCCGGAACCAAATGCTCCGGCAGACCGCTGAATGACTAGCCTTCAGCCTGCGAAATGAGGAGGCAGATAACCAGCGCAAACAGAGCAGCCACCTCGATCAGTGCGGCAATGATCAACATTGCGCCCTGGATCTTGCCGGAAGCTTCAGGCTGACGAGCCATACCTTCCATCGCCGATCCACCGATGCGGCCGATACCAATTCCAGCGCCAATTGCAGCCAGACCGGCACCGATGCCTGCGCCCATGATCGCGTAGCTGATGTCCAACAAAATTGCGAATAACATAATTGTATATATAGTTAAGTGAAACAAGCCCTCTGGAACGAGCCAAAGGGAAATCTTATGCGCTTACCTAGTGATGTTCATGCTCAGCAATCGCCATTCCGATGTAGAGCGACGAAAACAGAGCAAAAACATACGCCTGAATACCCGCAACAAGTATTTCAATTACGCTGATAAACAGTACCATCAGAGTGGATCCAACTCCCACCCAAATGCTTCTGAAAATAAATGCCAGCGCGATCAGGCTCAAAATCACAATATGACCCGCAGTGATTGCTACAAACAACCGGATCATCAGTGAAAAAGGCTTGGTGAAAAGCCCCACAAATTCAACGGGCAAAATGATGATTCTAAGGAGGAGTGGAACGCCCGGCGTCCAAAAGATATGGGACCAATACGCCTTATTACCACTGAAGTTCGTCGCCAGGAATGTCAGGATTGCCAGGGTAAATGTCACTGCAATATTTCCGGTCAGGTTTCCAGCGCCTGGCAGCAGACCGAGAATATTTCCGAACAGGATGAAGAAGAACAGCGTGAGGATGTAGGGGAGGTATCGCTCGTAATGCTTTCCAATGTTGGGCTTGGCTATTTCGTCGCGAACGAACAGTATCACGGGTTCAAGCAACGACTGAATTCCCGATGGTGCCCTGCCGCGATTCCTGCTATAGCCTTTTGCAACCGCCAGGAATACGATCACCATCAGTGCGGCGTTCAAAAGCAACATCGCCACGTTCTTGGTGATCGACACGTCGAACACTTTTTCGCCAGTCGATGCGAGGTGGATCTTATTGTGCTCCAGGCGATATCCGTTGTATTCTACTACGTTGTGATGCTCGTCATAGAAATTGGAAGACGAGAAGATGTCGAGACCGCGTTCCGCCGAGTAAACGATAATTGGAAGGTGGATGGTACCGTAATGGCCGTCCCACAGGTGCCACACATGATCATCGACGACGTGGTGCAAAATGACCTTGCTGGCATTGAACTTTTCCTCGTCATTTGCCGGCTGTTCGGCAGCCTGAATATCGCCCGAAAAAAGCCCCGAAATCAACACTGTCATGCTGGCGAAAAGGCGGCCTAATTTGCTGAAAAACACGGTCATGGAGGCGTTTTTGGACGGTCCTGAAAATCCAGCGCAAAGGTATCAATTCTCGACCCACAAAAAAATCTTTTGAAAAATTTTTGGACGGTCACACGCCCTTCTTCGGCGTCATCCGGCGATAGAGAAAACCGACTTCCAAAATGGTGAAAAGAAAGTACGTAACCAGGAAAAGGACCACGTTCCCAATCGCCGAGGTTTTGTCTTTAAGAATGATAATGAAGAGATATGCGCCGTACACGATCATCTTCCCTACCATCGTCAGCAGGTACAACTGGACGAACAAAGTTTTGACAGCAGTGCGGTGAAGCATGTAGTAGATAGAGGCAGTGCAAAGGGTCAGGAACACGATACTCGCCGCGCCAAAGGAAGGCAGTGTAAACAAGCCGAGCGTATGACCCCCATACGTCGCGGTTGCAATAATCGCCGCCGTCAGGACAAGGAGAAACAAGAATCGACGCAACTCAGCTTTTGTTGATTGATCGATAAACCTGGTACAAGGCACCGGCGAAACCGAGCAAGCCAAGCACCAGCATGAAGATGGGATATTTTAATTCGAGCCGACGATCCAGCAGATTTCCGAGCCACCCCATCACCGCGATCGTCGCCAGCAGTTGAATGGCCAGTCCGCTGTAACGCAAATATGAATCAGACGGTTTGGGCTTCTTGCTGGGCCTGGAAGGATCTTGAGACGCCGCCATTTTCAGTGATCTTTATTTCCTTGACAGCAGCTCCCATCTTGCAACTTCCATTAAACACCGCTCCGGGCTCAACAACCAGCTTCCCCGTTACAATGTCGCCGTTAATAACGGCCGTCGCCTTCAACACCAGAAGCTCCGAAACTTCGATCTTTCCCTTGACTTCGCCTTCGATATCGGCATTCTGTGAGATGACGTTGCCGTGTACCTGAGAAGACGGACCCAGAGCGATCTTTGATTTCGACTTGACATTACCCGTGACACGACCTTCGATACGAATGTTGCCGTATGTCTCCACATTCCCTTCGAGATAGGTTCCCTTGCCAATGGTGTTACTCGAGTTGCTGATCTCCTCGGCTACACGCTTTTCTTCTTTTGAAGTGAACATAACTGATTAGTTTAAAAAGTAACGAATTCCTCGGGGTTCAGGGAGTTTCCGTTGTACCACATCTCAAAATGCAAGTGTGGTCCGTTCGTCATTTCTCCACTGTTACCCACAATTGATATTATCTCTCCAGCATTAACAAATGTACCAAGTTTTTTATAAAGTTCAGCATTGTGCTTGTAAACGGAGATCAGGTTCGCGCCGTGCTGAATCATGAGAACGTAGCCTCCATCCTGCGTCCAGTCTGAAAAGATTACCGTCCCGTCGGCAATGCACTTGACCGGCTCGTTCGTCTTGGCTACGATATCCACACCGAAGTGACTTTCCTTCACATTGTATGCATCTGATATAAAACCATTGATGGGCGTGAAGAAAAATGCCTCCTGCAATTCGCGGTTCTTCACACGTGTCAACGCGATCATTGACAGGTCGGAGCTCTCAAACGATTTTCGGAATGCCGAGTCCTTTGGATCGATGTCAAGTTTTGCCGTGCGGGCAAGCGGCTGATTGTTATCGGTGATTCGTTCGGAAGGATCGATTAAGTCGGCCGTATCGCCGCTCAACACACGCTTGAAATTTAATATGAATCGATCTTTTCGGTCGACCTCCTGGCTCAGGGAATCCACCTTCAGGTGAAGTCCATACAACTGTTGGTTCAACACCATCTGTTCGTACTTGGGATCGAACCATTTTTCCAATACGGTCTTGACCAGGAACAAACTGATGAACAGGAACAGCACAAAGATGATTACAGAGAAGAGTACGATCTTGGAGTATGTAAATCCGACGCTCGTTTTCTCCGCGAAATTCTCCTCGTTGCGGATGATCAACTGATAGCGCGTGGTGAGCCAGCTTGACAACGTTTTCTTCGGTCTCATAGACTTCTTGCCGACAGATTCGGGGCATTAAAGGTAGCCCTTATTAGCGTGTGGGCGGCCTAAAAATGCAAAATATTGCGTTTTTTTGTGAAAATAGATAATACGCTAACCAGGGATATTGAAAACTCCTTTTTTGCGTTCTGTGTAGTGCATAACTGCAACCCTTGAAATCCAGGCACCTCTTCATATTACTATTCTGCTGTGGCTTGCTTGCCTGCTCGTCGGAGCGTAATTCGTGGACCAGCAAAGCATACCATAATACGACCGCCCACTTCAATGGGTACTACTATGCCAACGATGAGATCCGGAAAGTCGAGGAAACAATTTTCAACAATGAAGTCGACGACTACAACCGGATTCTGCGGATCTATCCCACGTTTGATTCCGCATTAGCGAAGACATACGATAAGGAAATCCAGGAAGCTGTGAAGATGGCATCGATCGCGATCCAACGCCATCCCAACAGCAAATGGGTTGACGACGCCTATATCCTTGTCGGGAAGGCACGCCTGTACAGCCTTGATTGGGGCAATGCCATCCAGACTTTCAAGCACGTCAACACAGTAAGTAAAGATCACGACGCGCGTCATCTCGCCATCATCAATCTTATCCGTACGTATACCGAACACAAGGAATACGGCAACGCGCAGGCAGCGATCGACTATCTGCAAAAACTTCCGCTGAGCCGGGAAAATCAAAAAAGATTCAGCCTGGAAAAAGCCTACCACTACCAGGTTCTTGGAGACTACGACAAGATGGTCCGGAGCCTGACGGAAAGTGATCACCTGCTGAAAAAGAAAGACCGCCGCGGTCGAATTTATTTCATCATCGGCCAGGTATACCAGGAACTCGGTTTCGAAGCGGAGGCCTACAACTACTACAGAAAATGTATAGGCACCAACCCCGAATACGAGGTTGACTTCTACGCCCGCCTGTACATGGCGCAGGTGACCGAAATCTCCCATAGCCGTGACATCAGCAGCGCTCGTAAATCATTCAGGAAACTTTTGAAGGATTCCAAGAACAAGGAGTTCCTGGACAAGATCTATTATGAGATGGGCATCTTCGAACTGAAACAGAAGAACCTCAATGAAGCCATTGAGAACCTTCAGCTCTCGGTGAGACACGGAACCAACCGCAGGATCGACGGCGAGGCGTATCTGAAGCTCGGTGAGATTTATTACGACACCTTGAAAGACTATGAATTGTCGCAGGCCTATTACGACAGTGCGATTACGGCCCTTCCAACAGACTACGAAGGCTACGAGGAGATCAAGTCACGACAAGAGATCTTGAATGAGTTTGTGAAGCACCTCAAGACCATTGCCTGGCAAGACAGCTTGCTAACGCTGGCAACACTCGACTCCGCGACAATCGTAGCTCAAATCGACTCGGTGATTACAGCTCGGAAAAAAGCCGAGGAGTCAAAGGCAGGCAAGAAGAAGAAGCGGTCAAACCGCGTTGAGATTGTATCCAATACCAACCAAAATATCTTCAATACAGACGCCGGCAATGACGATGGTGTCGACTGGTACTTCGGCAACCCTTCCGCTATGGCGCTCGGCCAGACCGAATTTGTTCGGGTATGGGGCAACATCCGGCTCGAGGATAATTGGCGAAGGTCGCAACGACAAGCCGTGAGTACCCGCGCGTCCACCAGCAACCCTACCGATTCGGTGGCAACCGCCAGCACCCTCGAAGAGCCAGCCGATGAAGGGGGCGATCCGGTAATGGCAGAGTACAACAAGTTAAGTAAAGAGATCCCACGCACAGAGGAAGCCCGACAAGCTGCCTTGGCCAGGATTGAGGAAGCCTATTACTGGCTGGGCGACATTTATTATTTCAAACTCCACGAGAACGAAAATGCCGCAGCCACTTATACGACGATGCTGGACCGTTTCCCCGAGACGAAGTACGAGCCGGAAGTACTGTACACGCTCTATCTCATTACTCGCGAGATCGATCCCGCGAAAGCGGAGCAATACGCCAGCACATTGAAGTCGAAGCATCCCAACTCGACGTTTGCCAAAATACTGATCAATCCAGACTATCTCCAGGAATCCAGCCAGGCCGCCGAGAAGCAAAAAGTTCTCTACAAGAAAGCTTACGATGCCTTTCGACAAAAGAATTTTATTGCCTCGAACTTCGCACTCGACGAGGCTTTCGCTCTCGGGGAAACATCGTTCAATCCTTCACTCGAATTACTTCGAATTTTGGTGGTCGGCGAGACAGAGGATGTGACCGTCTATCAATATCAGCTACAGGAATTCGTCAAGGGCCATCAGGATCATGAGCTGGCTGCGTACGCGCAGAAGCTCCTTGATGCGTCACGCGAATTCATCGAGAACCAGGAAAAGCGAAGGGGGATCCAATACATTCGCTCGCTCGAAGAGCCTCACTACTTCGTGCTGGTGAGCAAGAGTTCAGATCAAATCAGCGAGCTCGCCACAGCTACGCTCGAAGCATTCAACCGCAGCGCGTTTAAAGATCTCAACCTGAGAACGAGTAATCTTATACTGAATGACCAATATAATCTGACGTTTGTCGCCGATCTTCCAGGCATCAGTGCAGCCATAGACTATTATATCACCTTCGCCGAAAAGCTACAGGACCTCGGCGCACTGCGAAACCATAAATTCGATAATTTTGTAATTACCAAAGACAATTTTGATATCTTTTACAGGACCAAGGGCCTCGATGAATACCTCCTCTTCTTCCAAAAAAACTACCCGACGGAAAACCAGTAACTTCCTGTTGTGGGAGAGACCGTGGCTGCGGAAGCTCGTCATGGCCGTATGGATAGCCTTTTTCCTGCTGGTCGGCGGTATCCCCCTTTATGTTTATCTCGTTAAAATTGACCTCTGGGGGCTTTTTGGGGGCATGCCAAACCCGGCTGCCATCGAAAACCCTGAAAACGACCTTTCTTCCGAATTGATTTCGGCCGATGGCGTGTCGCTCGGCCGCTATTTTCGATACAACCGCAGCCAGGTGACCTATGATGAACTTTCACCGGTGCTGGTTAATACGCTGTTGCTCTCTGAAGATCACCGTTTTTACGAACATGCCGGGATGGACTTTTGGGCCTATCCGCGAGTGATCTGGGGATTGCTGACATTCAACCATCGCGGTGGCGGCAGCACCATTACCCAACAGCTCGCGAAAAACCTGTTCAAGACCCGTGGCGACGAACTCGATGGCACGCTCACACGGCTGGGCGGACCATTAAAGATCCTGATCAGCAAGACCAAGGAATGGATAATCTCTGTACAACTCGAAGAGAAGTACACCAAAGAGGAAATCATCGCGATGTATTTGAACACCAGCGATTTTAGCAGCAATGCCTACGGGATTAAGGTCGCTTGTGAAACGTATTTCAAAAAGCAGCCTCAGGACCTCAACCTGCTCGAGTCGGCGCTTATCGTAGGAATGCTGCAGAACCCTGCATTGTTTGACCCGCATCGTTTTCCGAACAACGCCCTCGGTAAGCGCAACCAGGTGCTCAGCAAGTTGTACTATACCCATCACTTCATCAAATCTGAAGGGGAGTACGATTCACTTCGGAACACACCGATCAAACTTGATTTTTCTGTGCAGAACCATAATCTGGGTCTCGCCACTCACTTTCGTTCGATCATCCGGACCGACCTGATGAAGTGGTGCAAAGAGAACGGTTACGACCTGTGGGAATCAGGCCTGCGGATTTACACGACCATTGACAGTCGTATGCAGCAGTTCGCTGAGGATGCAATGGCTCAGCATATGGCAGGATTGCAGGAGGATTTTGTCAAACAGTGGAAGCAGAAAGGCAGTAACCCCTGGACGGACTCTGAGACAGGTGAGGAGATCAGGAATTTCCTCCAACGCAAGATTCGCCGCACCGAAACTTACCGCAACCTGGTAGCACGCTATGGCGAAGGCTCCGACTCAGTCAACATCATGTTGAACACCAAGCGCCCGATGACAGTGTTCTCCTGGAAAGGCGACCGCGATACGCTTTTCAGTCCCATGGACTCGCTTCGTTATTACAACTGGTTCCTGCAGAGCGCAATGATGTCGATGGATCCCGAAACCGGCGCAATCAAGGCGTGGGTCGGGAACATCAACCACAAGTACTTTAAGTGGGATATGGTTCGCCAAGGCACGCGACAACCGGGTTCCACGTTCAAACCGTTTGTCTATGGGAAAGCCATCGAGGATGGATACTCACCATGTCACGAGCTGCTCGATATCCGGCCGACGATAAAAGTGTCGGGCACGACCTGGAGTCCTCCGAATTCGTCGCCACCGTATGACGGCTCCGGTGAGCGAACGAGTTTGCGACTGGCCATGGCGAAATCGCTCAACTCGGTAACGGCACAGCTCATTGCCAAGGTCCTGCCTGCCAACGTCGCCGATTTCGCCAAACGCCTGGGGATAACGACACCCCTCGACCCGGTGATGTCGCTGGCCCTGGGCACGAGCGATGTGACGTTATACGACATGGTCTCGGCCTATTGTAGCTTTGTCAATTCCGGTATTCATATCGAGCCCTACTACATCACCCGTATTGAAGACAAGAACGGCAACGTGCTGGAAACGTTTGTCCCTAAGACCAGGCAGGCAATGGATGAAAGAACGGCCTACAAAATGGTCTACATGCTCCAGGGGGGTGTAGAGCTCGAAGGCGGAACATCCAGGGGAATCAGCGCCGTGCTTAAGAAAGACAATGAGATCGGCGGAAAGACCGGCACAACGGACGATGCCTCCGATGGGTGGTACATGGGCATCACTCATAATCTCGTCACCGGCGTTTGGGTAGGTGGCGACGAACGCACGATACACTTCCCCAACTGGGTCTTTGGCCAGGGAGGCCGTAGCGCGCGACCGATTTGGGACCACTACATGGTGAAGATATACGAACATCCTGAAATCGGCTACGGGAAGGGCATGTTCAAACGCCCTGCGTCCGGACTTGACATGATACTCGATTGCGACAAGCACGTCGAAGCCGACTCGTTGATGACCCAACCAGAGCCTGAAGAAATCACCCTGGATGACATCGATAGTTAGCGCCAACCATGTACGATATCCGAAGTGCCATTCAACGACTCCCTGATTCCCCCGGCGTCTATCGCTTTTACAATTCCGGCAACGAGCTCATCTACGTCGGCAAGGCCAAGAACATCAAGAAGAGGGTAAACAGTTACTTTACCAGGGGCAACACGCTCGACCGTAAAACCCAACGGCTTGTTTCAGAAATCGAGAACATCGAATACACGGTTTCAGACTCCGAATTCGACGCACTGCTGCTGGAAAACAATTTTATCAAGCAAAGTCAGCCGAAGTACAATATCCTGCTGAAGGATGACAAGACGTTTCCATACATCTGCATCCTGAAAGAACGGTATCCCAGGATCATCTACACGCGCAAATACCTGCCGGAACAGGGCGAGTACTTTGGACCCTATTCGAGCGTTTCCGCAATGAAAAACGTGCTCGATCTTATCCATAAACTGTATTCCATCCGCACCTGCAGTCTCCTGCTCACGCAGGAAAACATTGACCAGGGGAAGTTCAAACCCTGTCTCGAATATCACATTGGAAACTGCAAGGCTCCCTGTGTCGGACTTCAAGATGAGAAGAACTACCAGGAAGAGATCGCGCAGGCGCGCAATATCCTGAAGGGTAACATCAGCATCGTCTATCAATACTTCCGCAAAGAAATGCAGGACGCCTCCACCCGGCAGGAATTTGAAAAAGCCCAGCGGTACCTCGAACGTCTCCAGGCATTGGAAAAATTTCAAACCCGTTCGTTGGTTGTCAATCGCGACCTCACCGATATCGATGTCCTGACCATCACCAGCGTTCCGGCCTATGCCTATGTCAACTATATGCAGGTGAAGGAGGGTGCGATCGTATACTCCAAGACGGTTGAGATAAAGAAAAAGCTGGATGAAACCGATGAGGATATCCTCAGCTTCGCCGCACAGGAACTCCGCATCGGCGACAACAACGTCATCATGAGCAATGTGCCACTCGCCTTGCTCGACGACGAAACACAGAACCTGGTACCCAAGATCGGCGATAAGAAGAAACTGGTCAGTCTGTCGGTGAAGAATGGCCTGGAGCTCCGTAAAGAAAAAGAGATCCTTCGCGAGGGAAAAAAATCCAAGCAGATGGAAGTGCTCTCCATTTTGCAGAAGGATCTCCAGTTGCAGAGCCTCCCTTTGATTATTGAGTGCTTCGATAATTCAAACTTCCAGGGAACCACTCCGGTGGCCTCGATGGTGAGATTCCAGAATGGCAAGCCCGATAAAAAGAACTACCGGCACTACAACATCAAAACTGTCGTCGGCCCGGATGATTTCGCCTCCATGAACGAGATCGTAGGCAGGCGCTACAAGAGGATCCTTGACGAAGCCGGTCAGCTTCCCGACCTGATCCTGGTGGATGGAGGTAAGGGCCAACTAAGAAGTGCCTGCGATGCGTTGAAAGAGCTCAATCTTTACGGAAAGATTCCAATTGTCGGCATCGCCAAGAAACTTGAGGAAATCTATTATCCTGAAGACCCGATCCCGCTGCACATCAACAAGAAATCACCCGGCCTTCTGCTGTTGCAGCAAGTTCGGGACGAAGCACACCGGTTCGCCATAACTTTCCATCGTCAAAAGCGCAGTAAGGCGACGATCAAGACAGAGATCGAAGACCTAAAGGGCATCGGAAAAAGCACTGCCAGCAAATTACTGAAGCACTTCAAATCTGTTAAGAAAATCCGCGAGGCATCTTTCGAGGAACTTGCGTCGCTCGTCGGCCGGAAGAAAGCTGAGATCGTAAAAGAAATGCAATAAAAAAGAGACCGAAGTCTCTTCCTTTCAAAGTTTGTTCCTTCCGATTTAGAACTCCCAGAGGTTGTGTTCCTTCTCCATGAGTTCCATTTCAGCCCATTCTGTAGCCCAGACAGCTTCCTGCCTGCTTCTGCCATTTGCTGAATAGGTTTCAAATATCGTTTCGTCCTCGGGGTTCTCAACCTTCCTGATGGTCCCCTTAAATAGCCTCAGGAGAAATGCATCCGCAAAATTCTTATTCTGCGCGGTATTCTGGCGGTTAAACCACACCGCTTTTTTCGGATGGTTGCGGAAAAGTTTTTCAAGATCCTTGTACTTGAACCAGCCGAGTTCCTGGTCGACGCCTGTTGTCGTCAGCGAACCCGGAATAATGATCTGGATAGCTTGGATATCGTAGTACAGGCGCGACCGTCTCTTGTCAAAAATCACATCCTCGACCATGCGCAGCTTGTTCATTTGATTAGGCAGGTAGTTGATAGCCTTTCCCTCTGAAGTTGCTGTCCATTCATCCGGAGACGTCTCAGGATTCTTGCCGACGTTGTCCACCAGCGCCCGATAGTTCTTTCCATTATAGGTAGCGATCTCGTCAATGTACCAGTTACGGTCGGGACTCCATTGCTCGTAGACAGTTCCCTGGGTCATGACCAGGCGGCCATAGAAGTCGTCTTTGCTCATTTTGGTTGTGAGCGAATCATGGGTGTAGATGTCAGTGATCTCGCCGGATCTGACGGCATCCACGATGAGGCGGGTGATCTCGCCGTTGTTGGCAAAGAATCCCTTGTTTTGTTTCTCGCTAAGGTCGATGTCTCTCCACACTCTGCGTTTGTAGTGATGCTCGTACTTGGGAATAGGATTGATCGAATTCGGATTGTATTGCTCCTCGACCTCCTCGGCATATGCCCGCGACACTTCAGACGACTCCACCTCGGCCTGAGCCCACACGCTGACAGTGGCGACTGAAAAAATGGCAACTACAAAAATCTTCTTTCCCATAAATAATGGTTTTTACTGCAGGGGAATCGTGTACACCTCGTTATTGACCGTAACCCTTTCATCTTCTCCCTTAAAGGTTCTCCTGGTCACAGTCTTCACTTCGATTACTATCCTGTCACCGGGCCGGAACTGGGGTCTCCAGGAAGCCAGGTCGATGTTTTCATTTGTTACCGTTGTGCGGTTGACCGGCGATGTTCCGCGCGCGTGGATGACTTCCATACTGCGAATACGATACTGGGCGTCCTGAGGAACCTCTTCCTTGAAGTTCGGGTCCGGTTCCGGCACGCAACGCAGACTGGTCAATGCGGCGCCACGGGCTCCGTTTTTCTTGTCAACCTCTTTGCCCGTATTGTCCTTGATGACATAGCGGGGAAGCGGAATAGGTTTAACGTCAAACGGCTGAGTTCCGATGACCATACCGCCATTGCTGACGGTCACGGCGATCTTCCGCTCGCTGGGGATGATTGTTACTTTGCCGGGTTGATTGCCTTTCCGAATCTCAGCCCCACGAGCGGAGAAGTTCGGGTTATAACTTGAGCCCAATTGAGGAACTTCAATCGTAACGTTGTTTCCGCAGTTCATATACAGCGTCGGCGCGTTCCCGGTTGTCACTTTGATCGTCGGGCGGGCCACCTTATACTCAACAACCTTCTCAAGTGTTTGTTCAGGCAGCTTGATTTCAGCTTTGTAGGATTTCGTCACGAAGCCAGCAGCGTCATAATCTCCTCCAGCGGCTACGAATTTGACTTTACCCATCTTAATGCCGTTTTCTTCAAAGAGTTCAAGTTTGTTACCATTCATGAACATTTCCGGCTGGAAAGATGTGGATGACGCCGAGATGAACAGGTCTGCTTCATAGGTTGCCCCTGCAGCGACGATAGCCTCCTTGCTGCGAACCATTGGCACCATGCGGTCGAACTTCACGTCGCCAGCACCGGCAATTTCGCGCAGTTTGTCGAGTGCTTTCGTTTCAAATGCAAGCACTTCGGTCTCGATCTGCGTAACCGATGTCAGTGCCGCGATCACGGGAGTATTCTCGAAGGTAAATGTCAAAAAGTTCTTGTTCACGTGGTCCTCATCAGCCGCGAAGACAGGTATTTCCTTTGGTGGTCTTGCCAACTTCGGCAGCTCTTTCTCCGTGAGGCCTGACAGTTCACGCAGTTTTGCGACATAGTCCTGCAACAATTTTTCGAAAGCCTGCCCTTCGGGACCTGTGATCATCATCGTCGCCACTTTGGAGCTGTGGTCGTTGATGAGTTTTTCATCGATCTCTGCTGTATTCGACAACGACATCATTTTCTTTTTCAGGGCGTCTATGTTGTCGAGTGTAGTCTTGGTGAGGTCGCGTACCTGGCGCGCGTTTTCCAGGGCCTTGACAATCTTCGGTTCCGGGCTCTGGCCTTTTTCATCAATGAGCGTCTGCAGAATGGCAATGTTTTTGGATGTCGCCGATCTGGACAACTCCTCCAGTGTCTCGTAGATGATTGCGAACTTCTCGAGTACCGCGTTACTTACTTGCAAGGCGAGAAGCGCGGTCAGTACCAAGTACATCATACCGATCATCTTCTGCCTGGGTGTTTCCTTACCGCCTGCCATATTC
>CAZLWX010000071.1:0-19265 GCA_964563295.1 uncultured Roseivirgaceae bacterium | reverse complement strand
ACTCTCCTCGCAACACGACTCTACCATGGACTATGGACTATGGACTATGGACTACTTCTTCACGACCGTAAACTCCACCCTCCGATTATTCGCCTGCCCTTCGGGTGTATCATTGGTGTCGATTGGTTTGGACTCGCCGTAGCCGCGCGCGGTTAGCCGGTGACTTTCGATTCCCTGACCAATGATATAGTCGACCACCGTCTGAGACCGCCCCTGTGACAGGGTCTGGTTGTAAATGTCGCTGCCCTTGTCATCGGTATGTCCCGCAATCTCGATCTCGACAGAAGGATTTTGCTTCAGGAATTCGACAACCTTGTTCAGCTCGGGATAGGATGCTTCCTGCAAGGTCGTCCTATCGAAGTCAAAGTAGATGTTTTTCAGACGTACGGTTACACCGACTTCGATCGGCTGAAGTTGAATTTCCGCCGCGTAACTGGCCACCTCCTCGTCGTTGATGTTGATGCTGTCCGTGGCGTTCATATATCCCTCGGCGTTAGCGGTGATCAGGTACCAGCCCAGTTGTTCGATGGAACGCTGGAACTTACCTCCGGACGCGGACAAGGATGCAGAATTGCTCGTGCCCTTGTGTGCGAGCGTGATATTCGCTGTGACAGGTTGCCCGGTCTTCTTATCGGTGACAGTTCCATGGAGCACGATCTCCTTCTCCTCCGGAACCAGCGGAAAGTCGACGGTCAGGGTTGTATCATTATAAAGGAGTGGTACCGAGAACGACTGCTGGCTAGGTAGAAAACCCTGAGCGGTAGCCGTCACCATGTACTCAGACACTTCTGGAAACCTGGTTTCGAATTTACCTTCGGCACTCGACTCCAGCTTAATGGGATCCTTTTCCTTCACTTTGACTTCGACCGTTGCCTGGAGCGGATTATTGTTTTTCTGATTGTAGACCAGTCCGACCAGGTTGATCTGGATGTCCTTCGGAACAAGCATGTACAAATCGAGCTGCGCGCCTTCGAGCGCTTTGTTTGCCCGGCTTGTGATCACATTACCCGCCCGGTCTATCGTAAAGTAGAAATCCTCCCCTCCGGTATTGATCGGCTTGCCGAGGTTGACAGGCGTAGACCAGTTCTCCCAGCTGTCGTCAAGCCGCGTACACTTATAGATGTCGGTCTGTCCCTGGCGGCCTGGCGCCATGCGGGCACTTGCGAAGTACAGGGTCTTCTGGTCGGGGTCGATAAAGGGACCAACATCGTCCTGCGGTGCACTGATCTCGAGCATCTTGGGCTGCGACCACGAACCGTCTGGTTGAACATGACTCACGTAAAGGTCGCCGTAAATACTGTTTGCTTTCTCGCTGAAATAAATGATCATGTGTCGTTTGTCGGCCGACATCGTGGCCCCATAAAAACGACCCTTGTTCATACTTTTGAAGTCCTTTACATCCAGTTCCTGGAGTGATCCTCCTGCTGAAATAATCGAGAATCCTTTCTCTCCCTTTGATCTCCCTCCTTTTACAAATGCGCTTCCGTCATCAAAAGCGGTGAACAGTTGATTGTACGGATGAATGTTGAAGGGATTGCGCAAGTGTTCCGCTGGGCTCCATACCCCATTGGCATCCTTTCTGGACATCCAGATATCCTGCGTATCGTCCTTGCCATATGTGTTGTCGGGGTGGCTGTCGACAAAGAAGTACAGCGTGTTGCCATCGGCGGTGATAACGGGCGCTGCCTCGTGCCGAAACGTGTTTATCGTGTTGTCCATCTTCACCAGCTCGTAGCGCTTCAATTCGTCCTGTGACACAGCAACGAATGTACAAACAGATAACAGTAACGATAATAAGGTCCTCATGGTGTCAGGGTTAGGTAAAACCAAATTTAGTCATTAAGCCATTCCACTATAGGCATATCATCGGTTCTTCGATCTCTTTAACGACGTAAATCACCTGCTCATCATATCGTGTTGTACTGGCCGCCAAGGCCGTATATCGTTCCAAGAATGATGAGCAACGCAATACTGTTGAACACCAGCAAACGGCGGTGTTTAGCCGCATCGTTGTCGAGCTTTTTTGCTGTGTTTCTTCCTGCGGTGATCAAAGCCACAGCGATAATCATGGCTATGGCATGTTCGACGGTGAAATAGCGCAGCGCTGGATTACTCATCGTCTCGCTATTGAATTGAACGCGTCTACCCTGGATGGAGCTGACGATATAGAGTAAGACGCCTAGCAAGAACTGCACATGGGTAGCAATCATAAGCACAAGGCTAAATCTGTTGTGAGCAGGGCTAAACGGTTTTTTATTGATGACGCCAACCAGCGAAATGATGATTACCGCCACCAGCATGATCAATACGAAGTAGCGAAGCCCGGAGTGAGTGTAAAGCAGTCCTGTATACATAATTGAACAAATATGACGTGCAAATTAGTACAGGATTGCCAAAGATTAAAGGCAATCTCGGATTAATAACGGGATTGATTCAGGGGGTGGTCACGCGTAATACAACACAGCAACTACATTCCCATCATGACGAACGCACCCCAATAGTACGGTTCTTTGTACTTTGACATCAACTGAAGCTGAGCTTGCTTGAATGCTTTCTGTTTGTTGCCGAGTTTGATCCAGTTGCTGTAAAAACTTGTCATCAGCTGTTGCGTGGCGGCGTCGTCTACTTTCCAGAGGCTCATGATGAGTGCCTCTGCACCGGCTACAAGAAATGCACGTTGCAATCCGTAGACGCCTTCGCCCGCCTTTACCTCGCCCAGTCCTGTCTCGCAGGCGCTGAGTACGATCAGGTCGGTGCCATCAAGGTTTAGGTTCATCGCTTCATAAGCAGTGAGTATGCCGTTGTCATTGCTTTCGAGGTCTGGCGTGGATGCGCCGCTAACCGTTCGCGCTGCTCCGGCGAGCATCAGCCCAGAGCGCAGGAGCGGATTTTCTCCGGCATTATCGAGGTTTACACCGAAACCTGACGAGTGTGATTCTACGTCAGCAAGGAAATAACCGTGTGTGGCAATGTGAATCAGCGACGGTGCCTTCACGTTCTTGAGGTTTGCCTCCGAAGCTGTTTGCTGCATTAATTGCGAGACCTGAAAGCCCGATTTTTTCAATATCGCGGCGACCGCTTCGACCTCAGTCCGGGTGCCGGGAAGAGCAGCAATTCCAGCGCCGCCGTAGTCAGGGAAGCCGAGCAAGGTCGCGGTCTTTTCCTGCGTGCGAGATCCCGGCGCCTTCAGAGCCAGCAAATCCTTTGAATTGCCAAGTATGACAAGGTCGTATCGGTTGATCACATAGTCGGCGTCGCCTCTTCTAAGGGTGTTTAGATTGAGTTGATTAAATACGCCGTCAGGGGAGACGTAGATGACCTTTTTTCCCTTCAGAGCGTCCTCAATCGGCGCCCAATACTGATCATACGAATATTCGTCGGCGATCTTCTGCTGGATGGCATTGCGATAGAATTTTGAATAGCGCGTCTCAAGTTGTGCACCGTTTTCGAGTTTGACGACCTCGGGAAGTTTTGATCCCTTGGTGACAATCATAGCTGCATACTCGGAATCACCGGTAAAGTTGTCGGCAAAATGCCTGATCCGCACGATCTCGACGACGGCTTCGTTTTCAGACAGGGCGGCCTCGATGTCGTGGAAAGTAATTCGTGAAACCGTATATCCCTGAGAAAAATCTTTGGACCGCTCCGAGAGTCGCTTCTCCATCGCATTCGCCGCGTTCCCGATGGAGTCGAGATTTATCTTCTGCTCTTTCAATTCCGACTTGGAATACGCGTAAAGACGGGCGAGCTGTTCCTTTTGATCGAGCCACGCTACGTAGTCCCGGATCAACTGTGAATCGCCACTGGAAAAAATAGCTTTCCTCACCTTGCTTGTAGAGTTCAATAGCAAAGCCTTTGTAGCAACATGATAATCATACAGGTCTCCCAAAATTGCAGGATTGCCGACGCTTGCCTCCAGCGCAAAATTATAGTATCGTTGGAAGCGGGGTTGCAGTACATCCCAGTACTTCGTCTTCTCCGCCTCACTCATCGGCGGAAAATACCGGTTGATAAAATCGAGTGACTTGGTCATCACATCACCGTAGAGCGTGTTGGCGTTTTGCCAGTCGCCCTTCTTCCAGTAAAGGATGCCCAGATCCTCTTGCGATTGTGCATACAACGGATGATTCTTGCCTAACGAGAGCTCCCGGATGGCCAGGGCTCTGGTCAGCAACGGTTCGGCTTCGGAATAGCGCTTCTTGTAGCGATAGAAGTTGCCCAGGTCGCTGGTGACCTTCGCATACGCGGGATTTTCTTCTCCCAGACTTGATTTAAAGATCTCAGCTGACCGCTTCAGCAACTCTTCCACCCGCTCTTCTTTGCCCATCGTCATATAGAGCGCGGCCTGGTTGTTGAGCATACTCGCCAGTTCGGGTGAATTTTTCCCGAGCCGTCTTTCCATTCCCATGTAGATCGACTCGGCTTCGTCGTATTTCTCCATCTGCTGGTATAGCAAGGCCAGGTTTGAAAGGAACTTCAGATGGTTCTTCGATTTACTGCTTTGTAATTTTTCGCCTACGGCGATGGCTTCCTGGAGACGACCGACGGCCTCGTCGTAACGACCAATAGCCTGGAAGAGCATCGCCTCGTTGTTGAGAACAATCGCGTAAGGCATGGCGTCCTTCAGTCCGTTTTGATCAACGATTTTTTTTGCTTCCGCGAGTGTTTTTTCGGATTCATTGTATCGGCCGAGGTTGTAATGCAGTACTCCATAATTGTTGAGTGATGCTGCAACGCCAGGGTTGTCATCGCCGAAAACCCTTCGCCTCGAATCAAGCGCTTCGACTGTAAATCCTTCCGCCTGGGTGAAACGTCCCATAGTACAGTAAAGCAGACCAAGGTTGGCGATGGTTTTAAGATAGCCGAGTTCTTCGGTAAGTCCGGCCTCTTCATAGGTTGTCCTGGCGGTTGAAAAATTCTTTTCCGCGAATGCGAATTTTTGCATGCCATAAGCGAGCTCACCCGCCTGGAGGCTGAATTCAGCTTTCTCTTCATCAGTGAGCTCGGCATTTTTCCAGGCGGCAGATCCTAAGGTGTACAATGATGTCGCGCGGGCCCTGCCCTCGCCTTTTTCCCGGACATCAAACAAGCCGGAGTTGTCGCTGAGGAGCAAGGCGTAGTCGAAGTCTGCCGAGTCGAACTCAGCGCGCGCGCTTTCCATGTCCTTCAGGAGCGCTTCACCCACCTTGGATCCGACTTTCTTCAGATTGTCCTTTGACGCCAGACTCTTTGCTTTATCGGCGGCCGCCCGCTTGAGGCTCTGCAGGACCTGGCCAGGAACTTCAATCGCGAGGAGGAGGATCAGAAGGGTAAGGATCGGTCTCATGGTCTCTAAGTTCACTTCGAAATGCGGGAGGTAAAGATACGACGAAATTCAACACGGGGGAGGAGTCAATAGTCCATGGTCCATGGTCGATAGTCCATGGTAGAGTCGTGTTGCGAGGAGAGTCATTGCTGCGAGTGAATGGGTTGTGGGGAAAGTCCATGGTCCATGGTCGATAGTCCATGGTAGAGTCGTGTTGCGAGGAGAGTGATTGCTGCGAGTGAATGGGTGGTGGGGATGTCCACAGTCCACGGTCCACAGTCCACGGCAGAGTCGTGTTGCGAGGAGAGTGATTGCTGCGAGTGAATGGGTGGGTGGAACGAAGTCAGCAGTCCACGGTCCACGGTCCACAGTCCACGGTCCACGGTCCACGGTCAACACTTCAACACCTTTTTGCGCATCTTTGCAATCACATGAAGCTGCATCGCAATACTTCCGAAGCCGTAATCGAATCGCTACACATGATTTTTGGCGAAAAACGATATGCGGATAAGGTCATCGAAAAAGTTTTGAAGACAAACCCGCGGTGGGGCGCGCGCGACCGCCGTTTTATCGCGGAGACCACCTATGACATCGTTCGATGGTATCGCCTGCTGAAGTCCATCACGAGTGCAAAAGGCAACGACTACTGGAAACTGCTGGGTGGCTGGTGCATCCTGCACGAGGTGCCCTTGCCGGACTGGACTGAGTTCAAGGGGCTGTCATCCGCACGGGTGAAGGCATCGATGACGAGCGCGGGACATGCACGACGCATCGCCGAATCAATTCCCGACTGGCTCGACGAGGTGGGCGAAAAGGAACTCGGAGACCGATGGCCCATGGAACTCCGGGCTCTCAACCAGGAAGCCGCCGTCGTCCTGCGGACAAACACCTTAAAGATCGACACCAGTGCCCTCCGGGAGCGCTTGCTTGAGGAAGAGGTTGCGACGTTGACCCTGCCTGAAACACCCGAAGCGCTTGTCCTGGAGCAACGGCAAAATGTTTTCACCACCAACGCTTTTAAGGAAGGGTTGTTTGAATTGCAGGATGCCGCGTCACAACAGATCGCCCCCTTCCTGCAGGTACAGTCAGGGCAGCGGGTGATTGACGCCTGCGCCGGAGCCGGCGGAAAGACTCTTCACCTGTCCGCGCTCATGAGAAACAAGGGGCGTATAATCGCTATGGACGTCGATCAGACGAAACTCGACGAACTTCAAAAACGGGCGCGGAGAGCCGGTGTCAGCAACGTCGAAGTCCGGTTGATCGAATCCTCGAAAACCATCAAGCGACTCGAAGGGTCGGCGGACCGATTACTGCTGGATGTTCCATGTTCGGGACTCGGTGTCTTGAGAAGAAATCCGGATGCGAAATGGAAACTTTCAACGGAGTTTATCGATCGGGTTAGAGAACTGCAGCAGAACATCCTCAACGACTATTGCAGGATGGTGAAAAAGGAAGGATTGCTCGTTTATTCCACCTGCAGTATTCTGCCCTCTGAAAATGAGGAACAGGTACAAAAGTTTTTGATGGAGCACAGCGGAGAATATGTGCTGCTGGAAGAGAAACGCACCTGGCCTTCCGAGGGATTTGACGGCTTTTATATGGCGTTGTTAAAACGCGTTGGAACGGCTGAGTAGACTAGATGTCCGGCGCCGTGGAATCGTAAACAACCACCCGCTCCCAAAGATGCGAACAGGTTTCCACAAACTTCTTATGGATCGGGTGAACCTGATAGGCGCTTTGCCCTTCCAAATCGTCAAAGAAAATCAGTTCCGATGCGCTATAGCTGTTGTCGACGACGTCACGTTTTTCCGTTGACGCCGGCACCCCAATGTATAACTTTCTGACGGTTTCAATTTTCTCGAGCGATTTGAGTCCGTCAAGAAGTTTTTTGAGGTCTTCCCTGGATGAAGGATTCTTCAGCCAGAAAAAAACGTGATGGGTTAATAGTTGCTTCTCTTCTTTTCTCATGAGCGGAAGGGCAGATGCAGCGGTTGAAGTAGTAAGGGCGACCGCGCTTGCGACAAAAGTTCTTCTCGAAGGATTTTCCATTTTGCTTTATTGCATCAGGGGTGTCCATTAATTTCAAAATAATCATAAATCCTTTCCTTCGACAAGTCGACGAATGGCACTATCTCGGGTCGCTTATTGCGATGATAAAAGATCAGGTTCCACGGCGGCGCTCCATCCTTGCGGATATCCAGCGTCCAGGATTGGTCTGCCGACTGGCCTTTAAAGTTGATGTATCTCGATTTCGCGGTAACGGTTTCCACATTGATGGAATCGAGCATTTGTATCGCCATGCCGTGGTAATAGATGTTATCAGACGCGACCATTTGAAAGTCATCGCCGTATTCCGTGCGAAGTTGGGCCAGTTGTTCTTCGGTGGGATAGATTAGCACCGCACATGTGGAGTCAACCACCTGGATCTCAGTAGGTTTGACAGCAATTTCCAGATCCTTGAAATAATTTTGCAGCTCGTAGTACGTCGAGGAATCCGTTTTATCGAAGGCTCTGGCTGTTAAGACGGTATCGACTTGTGCCGTGTCTGCAGCGATCGCCGTTGCCGTGTCCGAGTTCGATCGCTGCGTGGTGTCAATTGCAGCCAGCGTGTCCGTTGCCGCATCAGAGCCTTTCTCCCGGTCGGTGGTAGAACAAGAAAACGAAAAAAGCACTATAGCAACAATGAGGACAGGTTTATTCATGGGCTTATATTTTTTAGATAGTCTGGCAAGGGAATATTCTTGTTCAACTTTGGATCGGCCATCGGAGCTTGCCGATGAATATTCAAAGGTACTACACCAGCCCAAATATCCAACGCGTAATCTTCTTCGTCATCACTTGGATTGCCCGTTCGTACTTTCGCCGAAGCCTCTTTTATAATAAATGACAGAACCATCGTCGCTTTCCATTCGTTCGCCGTCGGTTTTCTCACGTCGTCCCAACGCCCTGGTTGCATTTTGTTGGTGAACGCTTCTAACGCGCGATCAAGCTCGGGGCCATCGGTCACCAGCTGGGGATTGGCGAACATAACGACGGACCTGTAGTTGACACTGTGATGGAATGCTGAACGGGCGAGGACGATTCCATCCATCAACGTTGCTGAGATGCATACCATCGGTTTTTTTTCCGCGAGCTCGCGCATGTAGGAACTTCCTACCGAGCCATGGATGTAGATGCGGTCGCCCAAACGACAAAACCCGGTCGGGATCTGAAAGGGTTCGCCATCACGACAGTATGCGAGCGTACAAAACAAAGCTTCATCGAATATCGAATACACCGTGTCCTGGTCGTATGTGCCGCGCTTTGGCAGCCGCGTTATGGACGTCCTGTTTGTCTTAATGAATTCAGCCATAGCCTTATTTTGTTGAATGCTACTTAGCAATTTGAAGCAAAATTTTTCCAAAGTGATCGGCATCGTCCATGCGCTTAAAGGCGTCAGCGACATTTTCCAGCGGAAATACTGAATCGACGATCGGACGCAATTGACGTCCTTCAAGGAAATCGAGCATCGAAAGGAATTCGTCCCGCGTGCCCATAGTAGTGCCGTGAATGGAGAGCTGCTTGGAATACAGTTGTTTTGTTGAAAGACCTGTTATATCACCCGCGGTCCGCCCGAAATTGACGATGCGTCCACCGGGCATTGCCAGTTCGATGAATTTCGAGAAGTTGCTCCCGCCGGCACTATCAAGGATGATATCAAACCCGCCGGCCTCCTTCTGCAACCGGGTCGCCCAGTCGGCGTCGTTGTAGTTTACTCCGCCCAGGGCTCCCAACTCCTTTGCACGCTCAATCTTTGCTGAAGAACCTGACGTTACATAGGCACGAGCCTGGTAGGCGACCGCGAACTGCAGCAACCACAACGCGACACCACCACCAATTCCTGTTATTAAGATCTTTTCTTTCGCGCGCAGCCGGGCTTTTGAAAAAAGCGCGCGGTACGCAGTAAGTCCGGCAAGGGGAACAGCTGCCGATTCTTCAAAGGAAAGATGTTCCGGCTTTTCGAAGATGTATTTTTTCGAGACAACGATATATTCAGCGAATGTGCCGTTGTCGGGAAAGCCCAGTATCTTGAAGGAGTCGCCATTCACCACTGGGTTATTTCCCCACTCCAGGCTGGGATTGATAACGACCTCCGCGCCGACCAGCAACGGATCGGCTTCTTCGCCGACGTCCTGGATAATACCGCAGCCGTCGGAGCCCAGGATCACGCCGTTCGGCATGTTCATCGATTGCTCGGTAGTTACCCAGATGTCGCGATGATTAAGCGCGGCGTATTTCAGCTTCACAAGCACCTGATCCTTGATTGGTCGCGGGGTATTGACGTTTTCTATGGAGAGGGGCAGACCTTTACCCCGGAATAATACTGCTTTCATTCAATTGTAGTCTCGCGGATAGTTAAACGGTTGAAATTCGGCTGCTCACATGGCAGTGATTACAGCAAGATGAACTGCATAAACATACTACGCGGCCGCCGCAAGATACTTCTGATTGTGACTGACGGGCGATTTAATGTTTTACAAGGTAGTTCCAATCGTGGGTGTCCGGTTCCAGACCCATCCTGATGTTGTGAAGCTTTTTCTTCACTTGCAGCTGGATGCTGGTACTACCAGGAACAGGTATGGAATACTCCTTCCCTCGAATATTGATAAGCGAGATCGGCGCGACAACGGCGGCGGTTCCTGTGCCGAAGGCTTCGGTGAGGGTGCCTTTGATGAATCCCTGCTCGATCTCATCGAGGCTGATGCGACGCTCCTCGACTTTGACGGATGGAATTTCCCGGGCCAGTGTGAGAATGGAGTCACGCGTAACCCCATCAAGAATCGCGGTTGACAATTTCGGCGTAACGAGAACTCCACCGAGCACGAACATCACATTCATCATTCCCACCTCGTCAATGTACTGGTGCTCCTTGTGGTCGGTCCAAAGCACCTGGTCGAACCCTTGTTTTCGGGCAAGTTGTGTCGGGTAAAAAGCGCCTCCATAGTTTCCGGCGCATTTTGCAAATCCGGTTCCACCTTCAGCCGTGCGGACGTATGTATCCTCAACTTTTAACCTGTAGGGCTTGCTCTGGTAAGGTCCAACAGGCGAGGTCATAATGACAAGTTTATATTCATCTGAAACCTTCACCCCGAGCCGCGACTCCGTTGCAAACACCAGCGGCCGTATGTAAAGAGCGGCACCCTCATTGGAAGGAACCCATTCGTGGTCGATCTCGATCAAAGCTTGCAGCCCCGACAACCACAGGTCCTCCGGAATGGGCGGCATACACATCCGGTCAAGGGACTTGTTCATTCGATCAAGATGTTTGTGCGGTCTGAATATATTGATGTCACTGTTGGGCATCCGGAAAGCTTTCATACCTTCAAAGACCGCCTGGCCGTAATGCAAGGAAAGCATGGCTGGCGTCATTCGCATTTCGCCGAAAGGCTGGATAACGGGTGGACTCCATCGGCCATTGCGGTAATCAGCCACAAGCATATGGTCGGAAATATGCTTGCCGAATTCAAGGTTGTTAAAATCAACTTCTCCGATCCTGGACTTTTCGATCCGCTGAAGCGAAATGGAGGATGCAAGCGTTGTCATACGGGAAAGATTAGGGGGTTAATTTCATCAATTCCTGGAATATTTGGGTGCGGTCGAGTAAACTTTCTTGTTGTCTGACCAAACTTCCGTTAGGCAGTGCTGAAGCGTCGTCATAAAGATCGTGTCATCGCGATGATGTCGCTTATTCTTGACAAGTGATGATCATCGTGTTCGGCATCGAACCAGGCGAGGTCAACGGGATTCATTCGCACCTGGAGGCGCGGATGGAGCGATGATTTGGCGAGGTCCTCTCCGGTGAGTGAGGAATATTTCTGGAGGTTGCGCTGTCTGTTATGACGGAAGAACTCCACGACTTCGCCAACAGCCTGTTTGTTGTAATCTCGCGACGGCTGTATCACGGCGGGAGACATCGGTGAAATTCCAGCGAGCATCTCGTCAATTCGCGTCAATGCAATTTCGTCGACTTCCGCAAGATGAGCAATGTTCTCTTTGATTGACCATTTTCCTTCCAGCCTTTGGGAAAGCAGATCGTCGGGTAGTCCCGCGACTTTACTTTCGATGCGGGCTATCGTTCCCTCCAGACGCTCGAGATAAAAAGGAAGCATCCCCTGTAGTGATCCAAAGGTGAACTTTCGTTCAAACCAGGCGAGTTTTTTCATCGTTTATGTTGTTGAATTTTTCCAGGCCCTCGACAAAGCAGGGCTGACCCGGGTCGACGGCTTGTGACGTACAGGAAAAGAGACGGAGCGCGCGATGAAACACATAGCATTCGCCTGTTCGTGCAATGCTTCGACTTTTCCGATCATGCTGTCGTCCTGCACGGTCACCACCGGCGACAGAATGACTTCGATAAACTGGCCGCTGCCATCGGCGTTCTCCTGCATCGTGGCAACGGCTTCATCGACATACTCGGTAACGACCACACCATTGGCAGCGCAGAGATGCAGGAACCAAAGCATGTGGCATCCTGACAACGCCGCTACCAACAGTTCTTCAGGATTGTGTCGTGTCTGGTCGCCGCGAAACAACGGATCGGACGAACAAAGGAGGTCAGGTTTGCCTGGAATAGAGATGTTGTGGTTGCGGTCATACGCCGCATAGCTGCTGGTGCCGGTTCCGCGGTTGCCTACCCAGGTAGTGACAGCCTTGTACGTATGAAGACGATCCATTACTGTAATCTTTTTTTAAGAAGCCAGTCAGTCTGCTTATCGTTGCCTAACATAAACACATGGTCGCCGAATTTCTCAAAGCCCCATTGTTTATAAAATTCCTGAGCTTTCAGGTTGTGCTCCCAGACGCCGAGCCATACTACATCGTGTCCTTGCTCCTCGGCATAATGCATGCACGTTTTCATCAGCAAGTATCCGATTCGCTTGCCCTGAAAATCGGTGTCAACGTAAAGCCTTTCGATTTCCATTGGTGAATTGGCCGATAGTCCTGCTGGTCGATTCAGTGTTCTTACCCGGGCATATCCTGCCGTCCGGTTATATTGTTCCGCGATGAAAAACACCGAACCCTTTTCCTCAATCTCTGATTTGATCTTGTCCAGCGTGAACGTCTTGTTCAGGTAGAGGATCATGTTTTCCCTACTGTTCATCTCTTCGAACGTGTCGCGAAACGTTCTGATCCCAATGCCGACAAGTGTCTCGGCGTCGCGCAATGAACAACTCCTGATCGTCACCGGTGTCTTCATTGCGGGAAGTTCGTCAACTATTGGCTGTCGTTCAATTCAAGCTCCATTTTAATATCGCTTCGCTTATAGAGGCCGTCCAACGGGACCTGCCGGAAGCCAATTTTTCGGTACAGCGCAATAGCCGGGACCAGTATCGTGTTGGAGTAAAGGATGACCTTGTGAGCGCCGAGCCTCCTCGCCTCCATAACAGCGGCCCGTGCCAGCATTAACCCGATCTTCCCGCCTCTGAATTTTTCATCAACAGCCATTTTGGTGAATTCGAATATGCCCGGAGAGACAAGCTTCAAGGCTACCGTTCCCGCCAATTCCTTGTCGACGAGTGCCATGAGGATTGTGCCTCCCGGCTGGATAATTGCCCGGCGTGGATTCTGAAGCACCTCGACATCGACGGGCTCCATGTAGAAATGCTTTTCGATCCAGTCGCGATTGAATTTTTCAAACCACGGTTGATGTTCATCGCGGAACGTCACGATGGATAATTTTCTCTTCCCTTCCGTTGAGGTTACCTGAATTGAGCTTTCCATTCCTTTCTGAGTTGATAGCCGCGATTCACGATATAAATACCGGCAACGGTGACCAAAAAGGCCGCGATAATCCGGAGGTTAAGTCTTTCATCGAGCACGAGCCAACCCAGTACGACCGCTACAAGTGGATTGACGTAGGCATAGAGAGAAACGATCGTCATCGGTAGTTTGCGCAGGGCGTAGGAATACGACGCGTAGGCCACGATTGAACCGAAGAGTATCAGGTACAGCAATGACCACCCTGCCTCGGCGCTCCAGGTCACCTGGCTAAGGTCGTCGAAGAGAAAACTTAGCGGAAAGCACCACAGACCTCCGAACAACATTTGCAGGCCGGCATTCACAAAGGGATTGGTGTCTGTATTCTTTTTCTTTGTCCAAAGGCTTCCGCCGGCCCAGCCGAGCACGGCCACAAAGATGATGGCAATGCCCACACTGTATTCGAGGCGGGAAAAGTCCGAAATGTGCTCACCGAAAATCATGATGATGCCGATCAACCCGAGCGCAACACCGAATGCGATCGGCAAGTTGGGCCGTTCGTCGCGGCTGATAGCGATATTCATCAGAATAACAACAACCGGCATCAGCGAACAGATGATCGCGGCCACGCCGCTGGGGATGTACATCTCGCCCCACGCGACAAAACCGTTACCAATGGTGAGCATGAAGAAGCCGGCGATGGCCTGGCGAAAGATGTGGTCGCGGGAGGGAATTTTCGCCTGACCCCACTGGAACAGAGCGCCCAGGAATAACAACCCCGCGATTGTCTGACGCAGCGCCGTAAACAAAAAAGGAGGGAAGTGCAGTACCGCAATCCGCAAGGCGAGATAGGTTGTGCCCCAAATAAGGCAAACCGCTGCCAGGGCCAGATAGGCTAACAGGTTGTTTCGTTGATTCATGCAGCAGGGTAAATGTGTCACAAATCTCTGTTTTGTACGGAAATAAAACAGTTTCAGTTTTATTTTATTTGACCATATCAGAATTGTGCATATGCTGCCGCTAGAAGCTATTAAGCGTGTTTTTTAGCTAAATTTTCAGTCATTTTTTATATACCAAACAGTTGTTATATTCGTAATATTGTAGGTATCAGTTTGATTATCAACGAAAATGAGCTGGATCGCCGAAGTTAAGACAGATCACAAGTATGCGGAGGTAGCCGATCGCATTGAGGCGCTTATTGAAAAAGGCGTTTTAAACGTCGGCGATAAATTGTTGTCGGTGCGGGCGTTAAGTAAGGAGCAGGGCATCAGTATCAGCACGGCATTTCAGGCATACTACCTGCTGGAAAGTAAGGGACTGATCGAAGCGCGTCCGCAATCCGGGTATTATGTCAAGTTCTCACCGGTCCGGATCCTGGACTTGCCCACGACGTGTGATCCGCCGGAAGATGCTCTGCCTGTCAGCGTCGACGAAATGATCAACAGCGTCTATGTCGACCTCAATAACGACAAGCTCCTGAACTTTTCGATGGGCGCGCCCGCGGTCGAATTGCTTCCGGCGGCGAGGCTGAGTAAGGCCATCATGCATGCCGTGCGGGAATCACGGCACAGTTGCCTCAACTATGAGCACATCCAGGGAAATGTTAGTCTTCGGAAGCAGATTGCCAGACAGGCGTTTAACTGGGGTGGGACCCCCGGCGAATCCGATGTCATTGTCACGGCAGGAGCGGTCGAAGCGCTCTCTCTCTGCGTAAAGGCGATCACCAACCCCGGTGACGCCATCGCGATTGAGAGTCCGACATATTTCGCAATCTTCCAGGTGATGGAAAGCCATGGTCTGAAGGTTGTCGAGATTCCCACTGATCCTGTGACGGGTGCCGACCTCGACTACCTCGAAGAAGCTATCCCCAAATTCGACATCAAGGCGTGCCTGTTCGTCAATAATTTCAATAACCCCCTGGGTAGCTGCATGCCGGACGAGAACAAGCAACGCCTTGTGGCCATGTTGGCGAAAAAAGATATTCCACTGATCGAAGATGATATCTACGGTGAATTGTATTTCGGCAAGAACCGCCCAAAGACCTGCAAGACATTCGATCAGGAGGGACTGGTGCTGTACGTTTCATCATTCTCGAAATCGCTGGCGCCGGGCTACCGGATCGGTTGGGTGATTCCAGGCAGGTTCAAGGAAAAAATTCTCGCGCTCAAGCGCATGCATACCGTGTCTACGAATACGCTTGCGCAGGCCGCGGTGGCAAGCTTCCTAAGCCATGGCCGATTCGAGCTCCACTTACGGCACCTGCGAAAGGCGCTTCATACGCAGTCGCTGCGGTACCTCAAGGCCGTATCGGAGTTTTTTCCCGATGATATCCGAATCACGCGACCCCAGGGTGGTTTCGTGTTTTGGATCGAGATGAACCGGAAGGTCAACACCTATAAGTTACACAAGCGTGCACTGCGACAGCATATCGGAATTGCTCCCGGACAGATCTTTTCATCGCAGGGGAAATTCGAAAACTGTTTCCGTATCAGCTATGGCACGCCCTGGAGCAGCAGAATAGAGGAGGGACTGGAAACGTTAGGCAAACTGGTCCGTGAACTTCGTTGAACGTGTTCGAGTGTTGAAGTTGGCGTTTAGCCATTGGCTTTTGGCTCTTAGGTGCGTGCTGTTGGGAGTGGCCGGGCGCTGCGAGTGAATGGCTGGCTTGTTGGAAGGTCCACAGTCCACGGTCGACTCCCGATAGCCATCGGGACCATCCGGTCGATACCCAAATGGATCGGAGACTGGTGACTGGCGACCTGGACTTCACCCATTCTGAAACTGAATCTAACGCTGGAACCAGGAACTACACCCCCAAGTCCCCACCATCAGCGATGATCAGCAGCAATTCTTTCACCTCTTCCGCCTTCTCGTGTTCACCCATTTTATCGAATGACATAATCAGGTTTCGGAGTACGCGCCGGATAATCTCCAGGCTCGAACACGGTTCAAAAAATGTAGTCTGCGGTGTCAAGTGCAACTCGCCAATATAATTCTCGATATCCTGACGCGAAAAGATCAACCCTTTGTTGAATGCGTTGATGTAGAACTGCTGGTGGCGCTCATCTTTATATGTGAGTACGAAAAGGTTTGGAAGGTTGACGCCGTATACCGGCAGTTTAAGCTTTTGAGCGACCAACATGTAGATGACGCAAAGCGTGATCGGATTTCCCTTGTGGGTTTCCAGCACAACATTAATCATGGAGTTGCCCGGTGAATGAAAGTTCTTCGTGTTGGCTCCAAATTTCAACTTACTAAACATGACGCTGTTGATCAGTTTGATCTGATCAAATGGATATAAGTCGGGTTTGAATTCGAGCCACGTCTCGTAGTAAAGTTGCTCGAGGTCCTGCCGGAGTTTGAGCAATTCAAGGTCGGGGTATTGATACGTGGCCACCAGCCACATACCGGTGAGCAAGTCCTGGTCTTCGCTGTCGTACCATTCCTTAAGCCGTTCCTTCAGAAGTTCATACTGCAAGGTATGGATCAGGTCTTCGATCCTGCGCTGGACCTGCGAGTTGAAGTTGGTTTCCCATTCCTGTTCGAGGAACGGAATTACACTTGTGCCGAGGGAAAGAATTTTTTGCTGGACGTGCGTGATGATTTGCTCGTCATCATCATCGAGCAGCGAAACAAGCGCCTTGAATTCTTTTTGCTCCATTCCAGCAGGTTCGGCCTTCAAGGTAAAAATTTTCTGCCATTTAATGGCCGGGTGTCAGGTTTGGATTACGCCGACGTTAAATTTTCCTATGGGAGCGTGATTTGATGCCTCAATACTCATCGAAAGTATCTTTCGCGTCTCCATGGGATCGATAACATCATCGACCCAGAGGCGTGAAGCGGCGTAATACGGGCTCAACTTTTCGTTATAGCTCTCGATGATCTCGCTGAGCAACCGCACCTCTGCCTCTTTCGTGATTTGCTGTCCCTGCGCCTTGAGTGAATTTATCCGGATCTGCAACAAAGTCTTTGCCGCTGATGTTCCACTCATGACTGCAATCTGGGCGGTTGGCCACGCGTAGATAAAACGGGGATCATATGCTTTGCCGCACATAGCGTAATTTCCAGCGCCATAGGAGTTTCCAATGATAAGTGTGAACTTGGGCACCGTCGAATTGGCCATGGCATTGACCATTTTAGCTCCATCCTTGATGATCCCACCGTGCTCAGCCTTACTTCCTACCATGAATCCGCTTACATCCTGGATAAACAATAAAGGAATTCTGCGCTGATTGCAGTTCATGATAAACCGCGCTGCCTTGTCGGCGGAGTCGGAGTAAATTACACCGCCCATCTGCATCTCGCCCTTCTTCGTTTTCACGACTTTGCGCTGGTTAGCGACGATGCCTACTGCCCAGCCGTCGATGCGGGCTGTGCAACAGATCAAAGTCTTACCATAAAGCGCTTTGTATTCGTCGATCTCTGAGTTGTCCACCAGGCGTTTGATGATCTCGAGAGTATCGTAGGGCTTCACGCGGTCGGAGGGGAAGAGGCCATACACTTCATCCATTTTCAGCGCAGGCGGTGCCGGCTTCGCTCGGTCAAATCCAGCGAGGTCGCGCGAACCGAATTTCCTGAAGAGCGATTTGATATAATCGAGACACTCCTGGTCGGAACCAAATTTATTGTCCGTGACACCGGAGATCTCGCAATGGGTGGAAGCGCCACCCAGGGTTTCGTTGTCGATATCTTCTCCGATCGCCGCCTTGACCAGGTAAGAGCCTGCCAGGAAGATCGATCCTGTCTTGTCGACGATCATGGCTTCGTCCGACATGATCGGAAGGTACGCTCCGCCCGCGACGCAGCTTCCCATGATCGCTGCAATCTGTATGATTCCCATCGACGACATCTTCGCGTTGTTGCGGAATTGACGGCCGAAATGTTCCTTGTCGGGAAAAATCTCGTCTTGCATGGGAAGAAACACCCCCGCACTGTCGACGAGGTAAATTACGGGAAGCATGTTCTCCATCGCAATTTCCTGGGCTCTTAGATTTTTTTTCGCAGTGATCGGAAACCATGCTCCCGCCTTGACGGTCGCATCATTCGCGACGATCATACACAACCAGCCGGATACACGTCCGATTCCAGTGACCACGCCGCCGGAAGGGCAGCCTCCAACATCGGCGTACATGCCGTCGCCAGCAAACTGGCCGATCTCCAGAAACTCGGATTTGTCATCGAGGAGGTAGTGGATGCGTTCGCGTGCTGTCAGCTTTCCCTTTTGGTGCTGTTCACTGATTTTTTTTTCACCGCCACCGAGCCGGACCTTTTTTTCCTTCTCACGCAATGCGGCGATGAGCTGCTTGAACTGATCCTCGTTTTTGTTGAATTCCAAGTCTGTCTTTGCCATGGCAGGATACCGGCTCTGCGTTAGTCTTTCGACTTTTCAAGTTCGCGCTTGATTTTCTTGCTGCTCTTTCCCAGCGGCGCCATAAAATGCCGCGGATTTTCATTAAAGTGGTTAGCCAACGAATCGAGGTTTTGAATAAGGTTGTTGAGGTTGACGTAGAGGGAATCTTCCGTCAGCAGTTTGCTGGCGGTGTTGTCGCCCTTATTCAATTTTTCCAGGGTCTTATTCAGGTTGGTTACAGCCACTTCAGCTTTCTTTAACGTTCCGTTCAACTCCATCTGCTTCAAGGAATCGGATACCACCTTGAAATTTTGCAAGGTTGGTTGCAGGTTGTTGAGGGTAGTATTGAGCTTTGCTGCGACAGTTTTCAGAGACGCCGCAAGGGTATCGAGGTTTTCATGAACCGAGGTGATGGTCCTGTTCAACTTATCAGGAGTCGACTGGAAGTTGACCAACGCTTTGTTCATGAGTGAGGCCGTGGTGCCCAGCGTGTCGAGGATGGTGTTCAATTTGGTCAACGTGGTTTGGAGGTTGGCAGCGACCGGCTGGGCGTTTTCCGCAATCAGTTCGGTGAGGCCTTTCGCAACGTCGGTCCTGATGGTGTCGCGAGGCTTAAGCAGCTCGGTACTCCTTCCGGGAATAAGCTGAATAAATCGTCCGCCCAATAATTCGCCGTTTAGCACGGCCACCGAGTTCTTGTTCAGGATTATTTCTGAGTCAATAGACAACTCGACGATTACGCGATTCCTGCTTTGCTGAATTTGCGTGTTGCTGACCCGGCCAACGGCCAGACCGTTGAGGAATATCTGGTTGGATTCTGTTAGTCCATCGATGTTGGCGTAGACGGCGTAATACTTTTTGTCGGTTGAAAAA
>CAZLWX010000070.1:0-19369 GCA_964563295.1 uncultured Roseivirgaceae bacterium | reverse complement strand
AGAGCGAGTTTGTCATTGACTTCATTCGTTTAATGCCCGGCGTGCCCAAGGCTAAGGTGAAGGCACGCATAGTGATCACTCCGGAACACGCGAAACGTTTCTTGCTGGCGCTGAAGGATAATGTTGACAAATATGAGACTTCGTTTGGTCCTATCAAGCGGACTGAAGACATGCCCAAGTTCCCGATGAATTTTGGCGGGACGATGGGGGAGGCGTAGGCACGTTATCGTAGATAGTAGTTCTTAAGTCGGCTTCCCCGAAATCCCCCTATTTCCGGGCTCCTAAGGGCTTTTTTGCACACCTTTTACCCACAAAATGTTCGTAAAAGGCTTTGCAAGGAATCGTACTTATGATACCTTTGCACTCCTAAATTTTGACATGCCATAACTAAGAATTTAAATGCCTACCATTCAACAACTTGTAAGAAAAGGCAGAAAGAGGCTGACGTTTAAGTCGAAGTCTCCCGCCCTCGACTCTTGCCCGCAGCGCAGGGGTGTATGCACCCGCGTATACACCACAACGCCTAAAAAACCGAATTCTGCCATGCGGAAGGTAGCCCGGGTGCGGCTGACCAACAGCAAGGAAGTGAACGCCTATATTCCAGGCGAGGGGCATAATCTGCAGGAGCACTCGATCGTGCTTATTCGCGGCGGCAGGGTTAAAGACCTCCCCGGTGTGCGTTACCACATCATCCGTGGCGCGCTCGATACCGCAGGAGTGAATGGGCGTAAGCAAGCCAGATCAAAATATGGGGCTAAAAAGCCAAAAGCAGCTGCCGGCGCTGCAGCAAAAGCTAAATAATTGTTGAGTCGTCATGAGAAAGACAAAACCCAAGAAAAGATACTTACTTCCTGACCCCAAGTTTCAGGATACCCTGGTAACCAAGTTCGTCAACTACCTGATGGAGAAGGGAAAGAAGAGCACTGCCTACAACATTTTTTACGATGCCATCGCGGTGGTTGAAAAGAAAACCAGCGAGAGCGGCCTCGAAGTTTGGAAGCGGGCCATGAACAACCTGATGCCTTCCGTTGAGGTGAAAAGCCGCCGGGTCGGAGGCGCTACTTTTCAGGTTCCGGTCGAAATTCGTCCCGAAAGGAAGATCAATCTCAGCATCAAGTGGCTTATCGATTATTCACGGGCACGCGGAGAAAAGACCATGATGGACAAACTTGCCGCGGAAATCATCGCGGCATCAAAAGGTGAGGGTGCAGCCATCAAAAAGAAAGACGATACCCACCGTATGGCTGAAGCCAACAAGGCATTCTCACATTTCAGATTTTAATCGGGAGCTTACGTAAATGGCAAGAGATCTAAAGTTTACCAGGAATATTGGGATTGCGGCACATATTGATGCTGGTAAGACCACTACGACTGAACGCATCCTCTATTATTCCGGGGTTAGTCATAAAATTGGCGAAGTCCACGAAGGTGCGGCCACCATGGACTGGATGGAGCAGGAACAGGAACGCGGAATTACCATCACATCGGCAGCAACTACGGTCTACTGGCCGTATCGCGGAAATAAATATCACGTCAACATTATCGATACACCGGGGCACGTCGACTTCACTGTCGAAGTGAACAGGTCGCTGCGTGTGTTGGACGGGTTGGTGTTCCTATTCAGTTCCGTTGACGGCGTCGAGCCACAATCGGAAACGAACTGGCGTCTGGCCGACAATTACAAGGTGGCGCGAATCGGTTTTGTCAATAAGATGGACCGCGCAGGTGCCGATTTTCTCGACGTCTGCCGCCAGGTTAAGGATAAACTCGGAAGCAAGGCGGTAGCCCTTCAGCTTCCTATCGGGAAAGAGGAAAACTTCAAAGGTGTTGTGGACCTGGTCAACAACCGGGGCATCGTTTGGAATGAACAAGACAAGGGCATGACCTACGAGGTCGTTCCCATCCCCGAAGACATGAAGGAAGAGGTTCATGAGTACCGCGAAAAGTTGCTCGAAGCCGTAGCGGAGTACGATGAATCACTGATGGAAAAGTTTTTCGAGGACCCCAACTCAATTACTGAACAAGAAATTCTGACTGCGCTCCGGAAGGCGACGATCGACATGAAGATCGTTCCGATGGTTTGCGGATCGTCATTCAAGAACAAAGGCGTGCAGACCATGCTCGATTATGTCATGGAGCTGCTTCCTTCACCGCTTGACAAGGATAATATTATCGGCACAGACCCGGATTCGGGTGCTGAGGTTGTCATCAAGCCGGATCAGAAGGAACCATTTACCGCCCTGGCATTCAAGATTGCTACCGATCCGTTCGTGGGCAGATTGTGTTTCATTCGTGCGTACTCCGGTGTACTGGAGTCTGGCTCATACATCTACAACACCCGTTCTGGCAATAAAGAAAGGATCTCACGTGTGTTCCAGATGCACGCCAATAAGCAAAACCAGATTGAAAGACTTTCTGCTGGTGATATTGGTGCCGTTGTGGGCTTCAAGGATATCAAGACTGGCGACACACTGTGTGACGAAAAACGCAAAGTCGTCCTCGAGTCGATGGTATTCCCCGAGCCGGTGATTGGTTATGCCATCGAGCCGAAAAAGCAGGTGGATGCTGACAAGCTCGGTATGGCCATTGCCAAGCTGGTGGAAGAAGATCCCACCCTCCGCGTCAATACTGACCAGGAAACCGGTCAAACCATTCTTCGTGGAATGGGCGAACTTCACCTGGAAATTATCATTGATCGACTCAAACGTGAATTCAAAGTCGAGATCAACCAGGGCGCTCCCCAGGTTGCTTACAAGGAAGCGCTTACCACGTCGGTTGAGCATAAAGAGGTTTACAAAAAGCAGACGGGTGGTCGAGGAAAGTTTGCCGATATCGTGTTTGAAATCGGACCTCGTACCGATGGCAAGGAAGGTCTCGAATTTGTCAACGACATCGTCGGTGGTGTTATTCCGCGCGAATTCATCCCGGCAGTACAAAAAGGCTTTGAACAGGCTATGGTTAATGGTCCGCTTGCCGGCTACCCGATAGATTCCATGCGGGTAAGGCTGTTCCATGGTTCATATCACGATGTTGACTCGGATTCTTTGTCATTCGAGTTGGCGGCGCGTCTTGGATTCAAGGAAGCAGCTCGCAAGGCAGGACCTCAGTTACTGGAGCCGATCATGTCTGTAGAGGTATTGTCGCCCGATGAATATACCGGTTCGGTAACTGGCGATCTTAACCGTCGCCGTGGCCTCATGAAAGGAATGGACACGCGCGGTGGAGCACAGGTCATCAAGGCTGATGTGCCGCTGGCCGAGTTGTTTGGATATGTGACTGACCTTCGCACGATCACTTCAGGGCGTGCGTCGGCATCGCTGACCTTCTCGCATTATGCACCGGTGCCGAAGAACCTGGCTGAGAAAGTAATTGAGGAAGTCAAAGGCGCCGCCGTGGCTAAATAATTAAGAAATAGGATTTAGACGATCTCCTAAAAAACAAAACATGAACCAGAAAATCAGGATAAAGCTCAAGTCTTACGACCACAATCTGGTGGACAAATCTTCCGAGAAGATCGTAAGGGCAGTGAAAGCAACGGGCGCCGTGGTAAGCGGACCAATTCCGCTTCCTACTGAGAAAGAAAAGTTCACCGTACTGCGTTCGCCTCACGTGAACAAGAAGTCGCGGGAACAGTTTCAACTGTGCACCTACAAGCGCCTGGTGGACATCTACAGCAACAGCGCCAAAACAGTAGACGCCCTCATGAAGCTTGAGCTTCCCAGTGGAGTTGACGTCGAGATCAAGGTGTAGGTTTTAGTCTTACACTGACGAAGCAATATGAACGCCATGCGGTATCCGGGATGGCGTTTTTTTTATTCTTTCATTACCAGGTGAGCAATCACTTTTGCTATTCTTGAAACACCTGCATCGCTGAGGTTCGTGAGCACGGCCACGACGACCTTTTCTTCCGGATAAATGACCATATCGGAAGAGCCGCCGACGGAACCACCACTGTGGCCAAAGAAGTACCTTCCCAGGTGATCTTGCCTCGTGGCGAATCCGATGCCATACTGGGTCAATGTTCCGTTGTTGAGCGATTGAGGAGTGGTGAACAACCTGATTGTTTCCGCAGAAACGAGATCATTGGCGAGCAACGCATTACCGAAACGTGCAATATCTTCCGAGGTGGAAATGAAACCACCTCCTGCCCACTTATAGCTGTTGTCAACATAAGGGGCATTTGTCCAATGATCACTATCGACTTCATAAAAGCGCGAACGATTGTAAATAATGCTGTCGTTGAGGTCAGGACATGTGTTTGCGAGCTTGAGGGGAATGAATACCTCTGCATTCATGAAGTCCAGGAAGTTCCGACCTGAGGCTTTCTCCATAGCCGCACTGAGCAGATTAAATCCATAGCTGCTGTAGCTGTAATCGCTTCCGGGCGCAAACATGAGGGAATCGTTCTTGAAAATCGAAAGGCCTTCAGTTACGGACGCGAAAGCGCGGGCACTTAACCATTCGTCACCCCGGTAGTGGCGCACGCCCGCAATGTGTCCCGCGATCTGCCTGATCGAAGGTCTATACCCTTTGAAGGGATAATCGGGCAAATAAAAGTAGATCGATGAATCCAGGAATATCTTGTGCTGTTCATACAACCTGGCGAGTCCAAACGCCGTCAACGATTTTGAGATGCTTCCAATTCGGAAGCGCGTTGTCGCAGGGTCGACGTGTACATCCTGCTCGACATCGGCGTGACCAAAACCTTCGGACCATACCATCTGACCATTAACCATGACTGTGACGGCCAACCCGGGAATCTGATTGCGTTCCATCAGGGCATTTATGCTGTCGCGCGACGCATCGATGGCAGAACTGTGCGACGAACGGCCGCACTGCATACAAAGGAGCGCTGCCCCCACCAAAAATAAATTCAATTTCATGTCAAGTGTGGTTTATGAAATTCTTGTAATCGCTCATGGTGTCAAGATCGACTTTTCCTTCCGGGAAATCAATAATGGCAACGTCATCGGGATTTCGAAGGAGTATCGCCTTTGCGCCGTGGTCGTCTTCCAGGCTCGCAAGAGCATCAAAATATTTTTTTCCAAAAAAAGCCGGGACACCAACCGTTTGATCGTATCGGCAGGCCACGAGCGGTTTGCCGGTCCGCTCATGAGCAGAGATTATTTTGTTGATAAGGCCATTGTCGACTTTGGGTTGATCGCAAACCATCACCACAATACCGGGGATTGACGAATCTTTAGAGAGCACACCCTTAAGTCCGGCTTTCAGTGAATTTCCCATTCCCTTTGCCCACTCCGGATTATCGATGACGTCGACCTCCAAGTCTCCTATGACCTGGCGGTGGTGTTCCGCGTAAGATCCGAGCACGACGGCAACATGTTTGACGGATGATGCAAGGACAGTTCTGCACATGCAACGCAGTAACGGCTCACCGTTGACATCGAGCAATTGCTTGGACTGACCCATACGGCTCGAGGATCCGGCCGCCAGTAGAATTAGTCCGTATTGACGCTTCACTTGTGATTTGCACTTTTAGTCCCGTGCCCGGGCGAGAGATAGACTTGTTTGAATACCTGGTCATCACCTCTTTCGCGATGATGGATTGGCGTGTTCCGGTACTTCAGGAATCCACCGGAGCGGTTGGAAAATTTGCTTTGGATTTCCGCAATGATGCTGACCGCAATCTCATCGGGGGTCTCCGCGCCGATATCAAGCCCGATGGGAGAGTGGATGCGGTGATAATCATTTTTCGCCAGGGCTGTTCCACCTTGTCGTAGCTCTTCCACCATCTTGTCGAAGCGTTTTCGCGGGCCGAGGATTCCGATGTACGGCGTTTCAGTTGTCAAAAGTTTTTTCAGAACATCGCGGTCGTATTCATAGTTGTGCGACATCAGCACACAAGCTGTGTAGGGTGTAATCTCGAAATCGCGATCGATAAATTCGCGTTGACAAAGTGAAAGCTTGTCAGCTCCAGGAAAAAATACCGGCGCAATGTGGGCGACGCATTCATCGGTCACTGAAACCTGCCACTGGAGTGATTTCGCAAGCTCGCTTACAGGCCGGGCGTCGAAACCTCCACCGAAAATGATTAACGAGACCGTCGGTTGAATGAGTTCGAGAAATACTTCGAATTTTATTCCATCGCACAAGTACTCCGTTGCTTGAGACCGATGGGTCTCAAATGTCGAGATCAGATCGGACACGACCAGTTTTGACAGGCTCGCATTGGATAGCTGCGCCAGTTCTTTACCGCTGGAGTCGATGAGTAGTTTTTCGCCGGCGCAGGTTTCCGAGAAGACGGTGGCCAGTGCGAGAGGTTCATTCAGACCGATGATTTGTTCAAAAATCCGGATGGGATGGCGAGGGTCCTCGGCGTCTATCGGTTCGATCAGAACATCAATGACACCGTTGCAGCCCAGTCCGATGCCAAGGTTTTGGTTGCTTTCCTCCCTTGTATCGTAGGTCACGGCACAAGCTTTTCGATCGGTCATCACCTTCCTGGCTTTTCGCAAGGCATCACCTTCCAGGCAACCGCCGCTTATCGAGCCGACCCATTTTCCATCGTCGGTAATCAGCATCCTGGCGCCGGGACTTCGATAGGACGAGCCTCGTACTTTCACAACTGTCGCCAGGGCCGCGCTTCGCTCCGAAAGGTCGACCTCCTTAAACGCCGCCACTATTGCCCTTTGATCTTTCATTCTTTGGGTTTGGGAGGATTAAGTTACTCAAAAACGCCAACATTTGTCACGGCAAAAAAAAATCCCCGGATGTTGCTCCGGGGATTCCTGGCGTTGTTCACGTCTTTCTCAATACAAGTAGCCGAGAGCTGTCTTGTCGTTGTTGTTGAATGGCCGGTTTTGCCCGGAGCCAATGCAAGACAACATCCAGGAGCCGTTGTCGGGACCGGTTGGCGTTCCGGGGATATGGATAGCGCCTACATTGGATGCACCCTCATTAGTAGGAGCGCCGCCGCAGCTAAAGCTTCTGTCCATATAATCGGTGTGACGGAAACCGATGCAATGTCCCATTTCGTGAGCAATGATAGTGGCGACGGTGCCAAGAGGTTGATTGCCTATAGCTCTCACGTTAAGTTTGACCTGTCCGTAAGGTGATCCACCCGAAGTAGGAAATCCTGCAGAAGCGAGGAAGTTCCCGTTTCCATTGACCAGTTTGATGTTGCCATTGGAGCTCACGCGCTGGAAAGTGATCGTGAGATTCTGCGCGTTGTAGCGGCTGATCGCCTCATCCACCGCCGCGATGTACGAGGTCGGAATTTTCTTGTCAAGACTCACCGTGATCGTGCGCGGTGCGCTTACCAGGTTCGTTGTCCGATACTGCTCTGTTTCGGCAATGACCAGGTATTTGGAATCATGCAAGCCATTGAGGTCATGATCGTGGAGGAGGATGTCTCCCTCAACAAGGAAACCTCCGTCCAGGGCTTGCACATTCTGCGTGCTAAATCCCAGGCTCTGAATTTTTGCGAGGATCTCAGGCGTGACATCCTGCTTTGAAATCATTCCATCTTCTGTTTGACAAGACAGAATTGTGCCGATGGTGGCGATGACCGCCATCGAAAGTAGCTTTTTCATCATACGTTTAAGGATATTTAGGTTAATGAATGAAACCTAAGATAGCGTATTTTAAGGTAGGTAGATTGAAGAAGGCGTTTATTTTTTTTAGCAAGTGGGGCTTGCGGTCAATAAATTTCAATGGTGCAACGGATAAGATAGGGGTCGAACTGGGATTGATGGGTTTCGATTACGCCAATGAACCATCACATGCGATGTTAGGGACTATCCAAAGCAGGAAGCCTGTATGGCTGATAAGCAGGAAAGTTTATTGTCCCCGGACTGAGGCCACATCCACTGGAGTGATTGCGGGCCCTTTATTACCCCACGAATTCCGGACATAATTCAACACATCACTCACCTGTTCGTCGGTGAGGTCAAACCCTGTCATCATACCATTATACACTTTGCCGTTGACGGTAATCTCCTCGGAGACTCCGTTCAAGACCTGACGGATCGAGCGAACCTTGTCATCCATCAGGTAGTCTGACTTTGCTAACGGCGGGTAGATGCCCTCCAGACCTTCACCGTTCTCCATGTGGCAGGTGAGGCATTGTGCGCTGTAAATATCCTGGCCGCGGAAGACGCTTGCTTTCAAGTCGAATTTTTGCTTTTGCTGAAAGGAGGTCAGCATGACTGCAACGAGTACAATGATGATGACAAGAAAATTTTTGTTCATTTCCTTATTAGCTAGATTAAGTCATAAAAGTAAAGCAATCTCAATAAGATTGCTTTACACAGACGCAATATTTGAGCCAATGACTAAACTTCGTCAAGATTGAACGGCAAGGTGCGGATGCGTTTGCCGGTCAGGTCAAAAACCGCGTTTGTCAGCGCCGGCGTGAATGGTGGCAGTCCCGGCTCGCCGACGCCTCCGGCTTTCTCCATAATGTGGACCTCGATCTCCGGAACATCGCCGATCCGAGGCATGCGATACGCATCGAAATTCCTTTGCACCGCCTTACCATCTTTAAAATGTGTCGCATGTTTCGTCGCAGCGCCCAACGCCATAACCATGCTGCCTTCAACCTGCGCCGGATGATATCCGGATTGACGTACCATCCGCAATTCATCACGGCCCAAACTTTATCGATCTTGATTTTGCCATCCGGTTTCCTGGAGACCTTGACCACTTCTCCCACGATGCTGCCGAAGCATTCGGTAATGGCGACGCCGGGTCTTCTTGATCAGTGCATCGAAAACCAGGAGTGGAATGAAATACCGAAAACTAGGTATGCATTCGCCCTAAATACACTCGATGCGCACCTGATTAAATGAATTTTTCATTTTTATGTTTTCACCATCGGTTTATCTTTGTCTAACCCTGCTCATATGCGCGAAAGGCTCTTTCTATGCTTGATATTACTTTCCGTTTCTTCGGCAGTGTCGGCGCAGAGTTGGGCGGAATTGTATACGAGTGCCCAGGATGCCTATCAGAACGGCGAGCATGAAACTGCCCTGGCGCAGGCCGACCAGTGTTTGACCCTTTTCTTGAAAGAAGCGGATCAGTCAACGGATAACCACGCCGCCATCCTTCGATTACTGCAGGTAATTTGTTATGAGAACGGTGACTATGAGAGAGGACTCGACTATGCATCCAAGGAGGTCGTCCTCCGCGAGTCGCAAAAAGATGAGCAGTATGCCGCGGCTGTTGGTCAGGCTGGATCTTTTCAACTGGTGCTTGGCGACTTTGATGCAGCTGAATCCGCGTTTCGTGAGGCCCTCTCCATCTACAGTCAATTTTATCAGCCCTCAGAACCCGTTGTCGTTGAAACATCGTTGAATATCGGCATTAGCCTCTACAACCTTGGCAAAGAGGATGAGGCGTATCGGATTTTCAGACAATACCTGACTTCCACACCTCAGGAAATCACGTCGGCGGTACTCCAGTCTTCCTATTTTTTTGGAGAGTTGAGCCTCGACCGCGGCGAGACGGCAGATGCTGAGAGAAGTTTTGACATGGTGAAGACTTTTTACGAAGGCGAGGGATTGACTGAATCTCCCGATTACGCGGCCCTGTTAATCAGCCTGGCACAAATCAGCCACGAACGCCAGGCGTGGGAAGAGGCCGACCAGCTGTATCAATCTGCTCAGACCATCTATGAGCACATTGGTCGGATGGATGCCGATTACTTCCGGCTCCTGAATGCACGTGCGGTGAATTTTCAGCGGATGCGACAACCAGAAAAAGCCGATGAACTCCTCTCGCGGATTCCTCAGGATGCGCTGAAGGGTGATCTCGCCGCCGTAATTTTGTCTAACAGGGCGATGGCGAGCAAAGGTTCTAACGACCTGGTTACCGCCGAGAAATATTACCGGGAAGCGTTAGCTCAGCTGGATTCGAACGTTGCCTCACAACGCAAGCTGTACAGCGAGACTTTACAGAACCTCGCCGTGGTGTTGAGTGAAGAAGAAAAAGGATCGGAAGCATTGAGCGTCTTGATGGAGGCGGAAGGAATGATGAACGGCAGCGACTCGATGCGTATCGCATCGCTGCAGGTGAAAAAAGGCCTTGTACTGCTAAAGACATCAGATCCCGATGGTGGTTTCCGTGCTTTTTCAAAGGCCCTTAATATCATCCTGTTGAAAGACCGGAAATTCAGCCCCGAGTGGGTCATGGCAATGAATGGGATTGGATCCGCCTACAGCACAAAGGGCAACATCTCAGCGGCCGACTCGGTGTTTGGACTTGTCGTGTCGGCCTACAAGTCGGGCATCATAAAACCGGATGGAAACTATCCGGTGGTCCTCAATAATCACGCATCTGTTCAACAGATGAAGGGGCAGGTCCAGGTGGCCTACGACCTTTTTTATGAAGCGGCGCAATACCTGAAACAAGAGGCGGGTGTCAATACGCTCGTGTATGCGTCGACTTTGGAAAACCTTGCGCATGTGAATATTAATCGCGGCATGGTCACGGTGGCGAAAGGACAGATTGACTCGGCTGTGGCGATCATTGAGAAGATCCTCGGTGCTGAATCCCTGCAGTATGCGTCGGCGCAGGTGACACTGGGTCGATATTTTCAAAGTGCGGGAGATTTTCCGTCTGCGGAACCATGTTTCAAAAAAGCGTATTCGCTGTTGAACGCGATGGCAAGCAGCGCGCCCTCCACGCAGGTCGCGCGCGCTACCAATGCGCTGGCGATTTTCTATCAGACGATGGGTAACTACGAGGAAGCCGAACCGCTGTTTAAAGAGTTATTAGCCCAGATCGAGAAGGAGGGAAGGACAGAAACATCAGATTACTCCACTACGCTTCAAAACCTGGCGACGTTATACCAGATGCAGGAGAAACTGGAATTGGCCAGCCCGCTTCTTGAACGCGCGCTCGCCATCGACGAAAAGGTATTTGGAACCAATCATCCTCAGTATATTGTCGCGCTCAAAAACCTGGGCGTGTTGTACCAGAAGCAGGGAAAACTCAGCGACGCTCAACGCTTGCTCGAGAGGGCGTTGGAGGTTACGAGAAAGGTCCACGGCGAAGACCATCCTTCGTACGCCGTTACGGTGAGCAATCTTGCCGCCCTTTACCAGGATCAGGGAAAATATGATGAAGCCGAAAAAGCCTGGCAACAAAGCGTCGAATTGCGAAAACGAATCCTCGGCGAGGAACACCCCGATTACGCCCGCTCGTTGTACGGTCTGGCCAGTATCTACTTTGCGACCGGCAATCTTGAAAAGGCAGATGAATATTTTAAGACAGTGATCAGCCAATACCTGAGGCAGATCAAGGAGAACTTTCCCTTCATGAGTGAAAAAGAGAAGGGAGCTTTCTATCACAAAATCCAACCGGTGCTGGAGACCTACCAGGATTTCTGTGTTCAGTTCGTCAATAAGGATCCCGGCAGCGCTACGTCTGTCCAAACTCTTTTTGACCTTTATAACCTTCAACTGTTTGCGAAAGCAATCCTGCTCAATTCCACGACAAAAGTCCGCCGGCAAATTCTAGCCACCAACGATGCGCAGACGATAGAGGTCTACAGTAAATGGTTGGCCACCAAAGAAACGATTGGACGATATTACACCCTCACTGCCGAGGAGCGCGCCGGCCACGAAGACATCAAGGCCCTTCAGGCAGTGGCCAATGAGTTGGAAAAGGAGCTGACCCGTACGTCAGAGATTTTTAGGAGGCAATATGCACAACCTGACTATACCGCGGAAGATGTCAGGAACGCCCTCGCCGACGGAGAAGCGGCACTCGAGATCATTCGAATTCGGAAGAAGTTTGTCCCCGACTCAGTCTATTATGTCGGCGTCATGCTGAGGAAGGATCAGCCGGAGCCGGCATTAGTCATCTGGCCTTCGGGTACAAAACTGGAAACGCGTCACTATCTCTATCAGCGAAACACCATCCGCTTCTCACTCGAAGATCGACATTCGTATAACCATTTCTGGAAACCGTTGGAAAAAGTACTGGGCGGAATCACTCATTTGTATGTAAGCAGTGACGGTGTCTTTAACAAAATGAACCTGGCAACACTCCGAAACCCGGTAACCAACCGCTGGGTTCTCGACGATTACACCATCAGCCTCGTGTCCAATACCCGGGAAATTCTCGAACGGAATGTTGCCGATCAGGCGCTGACCAACGATGCTCATCTTTTTGGATATGTTGACTTTAACTTGTCGATGGATGCAAACCATGTCGCAGACCAAAGCAATTCCATGGCGCGAAAATTCGGCTTTGAAGGCACCGTCCCGTTGTTGCCCGGCACGGAGGTGGAGGTCAATCAGATCCGGGACCTGATGAAGGCGTCGGCGCTGAATGTTTCAGCACACATGCGCAATAAAGCAACTGAGGAGGCCTTAAAGAGCATTGTGAATCCGAAAATTCTACACATCGCGACCCATGGCTTCTTTTTGAATGACGTCGACCTTTCGGATACTGATGACGATGATGCCAGTAAGTTTATGAGCAACCCACTGGTCCGGTCGGGTCTGCTCTTGGCAGGCGCTACAGTAAAGGAAGACAACACTGACGCGACAACCGTTGAAGACGGCATCCTCACGGCGTACGAAGCGATGAGCCTCACACTTGACCACACCGACCTCGTGGTCATGTCGGCGTGCGAGACGGGTCTTGGCGAAGTGAGGAACGGCGAGGGAGTATATGGACTCCAGCGGTCTTTCCTGGTGGCGGGTGCCAGCGCTGTGTTGATGAGCCTCTGGCAAGTCGATGATCGCGCTACTCAAGAACTCATGGTTCAGTTTTATAACCATTGGCTTGCTGGCGACAGTAAGCTGGTGGCATTCAGGAAAGCGCAGATCGCCATGAAAGAGAAATATCCATCTCCATATTACTGGGGAGCATTTATAATGATAGGCTATTAATATAGACGAACATGGAAAGAAGGTTTAAGATCCTGATTATCCTCCTGTCGGCATGTACCGAGGTGCTGGCACAGGAGGGGGCCGTCATTCCTGCTGTTGATTCGATGGCTTATTATAGTGCGACACGCAAGCCGGCGATCAGCAGCCCCTCGATCATTGAATATGCCGCAACAATCCAGGCTGATGGAAAGACAATGATCGTCCAGTCTAACCTGGAGGACAAAGTCGGAACGTGGAGGCTGTTCGAGTACACCCTCGATGAGAATGGCAGTTGGAGTAATCCTACTTCTTTAGACAGCATCAACCTCACCATCGACTCAACGGCACTTGCTGGAGGGCCGAGCATTAGCTTCGATGGTAATACGTTGTATTTTTTCATGAACAATGATATCTACTATGCTCCGCGCCAGAAAAACGGGTGGGGACGTTTTGAGTCCATCGGTAGCCCGATAAATACTCCCGAGTATGAGGGATTCCCATCCATCAGCGCGGATAGCAAAACATTGTATTTCGTCGGCCTGAATACCGCTGGCCCGCGAACCAAGGAGCTTCGAAAGAAGGAGATGTTTTGTCCATGCATTATGAAGTCGGAGCGTCAACGAGATGGTTCCTGGAGCAAACCGGAGAAGTTGCCGTACCCGATCAACTATGATTGCGAGAAAGCGCCCAGGATAATGGCTGACAACAAGACCCTGATCTTCTCCTCGAACCGGCCCGGAGGGAAGGGTCAATATGACCTTTATCTCACACGCCTGAATGAGCTCGGAAGTTGGTCGGTCCCTGTACCGCTGGATTTTGTCAACACCCCACAAGACGATCAATCGCCTTCAATCTCGGCGCAGGGAGACCTGATGTATTTTACAAATGACGGTAAAGACATTTATTCCGTGGTGATCCCGTACGACCTTCGACAGTTTAAAAACAATATCATCCAGGGATTCATAACTGACCGGGATACACAGCAGGGTGTTGGGGTAGATATCATCGTCACCGATGCGTTTACTTCCGAAACGGTCATGCATCTGAACAATAACCCTCAGGATGGTCGATACACCGTCGTGTTGCCCGTTGGAAGGAGCTTTAACATCGAGTTTAAAAGGGATGGGTACTCAAGTTACACCTACCCAATGGATCTGACCGATGTTCAACAATACCGCGAGATTAAGCAGGATATCCAACTTTTCAGGACTGTCAAACTGACGCTGAACGTCAACGACAAAGAGATCTTTGAGCCGTTGCCGTCGGAGATAAAAATCCGCGAAAAAGGAAAGAATGAATTCCTCCGCGACGTTGATGCCGATGCCGGCAAGCTTGCGGTTGACTTGCCGCTTGGCGCCGACTATGAGATCATCATCAGTTCGCCGATGTTCAAAAGCGCTATCATGGAATTCAACTTGTCCGGGCTGATCCTATATCGCGACTTTGAGAAGTTCATCGAGTTGGTGCCGGAGAAGAAGGAGGTGATGATCAACGTCGCCGATTTCACCAATAACTCGAAAGTAAAGGCCAAAGTAGTCCTGCGGAATAAAGACCGGGACGAAGTGATTGAAGTGTCCGGTAACCAGATGGTATCGCTCCGAGCGGGTGACCGTTACGAAATCGAAGTGAGCAGTGACCAGGGTTATGCTTTTGATTCAAGAACGCTTGATATGAATTCGGCCGAGGAAGCAGCCGTCAGTTTCAAATTGCAGAAACTAGAGGTTGGAACCAAGCTAACGCTCCGGGACATCAACTTTGAATCCAATTCGGCGAAATTATCAGACGTCTCGTTTGCCGAGCTTGAGCGGGTCGTGAGGCTGCTGGTGGAGAATCCGACGCTGAGGGTCGAAATATCGGCCCACACCGATGATGTGGGATCCGAATCGTACAACCAGATTCTTTCGCAGAAACGCGCGCAAAGTGTTGTGGACTACCTTACCGCCAACGACGTCGTGCCGGAACGCTTTGAAGCCCGCGGTTATGGTGAACGGATGGCGAAACTTCCAAATACGTCAGACGAAAATCGCTTTATCAACCGGCGGGTTGAGTTGAAAATTATTGGGATATAAAATTGTAACAACATGATGTTCCGGTGGTTCACGATCCTGATTATTTCCCTGATAGCCGCGCCTGTCAGCGGACAGGAGTATAAATACAAGGAGCTTGTGGCATTGCTCGATGGTGCATCGCCACAAGAGCAGATCAGCATGCTTTGGAATCATTTGACCTATGATCCCAATCAACCCAATGCAGACTTCCGACTCGCCAAACTGCACTATGACCTTTTTATGCAGGCTGACCCTCTGATCGAGTATCAAACAGCAATGGCTCACGCTCATGAAGCCTCTGAGCGTTTTTTTCGCGCCAGTATCATTGTGACTGAATCAGAAGTGAGACGTAACAATGAATTCTATGCTCCGTTCTTCAATACTGTTGACAGCAAAGGGCGACCTTACGTAGAGTTCCCGGCCGTTCAAAGGATGATGCGGGATGCCTACGATTCGGCAATGAAATTCAGCGCGAATATGCCGTTGATATACCGGGCGTTTACGAAGAGCGTAAATCAGTACGGAAATGCTGTGAAGATATTCTCAGCTTTGAACAACCGCTACAAGACGCTCGAGGACATGCTGCTCTTATTTGACGGAAATATAGACCGTGAACTGAAATCACTCAAGATGGCCTACGACTCCTCCATCATTTACTTCGATCAGTACATCGCGCTGAGACGCGATTATCCTGTAAAGAACTATAATCAACAATATGTTGTGAAGCCAATCACTGTGTACCACCTTGATGGGCTCACGACAGGATTGAATTTCCTGGTGCCACGGGTGGACCTTTGGAATTACGGAGCATGGGTTGATTCCTTCTACAAGATGTACAATGAGGAGATTGTACCCCTCCGCGCCAAACTTGAGCAAAACGAGACAACGATCACATCCAATCTGGACCAGATACAGATGTCGACGAATGAACCCCCTGAATTCCACGACGTAGATAAGGACCTGGCGTTCAACCTGAATAAGTTCGACAAGAATTCAGTCGCCCTTGCGGTGATCAAATACAAAGCGTTCAAGCAGAAGTGGATGGCCAGGGAAAATGCGATTGTCAATGATACGACCAATGCGCGGAAACTCGATTCGTACAGCGTTCTGATACATTACAACCGGAGAGCCGACAGCCTGCACACTTCACTTCGCCAACTGATCAATCCACTGGCTGTCCAAAAACACCGCGACTTCTTTTCAAAATTCTATCGGGGCGAACAGGGTCTGAGTGAATTTGCAGAACAGGAGGGCCGGCTCATCTCCGGCACTTTTGCCATATACCGCGATACACTGAAAGCCAGCCTGCTGACATCACTCAAGCACGATGAACAGGAAGGCAGCTCAATAAAACTTGGTGGATATTCTATTCCCTTGTTTGTGAGAGAGACCTTTGAGGAAACTCCGGGCGCGATTCCTCCAGTAACGCTGAAGAAGACAAGAAATCCCGATGGCAGCATGTACCTGGGCGGAATCCATCGCAGCAACCGCCGGGTAGCCAACATCATGGCCTTCGTCGCTCGAGTGAATCCGGATGGTAAAACGGGGTGGGTTAAAGAGTACAATCTGCCGCCAGACAGCCTTTCGGTTTCATTTGTAAACCGGGTCGCCGACATCGTAGCAACTCAGGAAGGCTGTGCCGCGATCATCACGTCTTCGGACAGTAGCCATGTGGCAAACACGTTTGTGTTTATTAACGAGCAAGGCAAGGAGACGATCCACCCGATCGGCGAAAAGAAAATTGCGCGTCGTATCCTTTACCAGGAGCGCAGCAACAGCTTTGTCATGACCTTCAAAGGCGATGGTCAGTACCAGGACTATCTGAAAGACGAGACACTCTCGTTGGTAAGCATCAATATTCTGGGTGACTTGTTGTGGCGCAGGGATGTTCCCTTGAGTGGAACGATCGAGGATATTGTTGCCGTCCGCGATGGTTACGTTGTCGTCGGCAACTACACCACCATTAAGAATTCGTCGGGCAAGGAATTCAAAACCCGGGCAGGCACTGGCCAGGCAAGTCCTTATCTGATCAAGTTTGGACTTGATGGAAGCGTATTGAACATCGCGCCAATTACAACGACGCGCTCCATTTGCATCCGGTCTGTGGTTAAGGTCAACGACGAGTCTATCAACTTGCTTGGTGTCGATTCGCCCTTTACCGATCTCAGTGACACTATTGAATTGGATAACTCGGCCGTGCATATGATGGCCGACTACAACCTGAAACGGATTTGCTCGGATTTCTGATAATAAGAATTACGAATTACTTCCTTCGGCAATCCCCGAGGATACGCGACGCCTGTGTGACATCGACAATCCCCCGCTCGCGGCCCCACGTGTTATAGATATAGGTTGAAATCTGGGCTATCTCCAGATCGGTCAGTTCGGTAATACCCTTCATCTCCATATTGTACTCCGCGCCGTTAACGACAATGCTGCCTTTTTTTCCGTGGCGCATCAAGCAAATGACTCCTTCTAAATTATTCTCGACATAGTCGGATGACGCAATCGGAGGGAATACCCGTCCCAGCCCACTACCGTCATGCTGATGACAATTGCTGCAATTCCTGCGGTATAAGTCTTCGCCCTGGTTGTAGTATTGACGGAATTTTGCGTCGCCGCGACATCCGGGAAACGAGAGGGTTGTGAATAACAACACCGCACAAACCGTGGTGTGAATACGGGTCATCAGCTTTTGGAGGCGTACTCTTTCTTCAGGCGCTGAATGTCTTCCAGCAACCGGTCGACGCTTTCATCTACCGTGCCATCGTAGGTGCCGCGAACTCGCCGGTCCTTATCAATGAGCAGAAAAGCGCCGCTGTGAATAAATCCGTCTGGTTCTGCTGAATCTTCCAAAGCCGTCACAAAGTAGCTACGCTGAGCAACGTTGTAGATGGAATCCAGATCGCCGGTCACAAAATGCCATTTTGCGCTGTTTACACCAAGGCGTTCCGCGAAGTCATGAAGCAGTGCGACGGTGTCATGCTTTGGATCGATAGTGTGAGATAACAGAAGTACGTCAGGATCGTCTTTTATTTGGTCGTATACCCGCTTCATCTGAGTCTTCATCACCGGGCAGATCGTCCTGCAACTGGTAAAAAAGAAGTCTGCCACGTAGATCTTGCCGTCGAATGTCGCGTTGGTCACGATGGAACTGTCCTGATCAACAAACCTGAAATCCTCAATGGTGTGATAGAGGGTGTCGCCGTCGACAATCTCCCGTTCGCCATAGATGGGCAGGGGCGTTTCTTTTTTTTCGATACATGATAACAGCAACAGAATCCCGCCAACAACGACCATTTGCCGAGCGGAAAAATCAAACTGGAAAAATGCCTTATTCATTTCTAATTTTCCTATAAATCCGAATAGCGATCAACAGTATAACGGCAAGCACTAGCAAACCTCCTATTCCCCAGAGCATGCTGAGGGAATCTTTCAGTACAATTATAAAAACAATGCTGATAAGAAATAAGGTCGCCACCTCATTCCAGATTCGAAGGCGGGTGGATGAGTATTTTGTCACGCCGCGCTTCAGTTGATTGAAGATATGCTGTAGCGAGAAATGGTAGGCATATAGCATAGCCACGAGTAGCAATTTAACGTGCATATAGCCTTGCGACAGCCATCCAGGATTTTCAAACAACAACGTCGCTCCCATTAAGAGTGTGATGATAGCGGAGGGCCAGGTAATTCCGTACCACAGGCGACGCGTCATCAGCAAGAGCTGCTTTAAAAGGATAGTCCGCTCCGGCTCAGGTTTGGCATATGCTTCCGTTACGTAAATGAACAGCCGAGGGATATAAAACATTCCGGCAAACCATGTCACGACGAAAACGATGTGAACTGCCTTGAGATAGAGGAAAGTCATAGTCGGTCTGGTTCTTCGGTTATCGGCGTGATGCGGTCTCCGACGGTGACGACGCCCGAGTCAAGAGCAACAAGATTTTGGCCGAACAAAACCTTGCCTTCCGACTTTCGATAGCCCGACAGCGTGGCCAGGGGCTCCGTCCCTTTTATTGCTGTCTTTTGATCGATGGTAGGAACAGTGCAGCGTGCACACGGACCGATGGCCCGAAATGACACAGAGCCGATCGAAAAGGAAGTCCACGAGTCCTCATCAAAAGGGTCGCCGCCGGTAAAGACAAAGTTCGGCCGAAACCGGTTCATTGGCAGCGGTGTCGCCAGCCGCCCATTGAGTTCATCAAGAGACCGCTGTCCGATGACGAGATAAGGGTACGCATCCGCCAGGCTGACGTTCTTGCCGCCCTTTTTTGCGAGCCGGATATTACTTTCCGGAAAGCTGACGAGTCGACACGGGATCGCTAACCGCGCGGAAAACCATTTGCTTATATCCTGGTTGACTTCGACCACGTCGACATGATCGTTCCAGATTTCTGCGCGGAATATCTTGCCTCCTGCAGCTGCCTGAAGTGGAAAGGAGACTGTATCGGGATTATTTTCTTGCGAAGTATTTGTAAT
>CAZLWX010000069.1:0-19499 GCA_964563295.1 uncultured Roseivirgaceae bacterium | reverse complement strand
TGCTGCTCCTGGGCTATTGCTGCCACTGTAAACGCAACGGCAAAGCATACGGTTGACAATAGCTGTTTCATATTTACATCATTTAAGTATTTCCTTTTTCGCCATCCATGAGAAACTTTCGTACCGTGATGGTGGTAAGATGAAACTCCGGCCTCAATAGGAAAAAATGGTCAAACCGCACGGCATAGTGGCGAAAAATTCAACATGCATGTGCGTCAAACTCCACAAAAAATATTCATCATCGGCCGCACCGGTAAGTGACCGGGAGATTGTTATCTTGCATCACGATTTTCTATGGTCGCCTGGTGTATGAAAGTAGCAGTAATGATTGGTCTGTTCCTGACTCTTGCAGTGCCGGGCAGCCATGCGCAACAGTCGGCTTCGCTTGTCGGCTACGCTGATGTTGAGTTTATTATCTCTCAGCTCACTTCGGCAAAGGAGCTGGAGGAGACGCTCAAGGCAACTCACACCCGGCTTCAAAATGAATACCAGTTGAAGTCGGACCAATTGAGAAAGGATTACGACGACTTTGTTCAAGGGATGAACACGATGGCCGACAGCGCCGTTGCGCGCAAGCAGGCAGAATTACAGCAAGCGAGCAATGAACTTCAGCAGATGGAAGCGAATGCGCAACGGACAATCGAAAACCAGCAACGGCTTTTGCTGGCACCCGTCTACCTTCGTGTGCGAAATGCGATTGAGGCCATCGCGGCTCAAAACGGCATTACCATAGTCCTGAACAAGAAAGTGAGTGGAGTCGAACTGCTGCTGTTCAAGACCGAGGCATACGATCTATCCCCACTGGTCATAGAGGCATTAAATGCCGAGACGAAATAATCTCAACATAAGGAAGACGCGATGGCGACTAGTGGTGATGACCGCCAGGACCGTGGACGTGTCCATGCTCCAGCTCTTCGGATGTTGCATCACGGACATCGACCACTTCAACTGCGAAATTCAGTTCAACACCGGCGAGTGGATGATTTCCATCGACGGTAACAGCGTCCAGTCCAACATTAGTAACCGTAACCACACCACCCTGGTTGGTTGAAAAACGCATTCCCGTTTTTACATCCTGGTCGCCAAACGCCGACCGCGGCACTTTCTGAATAAGGTTTTCATCTTTTTCTCCGTAGCCTCTATCCGGCTCAACTTTCAGATTAAACTTGTCACCCTTTGATTTTCCTTCAAGACCTTCTTCCATTCCGATAATGAGATTACCGGCGCCGTGCAAATAGTGGAGCGGGTCGCGTCCTTCGCTGGAGTCAATGATCGTTCCGCTGTTGTCCCGTAGTGTGTAATGAATGGCTGCCACTTTGTTCTTGGTAATTTGCATAAGGATTTCGTTTGCGTTGAGTAAATAAGCGGAAGGCAGGAATACACAGATTGTTTTCGCTGAGCAAAGGCTGTCTCCCCGGATTTTGGCCAAAATTAACCAAATATCCTTCGCTATCTTAAAAAAGCGCGCCTGATTTACTCTTGAAGTTTAACCTTCAACGAGGGGCCTTCATCGCTGATAATTTCGATTGCCTGTCCTTTTTCGATATAGTCGCCGCGCGTGTGCGCATCATACATTTTTCCCTCGACCACTATCTTTCCACTCGGACGAAGAACCGTATACGCAACGCCGGTCTTTCCCTTTAAACCGATATTCACCGGATTTGATGTGTATCCCTTTGAACTCTTCTGCGTATCAATGAGTGCGACCTTCTTGTAGACCCGGGTATCGGCGATATTCGCGCCTAGCACAAACAGCAGAACGACTCCCCCAAGCAATCCGCCTAGCGTCGCCGCGAAAGCCACCAGCAAATCACGGCCCCTGACAAACTCAAAGTCGAATGCATCATTGTTGAGCATGATGAGTACCAACGACACGACCATGAGAACTATGCCGGATACACCGGTTATGCCAAAGCCGGGAATCACAAATATCTCGACCGCAAGCAGGACGACACCGACAAACAATGCGATGATTTCCCAGTTTTCCGCAAGGCCATTGAGGTAATAGGGCACGAGGTACAGAATGAGTGCTACCAACGCTGCAAGACCTGCAAATCCCAGTCCCGGAGTCTGCATTTCGAACCAGATACCCGCCACAATGATGAGAATGAGAATGCCACTGACAACGGGATTGATGATCAGGCGAATGATTTTTTCGGTAAGGCTCAGCTCAAATCGGATAATTTCCGCATCAGCCAGATTGTTTCTTTCGAGGATTTCCTGGATAGAGGTTACTTTAGCTTCGCAGAATCCGTGATCGATCGCCTCTGAAGTCGAGAACGTGATGATTTGTCCTTTTTGCTTGATGCCGGCGATTTCCAGGTCCTCGTCAACCATGCCTTCCGCTATCTTCGGATCGCGGCCGTTTTCTTCCGCGGTCGACCGCATGATCGATCGCATATACGACTGATATTTGTCGGGTGCCTTCTGTCCTGTTGCATCCACGACGGTTGCCGCGCCAATGCTGGCACCTGGCGACATATAAATGCTATCGCAGGCAATCGAAATGAGCGCCCCCGCGGAAGCTGCATCCGAATTGATAAATACCCACACAGGCTGGCTATGCTGCATGATCTTGTCGACGGTCTCCTTGGCATCGGTGAGAATCCCGCCGTACGTATCCATTTCGATCAGCACGACATCGGCATTGATTTCTCTGGCACGCTGAAGGCCGAGTTCGACGTAACGCGTGGTGCGTGGATCGATCTCACTTTTGATCTCCAGGATCAGCACTTTTTTCTGGGCGAATGAGCTACCCAGCGAAACAAGAGCAATCAACAACAGCAGTGTTTTTTTCATACCTTGTCGGTGTTTCCCGAAGTTAAGAAATATACGTCGGTGTGTCATAATTTGTTGACTTGAAACAAGCGCCTCCCCAAAAAATTGAACGCTGGTTTTCCGAAAAACTGACGGGAGTGGTCTGGAAGACGCAGGTCGATCACACGACTCACAGACTGTTTATCGAATGCCGCGACCAGGACGCCAAGCGCGCCCTTTTTTCCGCACTCGACCTCAACACCAGGCGCTGGCTCTGGAAGGACGTGACATTCGAAGAGCCGTGGTGGATCGGGTTGTCCGGATGCACGTCTGAGCTACTTTTTCTTTCCGTGTACGACGGTCAGCACGGCCCGGCACGATCTCACCTTGCCGCCGTGGACGCGACCACGGCTGACCTGCGCTGGTGGAGAAACAACTTCTCGCTCATCGAGATCTTTAGTAACGCCGTCAAAGGTACCGACACTTCAACCCAAAGGGAGATTGTGCTCGCGTTGGTGAACGGAGGAGAGTTGGCCCAGGATTCTTTTGTCGGAGAACCACAAAATTTAATGACCATACGTCCGTTTCAATACCAACGGGGGACGGGCTACTTTGAAACGGTGAGACGTTTTTTAGAAACCCGATGCAATTTTTCAGGTATCGTGGCCCTCGAATACGTCGAATTCGGCTCATTCTTTATCATTTCGGCATTCATTGGAGAAAACGATTTGGCTAACTATTTGTTGATATGTGACAAGGAAGGCCAGGTGGTGGCCCGGGAGACGCTCGGCGAGCATTTGAAAGGAATAACGACGGATACTTTTTTCCTCTTCCCCAGTTATTTAATTTTCGTGAAAAACAGGAGTGAGTTGGTAAGCTACAGGTTTCTATGATGCATTTTTTGATCTTGATCAGTTTGATTTCGGTCCCGCCCAAAGACTCTCTTGGCGTTGAAACCGTCAACGGCAAGCTTTTCGTTATTCACCAGGTGGACGAGAAAGAGACGCTCTTTGCCATTTCAAGACGCTATCATACCACTGTTGAAGCTATTATCGAATACAACGCTGATGCTGAGAAGGGCATCGACGTCGGTCAAATCCTGAAAGTTCCTTACACGCCAAAACGAAGCTACCCGCCCGATGCCATTGTTCATACTGTAACTGCCAAAGAAACACTCTACTCTATCTCACAGCAATACGATGTCTCTATTGACGATATCCGGACGTGGAACAATTTTTCGGGGGATGCCCTGGCTATTGGCCAGGAACTGGTCATCCGAAAGAACGACTCGCACCCGGCAAAATCCGCAGAGACAACACCCACGCCGGCAAAGGGTCAACATATCGTCGCCGCCCAGGAAACATTGTTTTCCATCTCGCGGCAATATGGGGTCACCGTTCAGCAATTGCGCGAGTGGAACGATCTGGAGAACGCGGACCTGAAGATCGGACAAACCCTCATCGTTGCCGCCCCAAAAAAACCGGAAACGTCTGTAGTGGCTTCCGCCTCGCCGACAGCGCAGCCGAAACAACCAGTCACTGAGAGTGCCCCGGTTGTGGCACCCGTCAAGGAAACGGTCGTGCAGCCACATACAATACGGATATCGGAGTCCGTGAAAAATGGTTCGGAGACGATCGAGTCCGGAATCGCCGAGCTGATTGAGGGCACGGAGGGCAATCGAAAATACCTCGCGCTTCACCGCACGGCGCCCATTGGCACGATCCTGAAGATCCGGAATGAAATGAACAATCGCGAGGTGTTCGTGCGCGTGATGGGCCGGCTGCCCGACACCGCCCTGACGGATAAAGTGCTGATTCGCATCTCGAAATCGGCGTATGACAGACTAGGAGCCATCGACCAACGTTTCAGAGTAGAAGTCACATATTATAAGTGAGTCTACTATGACGTGCATCGCGAAGGTGCCCCTGGCGGCGGCGTTGTCACTGGCCCTGGCGCCAGTGTGGGCGCAAACTCCGGGCAACCTCGTTCCCAATCCGGGTTTTGAAGAATTCACCCGCTGTCCTGGTGATTTTAGCGAATCGGTTGCCGAGTTTAATGTTCCCGGGTGGCAATCGGCATCGACAGGTACACCCGATCACTTTCACTCCTGCAGCGCCGGCGAAGCCAACGTCCCCTATAATTGGGCCGGCGTCGCCGATGCGTATGAAGGTCATGGATACGCCGGCATTTATGTATGGATGGCCAATGGATACCCTTATCGCGAGTACCTCCAATGCCGGCTTTCCAGACCACTGGTTAAGGACTCCACCTATCAAATAAGTTTTCGGTTCAAACTTTCTTCGTACTCGAAGTTCGCCGTCGACAGGATCGGGTTGCTGCTTAGCGATACAGCCATTTCCATGAAGTCAGACCGTGTGCTCGACAAGCGTCCAACGCTTTCGGTCATTCGCGATTCCGCTTTGACACGCACCACTGGATTATGGGAGAAGGCGGAGATGACATACCAGGCTACTGGCGGTGAAGCCTTTCTTGTAATCGGAAACTTTTTTAGCAACGCAAACACGCGATACTACGAGATCATTTTCAGGCCGATCGTCCAACCGATGCTGGCGGAGAGTGCCTACTATTACATCGACCACGTGGAGGTAATCCCAAACTATATCGTGCGCGACACGTTGGACTTGTTGCCGCGATTTTCCCTGCCCGATACGGATCTGGATGTCACGTATGTGCTGGATGACATTCGATTTGAATACGACAGCTACAAACTCATCTACTCTTCATTCGACCAGCTCGATCGGGTTGTCGAATTCTTGTTCAAAAATCCGGATATCAAGGTTCAACTCTTTGGTCACACCGATGACCGCGGTGGCGACAGGTACAATCAAGAGTTGTCCGTGAACCGTGCTAAAAGTGTTTCTGCCTATCTCGCATACGCGGGAATCAACCCGCGTCGGATCGAGGTCTTTGGATTCGGAAAGAAACGACCTCTGGTCGATGAACAAACAGAGCACGCGCGAAGCATTAATCGCAGAGTAGAAGTGAGATTCATCCGCTGATAGACGTCATTATGTCTTCTTCGCTGAAGGGTGGTGAATCTCCACTATTTTCGCAACGCTTCCATTAGCCTTTCATCCATCAATATCGGTTCTTCTTTGTGAAGCTTGACCTGACTAATTTTTGTTGAAAGAGGATTAATCAGGAAGTTGAAGCTGTTGGCCAGCAGAGCAGACGGAACTCTGATCACGAGATTGTTCCTGTTCTGAAGAGCGTCATCGCCGACCCTGCGGGACGTCCGTTCATTTTCCTTCCAGTCCGGGGGAAGGCGCGGTTGAGTGAACGTCTCTGTGAACTCGATCGGCACAATCCGGAAATCCGCACAAATCTTGTCAATTGGTTGGCGTATTAGAAGCTCGAGGACAGCCATGATCCTGCTTTCAGCTGTATAGATGACGGGGACGCCTTTTGAATTCCATCTTCCTCCGTAGCGTGCCGCTCCATCGCCCGTCAGCGTGGTCGTGACATGCTTCAGGAGGGCGCAGCGAAAGACGATCATGCCGGTATGCCGTGTTCGAGGCGGCCCAGAATTTCGTCAACGACTTCCAGACCGTGCCTGCTATGGATGAGGTCCAACGGCTTTTCTCCTTTCAGATCGACGGAAGGCGAACTTAACCAATAGTTGAAGTTATCGATTGACCCGAAGACGAGGTATCCATGTGCATATAGCTTGGCCAGGTCGAGGATGCGGTCGGTTAGATACAGGCGCAGGGCCTGGTTCGCGCGGTAGTTTGCGAGCGCTCTGGGTGTAATGTCGAGATAGCGGTAAAAAATCGCCGGTCTCAGTTTGGAGTTCTTAAGAAAATATTCCACCGACGATTTCTTCAATCCTTGTACGGCGACCTCCGAAAAATTCAGTTTCTCATTCTTCCGGGTCGGCCGGAGCCCGACCAGGCGGGAGGCAGTATGGTTGATATCCGGATGTTCCATGCGTTTGGAAAATATTCCATAAATGTAACGAAAATTTTCCAACCTGGGTTCATGCTGTTCCTGCCAGTATTGCCGCTGGATGGCTATATTGCACGAGCTTGGAAACGCCACTGTCAGTTCTTCAACAGTACTGGAAACACAGCCGATTTCGTCCGCTGCAGGAGGAGATTATTCATTCTGTCATGGGCGGCGTTGATACTCTTGCGATCCTGCCGACCGGCGGCGGAAAATCGGTCTGCTTCCAGGTACCAGCCCTTCTGCTGGACGGCGTCTGTGTAGTCATCACACCGCTCATCGCGCTGATGAAGGATCAGGTAGAACAGCTTCGCCATCGCAACATTCTGGCGGTCGCCGTGCATTCGGGGCTGTCACGTCATGAGATCGACCTGCACCTCAACAACGCGATGTTTGGTGACATCAGGTTCCTGTATGTTTCTCCCGAACGACTTCAGACAGAAATTTTCCGGGAGCGATTCCGTCAAATGAGGGTTGGATTGATCGCCGTCGATGAAGCCCACTGCATTTCACAGTGGGGTTACGACTTTCGGCCTCCTTACCTGCAAATTGCTATGTTGCGGGATATCAAACCGGATGTACCCATAATTGCCCTGACGGCAACCGCGACAAAAGAGGTGTGCGACGATATCATGGCCAGGCTCGGATTTCGAAAGGGCAGCGCCGTGTTTCAGAAATCCTTTGCCCGCGAAAATCTTTCTTTCGTCGTCCGGAAGACGGAGAACAAGGATAAGAAGGTGCTGGAGATCCTGCAGAAAGTTCGCGGCACGGCAATCATTTACGTCCGCTCGCGCAAAACCACACAAGAAACGGCCCGCTGGTTGCAACGGAAGAATATTTCCGCAACGTACTATCACGCCGGCCTTTCGTTCGAAGAGCGCACGCGGCGTCAGGAAGAGTGGATCCAGGGCAAAACCCGCATCATGGTGGCAACGAATGCTTTTGGTATGGGTATCGACAAACCCGATGTCAGGATTGTGATCCACCTCGATCTGCCTGAGAATCTCGAGTCGTATTACCAGGAAGCCGGCAGAGCGGGCCGCGACGGTCATCGTTCATTCGCCGTTATCCTATATCAGGATGCCGATACCAATAATCTTATTACGAAGACCGAGCAATCTCAACCTACCGTCGATGTGCTCGCAAAGGTCTACCAGGCACTGGCGAACTACTATCAGCTTGCGCTTGGCAGCGGTGCAGGCGAGAGCTTCGACTTCGAAGTTCATCATTTCGCTGAACGCTTTCATTTTCGTCCCCTGGAGGTATACAATGCGCTTAAGAAATTGGAGGAGGAAGGCCTCCTTCAGTTCAACGAAAGTTATTACAACCCATCAACGGTACATGTTGAAGCCGACCATCAAAGTCTTTATGAGTTCCAGGTCGCGAACGCTTCGTTCGATGCTTTGCTCAAGATGCTCTTGCGGCTCTATGGCGGGGAGTTGTTTTCTGGATTCGTCAACATATCCGAATCCTACCTGGCGAACGCCCTCAACATGACGCGTGAAGAAATAACAGGCCAGTTGCGCCATCTTGATCAACTCGGTGTCATTTCTTACGCAGGTGTGAAAGATAAACCCCAGCTTACCTTCGTATTGCCGCGTCAGGATGCTGACAAGCTACCCCTGGACCGGAAGCGGCTGATGGCACGAAAAAAGTTGATTGAGGGAAAAGCCCGGGCGGTGGTGGACTTTGTCGAGAACGATTTTCGGTGCCGCATGCAGGTCGTGCAGGATTACTTCGGCGAAGTAACGTTCAAACCTTGTGGAATCTGTGATGTGTGTATTGAAAAAAGGAAGAAAGACAACGCCGGATCGCTGGAAACCCTCAAGGCGGAAGTTGTAAATGTTATCAAACGAGGTAGTTTCACGGTGGAGAAGCTGGAAGAGGCAATTGCGCCGAGCGACCACGAGCTGTTCGTGGACGCTGTGCGGGATCTCGTTGATGAAAATGTCCTGGAATACGATAAGGTGTGGAAGCTAAGGCTCGCCAAACGATCGAAATAGATGGACTATTGATCATACGTGCATGAAGCGTCTGCTAATTAAGTTTCTTAAGATTTTTGTTTATGTGCACATTTTTCTCTTGCTCGCCGCTGTGCTGACGCATTGTACCTATTCGCGGTATGCGACCAAGTCGTATGAGCGCGCGTTGCGCGAAAAACCCTTTGACGTCGTCATCGTTCCCGGTGTTCCGTATGAAGGGGACGAGACGACGGCGGTGATGAAAATGCGGCTGTTTTGGGCCAAACATTTGTACGACAGCGGATTTACCACTCACATCATTTTTTCAGGATCATCGGTGTACTCGCCTTATGTGGAGGGCATCGTGATGAAGATCATGGCCGACTCACTCGGGATTCCTGCTGATCGAACTTTTTCCGAAACCCGGGCCGAGCACAGCACGGAGAATGCCTATTACGGTTGGAAAATGGCGCAAGCACTGGGGTTCAGGAAAATTGCACTGGCATCCGACCCGTTCCAGGCGGGCTTGCTGCGCTCTTTTGTGCGCCGTTATTGTCCTGGCATGAAAGCGATCCCGATTATTTTCGACAGGCTTTCCATAGACGACAAGACCCTGCCCGACATCGACCCATCGACGGCATTTGTGGCGGACTTTGTACCGCTCACGGAAAGAGAAAACTTCTGGCAACGACTTCGCGGAACGTTCGGAAAGCGAGTCAAAGACGAAGCCGAAAGTGAGTAGGTTGCAGGTTGCAGGATACAAGTTGTAAGCTGGAAGTCCTAACTACAAACTACAAACTTGATTCGCGCAATGAATTCCCTGGTCATTACAACACAGAGACCTGCAACCTGAAACATGCAACCTGCAACTTGACTAGCGCAGCAGTTCCTGCGCGTTTTCAAGCGCGACCTTCGACGGCCTATCACCACCAATCATTTTGGCAATTTCAGTGACCCGCTCGTCAGTCGCGAGTTCGCGGACCTTGCTGACTGTTTTGCCGGACGAACTGTCCTTGTAAACAAAATAGTGCGTGTCGCCTTTTGCGGCTATCTGCGGAAGGTGACTGATCGTTATCAACTGATGATCCTTTGACATATTCTTCATCAGCGTTCCCAACTTGATCGCGATTTCGCCCGAGACACCATTATCGATCTCGTCCAGCACGAGCGTTGGCAACGACGCTTTTTCGGCCATGATGTACTTGATACAGAACATGAATCGCGAAAATTCACCACCCGACGCCACCTGCGCCAATGGCCGCGGCGCAATGCCTTTGTTGGCACTGAAAAGGATATCCACCTGATCGATACCCGTTGCTGTAGGCTCCACCTGTTGGCTGGCGATCGAGAGGTTGGCCTCCGGAATGCCAAGTTCCTTCAGCAATTTCGTGATCTGCTTTCGCAAAGGCTCAAATGCTTTTTTGCGGCTCGCGCTGATTTCGGAGGCCAGGGTTTGTACCTGGCTCATTGCCTGCTCAAATTTTTGTCGTGCACGGGCGAGTTCATCGTCGAGATTGGACGTCAGGGCGGCTTTTTGCTGCAGTGCCGTTTGCAAGTTCAGCAGGCCCTCGATGTCGTCGACGCGGTGTTTCTTCGTAAGCCGGTAAATTGTGCTCAGCCGGTCGCGGATCCATTCCGACCGCTCGGGGTCGACTTCGACAGCACTCTCGGCTTTTTCCAATTCAAAAATAATGTCGTCGAGCTCAAGACGAATGCTTTCTATCCGGTCGAAGAGCGCGCGGTATTGTTCGGCATATGCTGAAAGTGATTGCATCTGGTTTCTGGCGTCGCCCAGCGCGCGTTGGACCGAGAACTCAGATTGACTTAACGACTGCAGCACACTGTTGAATTTCGTCTTGATCTCCTCGGCGTGTTCCATAATCTTGAGCTCAGATTCCAACGCGGTTTGTTCGGAAGGTTCAAGGGCAGCTTGCAGGAGTTCGTCAAGCTGGAACCGTGTAAAGTCCGCTTCCTGGCGCAACGTGCCGGCCTGCGCTGTCAGCGTGTCGAGGTTTCGCTTAGCTTCCAGGTATGAATGCCATGCGTAACCGTATTCGTCGAGAAGACGATCATTACCGGCAAACGTGTCGATCAGACGGAGTTGAAATGAATGGTCACCGAGCAACAATGTCTCATGCTGGGAATGAATGTCCATCAGCAGTCCGCCAATGCGACGCATGACTTCCAGTGTTACCGGGGTATCATTGATGAACGCGCGCGATTTTCCACCAGGGCTGATTTCCCGCCGAATAACGGTTTGATCGTCGTAGTCGAGATCTTCGGCTTTAAATACCGGCTTAAGCTTATAGTTCTTGACGTCAAAGACGCCCTCGATGATGCACTTTTCGTTCTCATCCCACAATACTTTCGTGTCCGCGCGGTTTCCCATTAACAAGCCAACGGCGCCGAGCATGATCGACTTCCCCGCACCGGTTTCGCCTGTGATGACGTTAAGATGAGACGAAGGTCGCATTTCCAGGTGCTTGATGAGGGCGTAGTTCTTTATCGTGAGGTGCTTCAGCATTAGCTGATCGTATCAAAATACAGTTCTTCTATCTGTGTGAATGAAAAATGGGATTTCTTATGGCGCATGTTGGTCAACACAATCCCGTCTGCCACGACAGTGCTGAGCTCGCCAAAGACCACACGGTTGTCCTTCAGTACAATATTAATTTTTTTTCCCAAGAACTCACCGGCCCGTTGGCGGATAACGGAGGGATCGTTTAATCGCAACTGTCTCGCGATGGGCATACGGTTGATTTGGATTGGCGTGAGCTGAGACCTTAAATCTAATCAACGTCAGGAAGACAATTCAATTCCGAATTATCTTTTCGTACATGCTTCGGTTAGACGGGTCGATAGAGGTGATGATGTCGTACGCCTCCCGCCGGACCTGGATGTTGCCATCGGAGAAAATATTGGCCAGTTCTTTTCCTTTGGCGTCAAAAAAGCTGATAACCAGGATTGAATTGGGGTTGATGTCCCGGATTTTCTTAATCTCCTTCAATCCATTCAAAATTGTCGTGCGGCTTTTGTCGGGGTCCTGATCGAAAGTATCCAGGGCGAGCCGGTGGTAGCTGTACAGGACGCGACGCAGTTCGTTCATTTGAGGGTTCGTCAGGTTTTCCACCAGCCAATACCGATTGCGGTTGCTTCCGAGGGATTGCCAGCCCGGTCGATTCGACTGTTGTGCGTTATTGACCACCATCAGGGCTTTTTGATAGTAAGGAGTGCCGCCCAATTCGCTGAACGAGTCGTAGTCCAGGCCAATGATCAGATAGGCATACACGGCGAGCATCGAGGTCAGGTTGGTCGTGAACGTGTTGTCATTATACTCCAAAGGCATCGATTCGATGTATTCGAATTCCCAGTCGCGGTCGGCAAAGTTGAACAACAGGCTCGGATAATTGGTATTAAAAACAGGTCGTGCGGATTGAACCTGCACGGAAGCCGTAAAGCTTCCTATTGCCGGCATCTTTGTTATGGTGATGAGAAAATTGCAGTTGATCTTTTCATGATTCTTGAACGTGTCATTTGTCCATTTGCGTCCATTCATGAACTGTTGGACGGCGTTTTCCATATCCCTGAATATTCCCCGGTCGGAAGTTTGCACCTGACTGGCATTGACCGTTACTGAGCAATTCAGTTCCTGGGTATAGCCGACAGTAGTGGCGGCGAGGAGGATGGCGAGTGCTACGCTACGCATGCATCTTTTCAATTACCGCATTCACGATATCCCTTGCAACGGCTCTCTTGCTCTTCAACTCAAACGTTCTGGTCTTCTTGTCGCGGTCTATGATGGTCACTTTATTGGTGTCATGCCCGAATCCCGCGCCTGGATTATTCAGTGAATTCAACACGATGAGGTCCATGTTCTTGGATTCAAGTTTTTTTAAGGCGTTCTCCTCTTCCGATTCTGTTTCGAGCGCAAATCCCACCAGGATCTGGCCGTTGTTTTTCATCTTGCCCAGCGAGGCCGCAATATCAGGCGTTCGCGTCAGCTCTATTACCAATCCGGCGTCCTTCTTTTTTATTTTCTGTGCAGCCGTTGTCACGGGCTTGAAATCCGCAACAGCCGCAGACATGACCGCGATGTCTGACGTCGGAAAGATCCGGGTGCACTCCGTAAACATTTCGTCGGCGGACGTTACTTGCTTAACGCTGATCCTCTTGTGCGCAGTATGTTCGGATGTGGGGCCGGTGACCAATGTCACTTGTGCGCCCTTTTCAGCAAATGCCTCCGCGATCGCGAAGCCCATTTTTCCACTTGAGCGATTTCCGATGAACCGCACAGGGTCGATCGCCTCCTGGGTCGGGCCGGCTGTCACCAGCACATTGGTGCCGCTGAGAGCATTGTGACCGGAGAAAAACTGGGTAAGGTGTTCCAGGATTTCTTCGGGTTCGGCCATCCGGCCGGTCCCGGTCAATCCGCTGGCCAGTTCGCCGTAGGTCGGTTCAATGATGTGGTTCCCAAAGCGGCGTAAGGCGTCGAGGTTGGTCTTTGTTGAGGGGTGGTCCAGCATGTCGAGATCCATGGCGGGAGCAAGGAAGATCGGACAACGCGCGGAAAGGTATACGGCGAGCAATACGTTATCACATTGACCGTGCGCCATCTTGGCGATGGTGTTTGCGCTCGCAGGCGCGATGACCAGCGCATCGGCCCAAAGTCCAAGTTCGACGTGATTGTTCCATTCGCCGCTTTCGCCCTTGACAAAATCGGCGATCACCGGATTGCGCGATAGCGTGGCCATTGTCAGGGGCGTGATGAAATCGCGTGCAGCATCTGTCATCACCACTTTTACCTGCGCACCTGACTTGACCAGGAGCCTGGCGAGCACCGCGCACTTGTAGGCGGCGATGCTTCCGGTAATACCCAGAACAATCTTTTTATCGGCGAGCATGGTGAGTGTCAATAGGCGATCTTCCCTGCTGCAGGAAAATCGAAATTATTCGGGCTTCTCGTCGAGCTCAGTCCGCATCCGGTAGTTGAGCTTTCCTTCCAGGAACTCCTCCGTAGCTGTGGTCGTAGGCTTCGGCAGGCGCTCATAGAACTTCGAGATTTCAATTTGCTCCCTGTTTTCGAAAACTTCTTCGAGATTATCAACCGTAGTGGCGAACTCGGCCAGTTTGTTATTCAATTCTTCCTTGATATTGACGGCAATCTGCCTTGCGCGCTTGGAAATAATCACGACAGACTCGTAGATGTTGCCTGTAGGGTCAGCGATCTTGTCAATATCCCGGGTAACAACAGATGATTGTACAGCCATAACTTTTATGAATTAGTGTCCTTTAATGTTTTAACCTGGTTGAGGCTTTGCGTATAATACTTTTCCGCATCGCGTAGAAACTTGCTTTCCGGATATTCGTCCACGAATTCCTCATAGTGTTCAATTACCGCCTTGTAGCGGTCTGCCTGACGATACCGAAAACTTTTCTCTGCCAGCAGAAACTCCGATTCGATCACCAGAAACCGAGCCTCCTCGCGGTACTGCGAATCCGGAAAATTGTTCATGAAGTTATTCAGGGCCACGATTGCCGCCTTGTATTGGCGCATCTTGTGGTACTGTTCAGCATTCTGAAATCCTTTCTGTTCGAGTTTGATCTGGCTGGCACGGATTACCTCGTTCGCCTGTTCGGTGAACTTGCTGTCGGGGTAACGGTTTAGAAATTCCTGCATGGCCATCATGCCGTCGATGCTGCTCGATTGGTCGAGGTTTGGTCCGGCGGAGGCTCTGTACAATGAATAGGCATACATGTAACGCGCTTCCTGGGCCATCTGACTGCGTCCATACGTTTCATAAAACGTCTTGAACTGTTCCGAAGCAAGCAGGTAGAGTTTGTCGTAATACTGACAGTAGGCGAGGTAGAACTGCACTTTTTCGCCTTCGGGCAAGCCCCTGACGATGCCAAGGATCTGCTCAAACAGGACCGATGCGCGGTAATAGTCCTCTTTCTCGTAGTACGTCAACGCGGCCTCGTACTTCACGCGCCAATCTTCGCTTCGCTCGATCTTCCTGAATTTTCCGCACGAAATCGCCAGCACGAGGACGAGAAAAAGCCCGATTTGTACCTTTACACTCCGCATAAGCCCGCAAATATAATACAACGCCGAGTATCTGGAAAACGTGTCATCAGCCGTGATTTTGGCGCAACTGCTACCTGACAATCAGCTTCCTGGTCACGACTCCTTCGTTGTCGAGGTAGAGCGTGTAAAAGTAGATACCTGCATTGAGGGACTCCGCTGAGATTTTCACCTTGTTCTCGGACGACGGAAGGGGGTAATCGCCAACGGTGTTGCCCAGAATGTTGTGGATGGCGATTCGGGCATCAACGGCGGGATTATGGACGGTGTATTCAACAAAAGCGTAATCGGAAACTGGATTGGGATAGACGTTGTGCACGGTAATTGCCGCGGAACTGTATAGGGCCTGGCGTTCCGGGCTGTCTTCTACCACGAAATGCAGCTCGAAATCAACGGTCTCTGTGGAAAACGACCGATTCGTGATCTGGTACTTTACCGAACTGGCGGCCGCCACCAGGCCACCTTCCAGCACCACTCTAAGTCCTTCACGGGTCTGTCCGGGTTGAATTTTCACCGTCAACTCATTCACGTTAGGATCAGAACAATCACCATCAATGCAGAAGTAAGCCCGCTGGGTACCTCCGATGATCGATTCTATCTTGCTGATAATCAATATTATAGGCTTATCCGTAGTGTTCTTGAGGTGCAGCGGAGCGCTGATTTCCTCACCAATGCGCCCTTTTAGGGTTTCTGTCGGCGCATTGAGTTCAAACGACTGTGCATCGGCCATCCACGGAACGGATATCAACAGGCAAGCGATCCACAGATAATGCTTCATGGGGTCTTCGTGTATGAACTTTTACAAAATTTAAACTTTTCGGCTGCTTGTCATAATGAAAAAAGCGTTTTTTGCCGCTTATACCCCTGAGATCAGGGGGGTATCAAAGCGACCTTCTGTGGCTAATAGCGGGCGCTTGTGTAAGAACGACCGGCAAACGGCATTTTCCGCCGTTATTTTTGCATATTGATAGGTAAACAGTACTGTATTCCCGCTCCCCCAGGATACGTTCCCGGTGTTTTTTTAAGCGAGTGTGGCGTACCTTAACATTTTTTAAAACTAACCTCATAACAACACATGAAAAAAATCTCGACTATTCTTTGCTTCGTCCTGTTGACAGCGGTAGCCGCTAATGCACAGGAATACAAGAAGTTCCGCGTCGGATTAGGCGGCGGTTACGCCGTGGCTTCCGGTACTGGCGCCAAGGGTGGAGTGCTTCTCTACCTGGAACCGGGCTATAGGGTTAATGATCAAATCCTCGTGGGCGTTCGCTTTGAGCTTGCGGCCATTGTACGGGGATACGCAGAAGATGTCGAAACTTCGTCGGTAAGCGCATCGCTGGGCGGAGCTGAGGGCATTTTTGGCCAGTACTATCTCATGTCAGGCACATTCAGGCCGTTTGTTGGTGTAGGTCTGGGTGTAAACAAGATCGCGACAGCAGCTGCAAATTTCGATGGTGAGGCCTTCGCGGCTCTCGATGAATCGAAGTTTGGATTCTTTCCGAGAATAGGTTTCGATGCCAGTCACTTCACGCTCTCCCTTGACTTTAACCTCATCGGGGCTTCAACGCTGACCGGCACCAATGGTACTGAGCTTAAGACCAAGAACGGTTACGTGGGTGTTCGCTTTGGTGGGTTCTTCGGCGGCGGAAGGAAATAATTAAGAGCAACAAGAATCTGTAAAAAAGGCTGCTTACCGCAGCCTTTTTTTGTCGCCCACTACTTCTTGTGGCTTCTTTACGACGTCGCTGCGACCGGGCTTTTCAAATTCGCGCCAATTAAAATCCTTCAACCGGGTGCTTTCCTCCTCCAGCTCATGGGGCGGGATAAACTGCGCATCAGGCTGCGTGTAAAAGCTCATGTTATTGACTCTTCCGTCTCTAAAGCGTATGGTGATGTCGCCGCAGAGGATGTGATTCATCCCCATGAACGATTGATCCTCTTCATCGAGTGCGAAATACAAACTCTCGCCGTTGCCATTTACATACACGCGGTCAATCTTGCCACGGGCTAACTCCGCGGTCATCCTTCGGCCCTTGATCTGGTTAAAATTGAGCAGGGTGTCCTGCGAGATGACGAACGCCTTGCTCACCAGGTATATCCTGCTGATGGTGTTTTTTTCAATGAGCATGCTGATCGAATCGGCGGTCATCTGGTTGCCCTCGGTCCATAGTACCGGGTCCTGGTAGAAGTAGATGGTGCTGTCCGCGGGACGATACTCGATCGAGTCGGCGCGCCCCTGCATGTCGGTCTTGTAAATCCTGACGTTGTTATACGCGAGCAGTCGTTTCTTCGACTCATCCTCGTTGTCAATCGCGACGAGTGTGTCGGCGCTCAGGAACAGCGTGTCGGCGTCCTGCGTGACCTTCGCCACATAGGCGTTGTTAAAAACTTTGGTGATGCCCTCTTCTTCAAAGTAGTCCGAAGCTTGTCCGTAAATAATCAGGTTTTCCTTTTTCGATGTCATCACCACGTTCCCTCTGACCTTGCCGATCTTCCGAATCCCATCATAGTCATACTGGAGTCCTTCAATGACATAATCTTCGGATTCCCCGGTGCCGCGATAGACGTCCGACGCGCGCGTGGTGGTATTGTACTGCCCGCCTTCGTACACAAAGGTGCTGCTGTCCTTGTCAATAACGGTAGTCCGGGTGACAAAGTAGATGATCTTCGTGCGTGAATTGTATTGCAGGCTGTCGGCGAGCATGGTATAGTCAGGGTTAACTACCTTGACCTTTCTTTTGAACGATGCCAGGTTGGAATTCAGGTTGTAGTAGCCTTTGTTGCTCGTCAGCACATTGATACTGTCGACCAATCTCCCGCCGTTGTAGTAATAAGCGAGATTCTGCGGCCTTGAAAAATCCAGGTGATCGGTGTAAAGGGTGGCAGTGGCCTTCTTGACGAATACGACGTCTTTGCGCAGTTTCGCAAGCTTTGTTTCGCCGCTGTATTCGAGGCGCGAGCCTTTGATGTCGACTGAGTCGCCGTCAATGATGTGCACGTGCCCGAAAGCTTCGACGGAATTTTCCCTCCTGTAAAAGTGGGCGGAATCGCAGTAGATCGTGGTCTTGTTTTGCTGGAAGACGACATTCCCGATCAGTCGTTGGTAACGAACGTCGCCCTTGCGCCCGGATTTGGCCAGATCCGCCTGTTTCAACTGTACACGGCGTTGCGCCATTGCCGACGTACTCAGTACGAGGATTATGACGGCTATGAACACCTTCAACCACACATGGCCGGAAGAAGAAAATCGTGACGGGAGCATTGTAAATACTAAATTTGAGGATGCTGGAGCAATTCTTGAACCATATTCGCGCCAGGAATCTGTGCAAAGCTACAGATAAAATTCTGCTGGCCGTGAGTGGCGGCATCGATTCGATGACGATGCTCGATCTATTTCGGAAGGCAGGGTTTCATATTGGCGTTGCCCACTGCAATTTTCAACTGCGCGGAGAGGCAGCCGATGGTGATGAACAATGGGTGAAGGGAATTTGCAAGGCACACAACATCCCATTCTATTCCATAAAATTCGATACCGTTTCATATGCGGCGGAACACCATCTGTCGCTGCAAATGGCCGCCAGGCGGTTGCGTTACACCTTTTTTGAAGAGATCAGGTCCAAACACGGCTATGCGGCGATTGCCACCGCGCATCATCACGGCGATAGCCTGGAAACCATCCTCGTGAACCTGGCGCGTGGAACCGGTATCGATGGACTGAAAGGGGTCTCTCACCGCAATGGCAATGTGATCCGGCCCATGCTTTTTGCTTCCCGCGCGGAAATTGAATCGTATGCCGAATCGTCAGGTGTCGCGTGGCGGGAAGATTCCAGCAACGCATTGGATGATTATCATCGTAACCTGCTTCGTCATCACGTGATCCCAGTGATGGAGCAAATCAACCCGAACCTCGAGTCGACGATCGAGGGCACACTGGAAAGACTTGCAGCGGCTCATCGTTGGGTGCGCCAGTACGTCGAACAGTTCCGCGAGGCGCACGTGCGTCAAACCGGTGATCAGGTCATTATTCCTATCGGAGCATTGGTGAACAGTGGCGCTCCTGCGGTGTTGCTTTGGGAGCTCGTGAAAAACCTGGGTTTCAACTTCCAGGTGTGTCGCGATGTACTGCAACCACACCAGCCCGGAAAAAAATTCGTTGGCGAACATCACTGCCTGGTCGTCGACCGCGGTGAGTTGATCCTCACCAGTGCCGCGTCCCGAAAAGAAGAGCCACGGCTCATCGATGCCGGCGTCGAAACCGTGGTTGGAATGACAGGATCGCTTGAGTTTAAAGTAATAGCGAAGAAAGGGTTTGCGCTGAACCCCGATCCTTCCATCGCGCAGGTAGATGCAGGAATAATCCGGTATCCTTTGCTCTGGAGGCCCTGGAAACCTGGTGATCGCTTCATTCCGCTGGGCATGGATAATGAAAAAAAACTTAGCGATTTCTTCATCGACGCGAGGATTAGCCTTCCCGATAAGGACCAGGTCACCGTGATCGAGTCGGCGGGAACGATCGTCTGGGTAGTCGGCATGCGGATACATGACCGTTTCAAGATTACAGACGACACTTCGGAGGTATTGACAATCAAGTTCCGGCCTGGAACATGATATTTCCTGGTCAACAGTCCACGGCGGACCGTTCAATCGAGATTATTGTTGAGAGGAGAGGTATTGCTGCGAGTTAATGGTGGGGAAAGTCCACAGTCCACGGTCGACGGACCACGGCGGTGTGCGTT
>CAZLWX010000068.1:0-19616 GCA_964563295.1 uncultured Roseivirgaceae bacterium | reverse complement strand
ACACAACGAAGCAATCAATACCGGCCTTTACCTCAGCAGGACACAACTGAAATGGAGCCAACCAACCAGTTCAGGCGCGACACGCTTGAGACAACCGAGCCAAAGTTGGACAGCGCCTTCAACCAACTGAACCAGGATCTCGAAGAAGATGAACAGAGCATCCGCGATGATGCTGAGCAAGGTGTCGAGAGAGCCGAACAAGGAGTTAACGATGTGAACCAGGACGCCGAACAAGCCGGAGAAGAGATGGAGCGTCAAACTGACCAGGCCCGCGACTCCCTCGAACAAATGGGCAATGAAGCGCGCCAGGACATGTCGCAAGGAGGTCAAAGCGGCATCACAGCCGACGATATTCACGTAGTCGAATCGAAGGAGGGTCCGAACAATGAAGTCGTGTACGAAGTTGACGGCGATCTCTTTTATGTAGACCGGAAAAAGGAGGAGCTCGTTAAAGTTAAGCGCTCTGATCTGAAGGATTCCAGGCACGAAGTAGAGATCAAGGAAGGGACAGCGACCGGCGATGATTCAAAGAAGGATAATCAGCGATCGAAAGATTAGGTAGCCTCTTCAGACACTTTTATTTGACCTTACAACGGGCCATGGTAAGACCTTGGCCCGTTCCATTATTCAGGGGTGATGATATTGTCCGGAGGAGGTCCTCGCCTCACCTGAGGTGGAAGCACATGCTTCCTGTAATACAGCATGAGCAGGAACCCGATCAAGGCTCCTCCCACATGCCCAAAGTGAGCCACTCCTGATCCAAAAATTGAAAAGCCCGTGATCCCGGAGAACAGGTCGATCGCGATGAGCACGGGAATAAAGTACTTCGCGGGAATTGGAAATGGGAAGAAGATGAGCATCAGCTTTGAATTCGGAAACAACACGCCGAATGCGACGAGGATGCCATAAATCGCTCCCGATGCGCCAACCGCCGGTATAATGTACAGCATGTAAAGGTTGACAAGCTTTTCGCGTGGAATAGCCGCAAACACCGAGCTGGCATAGTTGGCGGAGCTGATAAACGCCGACATTTGTTCACGCGACAGTTCCAGTATCTCCGCGATGTCGTTAGGCGAAATTCCAAGGGCGACGATTTCGTCGTAGATGAGGTTAAATTGAAAATAATTCACCAGTGTATAAATAATGCTGGCGCCGATGCCTGAAACAAAGTAGAAAAACAGGAATCGGCCCTTGCCCCATAATATCTCGAGCGGCGTGCCAAACGCCCACAAGGCATACATATTCAGGAGAATATGCGCGAACCCTCCATGCATGAACATGTTGGTCACAAACTGCCAGAATCCAAAGTTCTCGTTCTCAGGAAAGTATAGCGCCAGCCAACGAAACATGGTACCGACCATTCCGGGCACCGCGTACGTAACCGCAAAAAAAATGATGTTAGTGATAATGAGAATGGGAATTGCCCCCGAGATCCGGCGCATGCCAAGCGAATTATTTCATAAAGAAACTGAATTATCTTCAGATTATTCAGAATTAAATCGCGCGAGCAGGGTCTCCCCCGCGTAAAGCCTAAGTTCATTACCCCTCACTTCATAACGTTCGGACTTCGCCAGCGCTTGCAGCAATGCGTTCTCAATCTCCATGCGACCCTTGCAGAACATGCGTGTCGATATGGGTTCGAAGATGATCGATTGGCTTCCTTCCAACCGATACGCCCCTCCGATCGAATTACACCCACCGAACCCTTCCAGGTTCTGTTCACTATCCGTTCCTTTCAGTCGGATGTACGGAGATTTTTCGTCGCGGTTTGGTGCGTGGCCATCGACCTCGGTCAACATCCATGTGGTATTTTCCAGGGAGGTACTATTGCATCCGGCGAAAGCCAGCAGAAGGAACACCGTAAGACGAGCATGCATATGGCCTGAGATGTTTGGCATATATCAATATAATCGTGCCACGTATAAATTTCAATAACCAATCCCGATAATTATCGGGACCAAACTTAGATGGATTTTGGTGCATGCTAAAGCATTACCTTTGCGCCAAATGTGATGACATGATTAATCCGACCGAACAGGCAGAAAGAGAGTATTTGGAGGAGATTAAGGAAAAGCTGGTGCTCGCAGCAAAGCGAATTGATGATCGGGTCAAACAATCCAGCGAGGAACTTCGACAAAATAAGCAATACCTTCATGAGCATCAGTCCGGCCTTGATGAAGCGGATATGGTTGCTGCGGAGCAATCGATTAACCGCATGGCATTTGCCGGTGAGTCGACGGTAATGCGGCGGCGTCAATTACTGAAGCTGGTTCAGTCGCCATGGTTTGGCCGAATTGATTTCCGCCCGCAAGAAGGCCGGGAAGCCCTCCCGGTCTACATCGGCGTCCATAATTTTTTCGACGAAAGTCAACAGGCCAACCTGATTTATGACTGGCGGGCGCCGATCTCGTCGATGTTCTACGATTTTGAACTGGGCGAAGCGTGGTATGATACGCCCTCCGGTCAGGTACGGGGAGAAATTCAACTAAAACGCCAGTACCGGATCCGTGATGGGCGCATGGAATACATGATTGAAAACGCCATGAACATCCACGATGAGGTGCTGCAGTTGGAACTCAGCAAGGCCTCTGATGAGAAGATGAGGAACATCGTGGCCACGATCCAGCGCGACCAAAACGCAGTCATTCGCAATGAGTCGGCGCCAGTCATGATCCTCCAGGGCGTAGCCGGTTCCGGAAAAACGTCTATCGCCCTGCACCGCATTGCATTCCTGCTTTACCGCTATCGCGATACATTGACGTCCAGGGACATTCTGATTATTTCGCCGAACAAAGTTTTTGCCGATTACATCTCGAACGTGCTTCCTGAACTTGGAGAAGAACATATTCCTGAAACCCAAATGGAAGATCTGGCCGCCGAGGTACTCGAGCGCAAGACCGGCTTTCAGTCATTCTTTCAACAAGTCAACACGCTGCTTGAACGACCAACGCCGGAATTTATCGAGCGCATTCGGTTCAAGTCGTCTTTCGAGTTCCTGTCGCGCCTCAACCAATACCTGATCTATATTGAAAATAATTTCTTCGAGGCGAAAGACCTCCGCGTCGGCCGGGTTCCAGTTCCATCGCCCTTCATCGAGGAACGGTTTAAGGCCTACCACCGCGTTCCCCTGCTGCAACGAGTGCCGCAAGTAGTGAAGGACATCCAGCATTACGTCCGAGATCAGGTTCAGCGAAAATTGACCGGCGACGAGAAAAACCAAATTTGGCAGTCGGTCCCGCACATGATCCGTTCACAAAATGTGCTTGAGTTGTACAAGCAGTTCTATGACTGGCTTGGCCGCCCGCACTTATTTCGATTTGCGTCGGGCAACACGCTCGAATATGGCGACGTCTTTCCACTGGTCTACTGTAAAATCAGGCTGGAAGGCGCTCGCTCGTTTGATGAGGTCAAGCACCTGTTGGTGGATGAGATGCAGGACTACACGCCTGTAGAGTACGCCGTCTTATCGCGGCTGTTCAAATGTCGCAAAACCATTCTTGGAGATGTTCATCAGCGTGTGAATCCGTACAGCGCCTCATCCGCGGAAGCTCTGGAGAGAATATTTCCCCAAGCCGACATCGTCAGGCTTCAGCGCAGCTACCGGTCTACGTGGGAGATCACGATGTTCGCCCAACGTCTTTTTCCCAACCCCGACATCTTGCCGATGGAGCGCCACGGCCCCGAGCCGCAGATTGAACAGTTTAATAGTCCCGCTGATGAAGTCGTGGGCATACGCAAACTCATCGCCTCGTTCGCCACTTCCGGTCATCGTGTGCTGGGCGTAGTATGCAAAACCCAGTCGCAGGCGCGATGGCTCAGCCGGCAACTTCAGGATTTGAAACCGCACTTGTTATCAGCTGACAGTACCAGTTTTCGCGAAGGTGTTGTCGTTACGTCGGCGCACCTGGCAAAAGGACTCGAATTTGACGAGGTCATTGTTCCTCAAGTCACGGCACAGAATTTCCGCACAGAAACGGATAAAGGAATGTTATACATCGCCTGCACCCGGGCGATGCATTTGCTTACACTGACGTATTCGGGCGACAAAACGTCATTCCTGACTTAACCGGTAACAAAAGCCGCATGGTCTTACGGGATGGGAGTTTACCGAACATACAAATTCGTAAACTTAATAGTGCAATTTCGGCTGACAACAGTAATTTAGGCGCCAAAGGAAAAAATATTATGAGAACGAATCGAAGCACGCAACTCACCCTTCTACTGATGGCCCTCATTACTCTGGCATGCGTTTCCGCCGGTACGCCCGAGCCACCGTCGCTCGATGGACGCTGGGATCTCACGGTAAGCATCGATGGCCACCAGTATCCGTCATGGCTGGAAGTTCGTCATTCGGGTTTTAACACGCTTGTCGGATATTTTGTTGGCACTGTAGGAAGTGCCAGGCCTATCTCTGAAGTCAAGGTTGAAAGCAACACGTTCTCGTTCACCATCCCGCCGCAGTGGGAGTCAGGTGACGGAGACCTGTCCGTTCAAGGTACTATCGGCGAGGGTGGACTGGAGGGCTCAATCGTGTATCCGGATGGAAAAAAATACACCTGGTCCGGAAAGCGCGCGCCCGCCCTCCGCGGCAGTAAGGAGGTGACGTGGGGAAAACCTGTTGCGTTGATACAATCAAATAGTTTAAAAGGCTGGCATGCCCTTGGCGAAAATCAGTGGGTCGTGGAGCAGGGAGTTCTACGCAGTCCCAAGTCTGGCGCCAACCTGGTTACCGATGAAAAATTTGGCGACTTCAAACTACATGTCGAGTTCCGATATCCGGAGGGCAGCAACAGCGGCATCTACTTGCGTGGGAGATATGAAGTTCAAATCGCCGACAGCAAAGGCAAGGAACCCCTTTTCGGCGAGCTCGGCGGTGTTTATGGTTTCATTGCTCCGAGCGAACAAGTTGCCAAGAGTCCGGGAGAGTGGCAGGAGTACGACATCACCCTCGTCGGACGGATGATTACGGTGGTGGCGAACGGAGTTCCGATCATTACAAACCAGGAAATTCCGGGAATTACCGGAGGTGCACTCGATTCGGCTGAAGGGGAGCCAGGTCCGCTCCTGCTGCAGGGTGATCATGGACCAATCGAATACCGCAACATCACCATTACTCCGGCAACTCCATGATTGATGGCAGTTGGCTATTGACGGTTGGGTGTTGGTCCCGATAGCAATCGGGATTGGCCATTGGCGGTTGGTCCATATAGCCAACGGCTAAATGCTAAAACCCAATCGCCACTCACGATGGCTATCGGGACCACCCCCGCCACGTAATAATTTCCTGTTTATTAAAGCAAATCCGAAGCAGGAAGATCGATCTTTCTTATATATTGAGCCATCTAACTAGTAAGGGTCCTCTCCGGCTCTGTATGGAGAGAAGTACTATGTTCAGTATTCAAAAGCAGTTGCATAGACGGTGCAACTGCTTTTTGCTTTTTACGCGCAACAGCATTGAATGCCATACCAGCCGGGCGGCATGTAAGATTTCGGGCGTTAAACGCACAATTCATGATGAAATTAAGTTTATAATTACTTTACAATTTATACCCACCATAGCATGATGGGGTAAGTTTCAACAAAGCCTAAAGGCAGTTGGACTAAGACGGGTTCAACTGCTTTTTTTTGCCTCCCAATATCCATTACCGCATGCCGCGGGGAATGTTTACCTTTCATAAACAGCAAATCGAACATGCGATCCATAGTCAACCTGCTGGCAGTCGGTCTTTCAATGCTTGTCAGTCCCGCCAGGGCCCAATTGTTGATCCGATCGACGTCGGATTTCGAGTTGACCGGCGATGGGAAAAATCCGGCCTGGTCTGAAACCGAATGGGTAAACCTCGAACGGCGCAGCGGCGAGAAGCCGTACAACACCCGGGTAAAACTCTTGTATTCGCCGGAAGGACTCTACATTCATTTTTATTGCGCCGACCAGAAAATCACTGCCACCAAAACTGAAGACTTCGCGGAACTCTGGAACGAAGATGTATTCGAGATCTTTTTCTGGACCGACGAGAAGACGCCTATATATTTTGAGTATGAAATTTCGCCGCTGGATAAGGAGCTCGCCATTCTCGTTCCCAACTTTAACGGTGAATTCCTCGGCTGGAAGCCGTGGCAATACGAAGGCAAGCGCAAGACGCGTCATGCAGTCACGATTCAGAGAGATGAATCAGGCAACCCGACCGCCTGGATGGGAGAAGTGTTTATTCCCTTCACCCTGCTTCGACCGCTACAGAACGTGCCGCCAAAAATCGGGACACGGTGGCGCATCAACATGTATCGCATTGACTATGACGATGACACCCGCACATGGTGGGCCTGGCAGAAAGTGAGGACCAATTTCCATGACTACGAACGATTCGGCATCGCAGAGTTTCGCTGAACAACCACGTTGGGTTGAACATGGTCAAATGGAAACGTTGTTCAACGCTTCCATTGCTGTGTGAAGGTCGATTCCTTTGCCGAGTACGCCAGCAAACAGGTCTCCGGTCTCCCGGAATCGCGCAATGGCATTCTTAATGGAGAAATCGAGAGTCCTCATACCTTTCCTCACCTCCTCCCAATGCAACGGTGTTGATACCGGAGCTCCCACCTTTGGCCGGAGCGAATATGGGCCCGCGAGCGTCGCTTGTGGCCGGTTCTGTAGAAAGTCGAGGTACATCTTTCCATTCCTGTCCGATACCTTTCTCTCCAGCGTTGTAAACGACCGGAGCTGCGCATGAACCACCTTCACCAGTGCCCGCGCAAACTCCTTCGACTCTTCATAGGTATAAAGAGCGCCAAGCGGAACATAAACATGAAGGCCGGTTGATCCGGACGTCTTGCAGTACGAAGGCAGCTTCAGGGAGTCAAGCACTTCTTTGGTCACTTTCGCAGCCTCGATAACCTGGTCAAACGTCGTCTTCTTACCCGGGTCCAGGTCGATAACACACCAATCCGGGTGATCGGGCTTTTCCACCCTACTGCTCCAGGGATTCATTTCAATGCATCCCAACGAGGCCATATACAACAAGCTGGCTTCATCCGTGCAAACCAGGAAATGCTTCTCGCGCTTATCTCCCTCGCTGAAGTAGCGGTATTTCTTGATCCATGCGGGAACTTTGCCCGTAACATCTTTTTGATAAAAACTCTGTCCGTGAATACCATTGGGAAACCGGTTAAGGGTCTGGGGACGGCCGTTCATGTACGGCAGTATCAACGGCGCTACCTGGTAGTAATAGTTCAGCATGTCGCGTTTAGTATAGCCATCCTCGGGCCAAAATACCTTGCTGAGATTCGTGAACTTCAGATCGCGACCATCGATCTTCCGCACCTGAGTCTCGTCGCCGGGATTCAACAGCGTCTGCCGTGACGGTCTTGCCACAGTGGTAATCACCTTTCCGGAGAGGTCTTCCTTCTTCCTTTCATTCCTTTTTTCCCGATCATCGCCGACAATTTCGTTGGTTGGCGCCGGAGTCTCACGCACAACATCACGGGGGTTCTTGTCCTCGCGGAGGCCTTTGAACGATGGATGTCTCATGGTACCATCAGCACCGAGGGCACGGTAATTTACCTCGGCAACGAGCCTGGGCTTTAGCCAGACAACTTCTGCGCGTGGCGGGTTAGGTCGAAAGCGGGAAGGTTTGTTGTAATCCGGAACTTCCTTGAAGGGACATTTCTCAGTAACCAGAGATGCCATTTTTTGTAACAACAGCTCCTGGGTGTCGCGGGTAAAGCCTGTTCCGACCGGGCCAATAAACTTCAGTTCTCCATGGTCATAGATACCCAAAAGCAATGCGCTGAATTTCCGCGACGAGTTTTCATTGCGCGTATATCCCGCGATGACCGCTTCCTGTTGTTTTTCGGTCTTTATCTTCAGCCACGTTTTCGTCCGCTGGCCGGGTTGGTATAGGCTATCAGCTTTCTTGGCGACAATGCCCTCCAGGCCCATTCGGTCCGCCAGCTCAAAGAACTCGGTTCCGTCAATTGCAAAATTCTCGCTAATACGGATAACGTCGTCCGTGGGTATCGCTTGTAACAGTATTGCTTTACGTGTTGCCAGCGGAACGTTCATCAGGTTATAACCGGCCAACCAGAGTACGTCGAATATATAGTAGACGAGATGACCATCGGCTTCGCTGCGCCAGCCTTGCAGTGCGCTGAAATCGGGAGTGCCGTCTTTACCTACAACGATAATCTCACCATCCACGACAGCGTCCACGTTCCAGCTGGCGAGTGCCTCATGAACGGGGTAGAACTTCTGGTTAAAATCCTTATCGTTGCGTGATCGAATCTTCACCTCTCCCTGGTTCACGAAGCTGATGGCCCGAAAACCGTCCCACTTCACTTCGTACAACCACTCCTGCTGCGCGACAGGCTTATCGACGAGCGTCGCCAACATAGGACTCACTTCGGCGGGCAACGCTGACCTTTTCTTTCGTTTCACATTTTCCAACAACCCCTTGATGGACCTCGGCTTATTCGTTTTAGTTGCCACCTTCCGGGAAGGAACTACGCGCCGCGCAACTTTAGGTGCCTTGGCTTTCGTCCTGGTTGACCGCCGATTGCTTCCCCATATTTTGGCAGATTTTGATCCTGCGACTTGTTCAAGAGTCTTGCCCGAGACAGCCGACTCTTCCTCAGCGGTAATGTCACCTTTCGACGCAAACTCGTCACGATGTTTGATCAACAACCATGCATTCTTGTCTCCCCGCCCTTTCATGTCAACCAAGGCGAATTCGCCCTTGAGTTTTTCGCCGTGAAGGCGGATCTTCAATGATCCCTTTTTGAGTTGCTCTTCGAGTATCCTCTCCTGTTCCTTCTTCGATGTTGACGGTGCTACCGGCTCATAGGTGCCGCGATCCCAAACGATCACTGTTCCGGCACCATAATTTCCTTCCGGGATAATTCCCTCGAAATCCTTATAGTCGAATGGATGATCTTCCACCCGCATGGCAAGTCGCTTGTCAGCAGGGTTGAGGGAAGGCCCTTTGGGAACAGCCCATGAGAGCAATACGCCATTGAGCTCAAGCCGGAAGTCATAATGCAGGCGTGAAGCGGCGTGCTTTTGCACAACAAAACTGAGTTTCTTGCCTGCCGGCTTACCTCCCGTGGGTTCAGGTGTCTTTTTAAAAGTGCGCTTTTTCTTGTACTCGGTGAGTGCCATACAGCGATGGTCTAGAAATTTATGCCATACCTTTGCATCCGGGTCGCAACCGGCCGGTGTCGCTAACGAGTTTGTAATATGAACAGAGTTGGATCATCCATCGCTATCGTCTCGATTGGTGCGGTGATGTTCGCCATCATGTATCAATTAGCTCTACCGTTCCCCATCCTCTTCCTCATGTTGCTGGTGGCGCAAGGTGGGCTTGTTTGGATGGTAATCACCATTCTCAAACAAGGAAAGCCTTCAAGGCATACATTCGACAAGAAATGGTACGACGACCAGTGAGTGCTATTTCCAGGCCAGTGCTTTGTCCATCTCGCGCGAATAATCTGCCTGCAAGTCCTCGGGCAACCGCGCTACAGTCGCTTTGATCTTTTTTAGTTGCTGCCGGTAGAGGTTTTGCAAAACGGATCCTTCTGGCAATGGAATCCCCGCCTCGGCGATCTTGACGCAAAAGTAAAGGCGGCACTCCAGGTCCGTTTCCGGCCGGTTGGAGTAGCGCGTCATCCGGTTTACAAAGCGCAGGATCTTCCGAAGCGATTTCTTAACGTAGTAGGTGTTGGTTCCTACAGGCACCGTCTTGAATTGGTCGGCAATTTCTCCCTTGACGGAATTAATAAAACCGCTTTCGTCATGCTCCTGGAACAATAGATAGTCCAGGAGCTCCTTGTTCTCCTTTTTGTACTTCGCTAACCTCAGGCAAATGGCGAGCAGCTCTCCGGCATCGCGGGCAGCCAATTCTCTCTTGATTTCATTCAGCGGAGCAGCGGTCATACCAGCACATCCATTTTTCCCACATGCCCGTTAGTTAGTGCTTGAGCATTGGGAAGAGCCTCATAATTTCTTCGTCTGAGGGCTGAGTTCCATATTCACAGATCTCGAAAGCTTCAGCATGTCTTACCTGGGCGGCTTTTTCCTTGCCATACCATTTCTCCAGTGAAGCTCGTACCTCGGGTGTAATTCTTACCGTCCGGTTCGACGCCAACCACTTTTCGCGTTGCGACTTATCGGCAGGCACTTTGTCAGCGTAGCCGCCGATCCAGGGAAGCCACTCATAGAATTGGGATTCATGGGCATCGAGAGCGTGGATCTTCTGGTCGAATACTGCGCTTATGTCGATGGCGATATCTGGCCGAAAAGTGTTGGGGCGTTGGAAAAAATCCTGAAAGTACAGAAACACAGGATTTTTTTTCAGCGGCGGTGTGTCGGCCGCGACATTCGGCACGCCGACCATGTAGGCAGCATCCTGCACCAGCACGCCAGTGTAGCGGTGGTCGGGGTGATAATCGTTTGGCCTGGGGGCGATGACCACATCGGCATTCCACTCACGGATCTTGCGAATGATCTGCAGGCGGACGTCCAGGGACGGAATCAATTCGCCGTCATGGTTATCAAGGACTTCATACTCCACGCCGAAACGCCTGCCGGCTTCCTTGGCCTCTGCCGCCCGCCTTTTTGCCAGAGCGCCGCCGCCGATGTCCTGATGACCCGCATCGCCGTTGGTGACCGACACAAACTTCACTTTAAGGCCCAACTTCGCGAGGGCGATGGCTGTTCCACCACCATCCTGGTCGCAGTCGTCTGGATGTGCGCCGATCATGATCACGCGAATCGGCTCTGTCTGTGCAAACGTGACTGTGGCGGCCCATAGCAACACAAACATGATGACAACATTTTTCATAAGGTATAAGTAGGTTTGGCTGAATTTAAGGTTAAATCGCCTTAACAAAAAATAGATTTCTCTCAATCTACCCGGTGAAGTAAACTCACCGCAGGAAATGAATCCCCGAATAGGACCGCTGCAAGAAAATACAGCCGGTTGACTCCACGCCGGGCTGCGAAACTTTCAGTATGAACTTACGCGGTAAGATCGATACCGCGATCTCACAAAAAAAGACTGTGTCGTCACATTAAATTTGAAATCTGAAGAGATCGATAACACAATTACTCAATCCCAGATGAAAAAGAATATTATTGTGCTGGTTCTTTCGATCATCGCCATCGGTGTGATGATTCTGGCAGGTGTGAATGGAATCATGCGCGACCACGCGACCGGTCCCTTTTTTATATTCCTGGCCGCTTGCTGCGCCACGGGCTTGTCGATGGACCTGAGACGTGTCGTGAAGGAAAGAATCCGCAACAACAAGGTGCGGAAATTCGGACGATAAGCTGTCGTTTTTTTTATTTTAATCGCCAGGGTGCATTCTGAGAGATGCCATTTTTTTCCTGGTACAACGATGGCGGGCCTGATATACAATCCAACCGGAAATCTTTATATACGAGCCAACGCCCTGATTCCCCGAACCGGCACGAAGATTGAATGACTGCAGCTGGGGACCAGTATTATCCCAATAGTTATCATGTTGCCGTTAAAGATCTATACCCGAAAAAGAATTTTCAATTATTACACCGGGCTATCATTTTTCATTTTCATCTGGATCTGTAGAAAGACGAAGGATGAGGTAAAGCTTGTACGACACGAAAAGATCCACTTCTTGCAACAGCTTGAACTCCTTTTCATTTTCCATTGGATACTGTACGCGTACTTCTACCTGCTGTCACGGTACAGGGGCCATGGTCATTATCATGCGTACCGTTACAATCCCTTTGAACTCGAAGCTTATTCCAATGAGCATGACGTTGACTACCTGCGAAAGCGGAGGCCTTTTGCCTGGTATCCCTGTGTCAAAGAATACTATCGACTACTCTCGCTTCGGAAAGTGAATCGGCGCCAGGATGACCCAGGTCTGGACGTTCCGGTCACAATTGGGGCACACCCAGACCGCCGTCAGGACTGACACTCTATTGGCAGTACTGGAGAAGGATTCGAGACTTCATCCCGTCCTGTACTACTCTTTTAATTACTGGATCGTCCGCAATTGGGAGGAGAGTGCCGATTTCGCACACCATTGCATTCTAAATCCCATTAGTTCAATACCTTAAGTGTGTCCGTCACTTCGGCCCAAAACACTTCCGGCATGATCAAGAACTATTTTTCGATTGCATGGCGCAATATCCGGCAAAGCCCGATGTACGCCTTCATTAACATTTTCAGCCTCGCCATCGGGTTGGCCAGCTGTATCGCAATCTATTTGTTCATCACCGATGAACGCAGCTTCGACGCGTTTCATACCAGGAAGGACAACATTTACCGGCTCGATGAAATCCAAAGCTTCCCGGGCACCAACGTTCAAAACGTAGCGCTTAGCATGCCCGGCATGGGACCCGCTTTGCTGAAGGATTTTCCAGAACTAAAGAATTTTACACGCTTTATGAACCGGCCAAAGATTCTGGTCGAGAAAGGGGACAAGCGCTTCCTGCTTCCGTACGTGGCACTGGTCGACAGCACGTTCCTCGAAATTTTCGACTTCGAGGTTTTAATGGGTGACCGACTCACGGCCCTCGATATGCCGCATTCGGTGATGTTAACCCGGGAAACAGCCCTGAAATACTTCAAAAGTCTGGATGAGGCTTTGGGTAACACGGTGACCCTGTACAACGAGGAATATAAAGTCACTGGCATCTTGGCCAACGTGCCCGAGAACTCTCACATGCAGTTCGATGCGCTGGCCTCCCTAACGACAAGAACAAGCGAGGAGAAGGATTTCAACGACCGCTGGGGTTCGAACTTCCTCAACACATACCTACTCCTCCAGCCAGGCGTCGACATCAAAGCACTCGAAGAAAAGTTTCCCGACTTTCTGCGAGAACATATGTCGGACCCCGATATCACCAACTACTATGTCATGTTCCTTCAACGGCTGGATCAGGTTCACCTGGCTTCCACCGACATCGAGCATGACTACAACAATTACCGGAAATTCAACGGAACTTACCTGGACATCTTCGGAGTTGTAGCGGTGTTCATCCTGCTGATTGCGGGCGTCAATTTTATGAACCTGACAACCGCCCGCGCCTCGCACCGCTGGAAGGAAATTGGAGTAAGAAAAACTATTGGGGCCAAGAAAGGACAACTTTTTCTGCAGTTCATTTTTGAATCGGTGATGCTGGCTTGCATGGCACTGATTTTGGCCTTGATTGTCGACGCGATCTGTATTCCGTTGATCAACGAATTGATCGGAAGAAAACTGTCATTTCTATCGATCCTGGATAGACCGGAAAATGTCGGCTTTCTCCTTTTGCTCACCTTCGGTCTCGGGGTATTAACCGGTATTTATCCGTCGTTCTACATGACGTCTTTTAATATGTCCCGCCTTCTGAAGGGCGTCGGTCAATCCGGTACGTCGATATTCAGAAGCGGACTAGTCGTGGTGCAATTCGGGCTCGCAATAGCAATGATTGTCAGCACGTTTATCGTTGTCCAGCAACTCATGTTCATCCAGAACAAGGACATCGGATTCGACAAAGACCAAATGATGTTGATCAACATGAACGACGATGTCAATAAGAAATTCGAGACCCTGCGGACAGAGTTGAAGCGCAGCCCTTATGTTCTTGGAGTGACTGCAAGCGGCCAACGGCTGGGTGAAAACTTTCACCAGTGGGGCTTCAAGGTGAAGTCGGACACCGGAATATTCCATGTCACACCATCGAACGTCAACGTCGACTATGAATACCTGACGGTATATGGAATGGAAATCAAGGAGGGGCGCAACTTCTCCAAGGACATTCAGACCGACAACGGCGGGGCCTTCATCATCAATGAGTCGTTTGCAAAAGAACTTGGACTGAAAGAAACAATCGGCACACCTGTTGGTCATGGATTTTATAATGATGATTCTTTAGGGACGATCATCGGGATCGTGAAGGACTTTAACTTCAATTCCCTGCACTATGAGATCAACACACTGGCAATGGTCGTTCACTCCGACTGGGGCTACGATGAAATGACGGTAAAGGTCGATGGCGCTCACATCCAGGACGCCATCCAACACGTCAAAGAAACATGGGACAGGATTGTTGCCGATTACCCGCTGACGTATTCATTCCTCGATGAGCATTTTGAAGCCCTGTATGCTTCGGAGCAGCAAATGAGCGCGGTGGTAACCATCATGGCAGGCCTCGCCATCCTGATCTCGTGTATGGGATTGTTTGGACTAGCGGCCATCACCACCGGCAGAAAGGTCAAGGAAATTGGCATTCGAAAAGTGCTGGGCGCCACCGAAACCCAGTTGACATTGTTGCTATCGCGAAACTTTTCGTTGCTTATCGTGATCGCTTTCGCGCTGTCAAGTCCCCTTACATACTGGCTGCTCACGGGATGGCTGGAAAGTTTTGCTTACCGGATTACGATTGACGCAGTCCCCTTTATTTTGGGCGGAGTTGTCGCGATGATCATTGCGCTGGCGACGATCTGCTACCATACGCTGCGGTCAGCGCGCGCCAACCCGGTAAAGGCGCTGAGGTATGAATAGGTTATATCGCTAACGACCGAACTTTTCCATCAGTGTCGTCAGGCATTCGGCAACATACTCGCCGGTTCCTGGTGCATACCAGTTCATCAGGCGGGTTTCGTAATGGTCGTAATCATAATATTGCTCAGGCGTCAGGTAGCCAATATATCCGCCATTAAAGCTCGTGACCACCGGGATGAATCCTTCGGCGACAGCAATGGAATCGATTTGTGGATTGAACGCTCCCGAAAAGTCGGATGGTGTGCCCATGAACATTACATTTCCGACTCGCAGTCCGGTGATATACGCCGGATATTCGCCCACAGCCTGACGGAAAAACCACGACCGCACCCTGATGTCTTTCGCAATTTTTAGTTGCGGATCTGACAGGGGCAATGGGACCCGAACCATCTCCAGCGTTGCATCGTCAGTAAATTTCAGCTGATCGCGCTTGCGAATGTATTTGTTGGACAACTCAGAGGCCATCCAGTCAATGCATTCGTCCCCACCCGTCGGCGCGGCCGGACCATGACTAGCGACGGCTCCCGCGAGGAACATGGCAAAAGTGTACCCGCGCGACTCGAGCGTGTCGACAAGACGACCAGGGTAATCGCGCGACAATTGGAGATCAGAGGAAGGTAAACAAGTGGCGTGTGCGGTATAGCTCAACAGGGCAAGCCTCGACGAGTCAGCACGGATCACTTCCATCACGCGGAGCCAATTGTCGACCTCTCCCCCACGTATCAGCCGGTTCCTGACTGCGGACGGCACTGCAATCATTCCTGCACGCATGCGAGATTGAACAAGATTGGTCGACGCGAGACGCACGCTCTCGACGATCTTCCGGACAATCAACGCAACAACGCGTGGGTCATAATCGCCGTACAGAAATTGCACCGCACCTTCCGCCCAGTTTCCAATGCTATTGTGTGTGTGAGTCGCGCCCAGGTACGTGTTGTTGAGATTAAATCCGATACTAGCCAGCGCGGTGTCGAGTTGACTGGTCACGATCGGGGGGATGATCAACAAATCAGCACTGACGATCGCGATCGTTTTTTTGCCATTGTCGATCACCATTGCCCGGACATAAACGGAGTCGCGAATTCCTTCCATCGGTTTTCCGCGACGCTTACCATACCCTGCCGTCGAGGTCGTCCAGGTAGGAGTCATATTCACCACGGCAAATCCAACCGAAAAAGACGCTTGTGGCGCTGAAAGTGTGTCAATCACTATGCCGTCAAGGGCCCGGCGCATACGATCGGAATAGTCCTCACTACTCGCAGGTGTCCTCTCCACAGGCCCGACCAGGACTAGCATCAGCACAGCGATGGCGGCTAACGTGACTAGAACTGTCCGGACAGCTTTTGACGTGATCATGAATCTGCAAGATACGATTGCCGGTGAAAAGCGCGGTGGAAAGGAAAGCTTAGCTCCATAACTCCATAATATATGGTCTCTGGCACGAACCTAATAACTGTTAGCTTAATACAGGCGAAGTCCGTAATTTTGCTTTTCTATTTTATGCGCGCTGAAACGATATGAGCACGGAAACTGTAAGTCCTGAAAAAAAGGAAGTTCACCAAACCCTCGCCGGCCACCAGGCGCCCCCTCCCTACAAGCCTAAGAATAAAATAAGGATTGTAACAGCTGCAAGCCTGTTCGACGGTCATGATGCGGCCATCAACATCATGCGAAGGATCATCCAGGGCACAGGTTGCGAAGTTATCCACCTCGGCCATGACCGTAGTGTTGAGGAAGTGGTAAACACCGCTATCCAGGAAGATGCCCAGGCGATCGCAATGACGAGCTACCAGGGTGGACACAACGAGTACTTCAAATACATGTATGACCTTCTCAAGGAGAAGGGAGCCGGCCACATTCGCATCTTTGGCGGTGGAGGCGGTGTTATCCTGCCGGAGGAAATCCACGAGCTCATGGATTACGGGATAGCGCGGATTTATTCGCCGGACGACGGTCGAGCAATGGGTCTCCAGGGAATGATCAACGACCTGGTCGAGAAGAGCGATTTTCCGACCGGAGAAATGGTTGTCTCCAACATCGACGAACTCACCACATCAAACCAGCTCGCGATCGCTCAACTGATCTCGGGAGCCGAAAACTTCTTCGAGCGTCACAGTAAGGTGCTCGATACGGTGCGGAAGAAAGCGCAAACGTCAAAGGCGCCGATACTCGGAATTACGGGAACAGGCGGGGCGGGAAAATCGTCGATCGTCGACGAAGTGGTCAGGCGGTTCCTCATCGATTTTAAGGACAAAACCGTCGGCATTATTTCAGTTGACCCCTCGAAGCGCAAAACAGGCGGCGCGCTGCTGGGTGATCGTATCCGGATGAACGCTATCAACAATCCCCGCGTCTTCATGCGGTCACTGGCCACGCGCCAGAGCAACCTGGCTTTATCAGCGTATGTCAAAGAAGCCGTCCTGATATTGAAGGCCGCCGGATTTGACTTGATCCTCCTGGAGACGTCCGGGATTGGACAAAGCGACACGGAAATTCTTGACCACAGCGACGTGTCGCTGTACGTCATGACACCCGAATATGGCGCCGCCACCCAGCTGGAGAAAATCGACATGCTCGATTTCGCCGATGTGATCGCCTTGAATAAGTTCGACAAGCGCGGTGGCCTCGATGCCTTGCGGGATGTCAAGAAACAGTATCAGCGTAACCACCAATTGTGGACCCGTAAGCCGGAAGACATGCCAGTGTTCGGCACGATTGCATCACAGTTCAACGACCCAGGCACCAATCAACTGTATAAACATCTCATTGAGAAGATCGCTGAAAAAACCGGTGTGGAGTTCAGATCATCGTTCGAGATTACACGGGAGATGTCGGAGAAGGTCTTTGTGATTCCACCCAACCGCACCCGGTATCTCAGCGAGATCACGGAAAATAACCGGGCATACGACAAGTGGGTCGATCAGCAAAAGGAAGTAGCTCAACAATTGTACGCCCTTCACAAAGCAATCGAATTGCTGAATAATTCCTCCAATGGCGACCGTGATAAGTTGGTCGACGGGTTGAAGTCCGAGTACGAGAAGATAAAGCTGCAGCTTGATCCGATGAATTGGGAGTTAATCGTTGGCTGGCGGGAAAAAGCCAACAAATATCGGGAGCCGGTCTTTAGTTTTAAAGTACGGAACCGCGAGATCGGAATCAAAACACACACCGAATCACTTTCCCATCTTCAGATCCCCAAGGTGTCGCTTCCTGGTTATTCGGGCTGGGGCGATGTGCTGAAGTGGATCCTCCAGGAAAATGTTCCAGGCGAATTTCCATACACTGCCGGAATTTACCCGTTCAAACGTGAAGGGGAAGACCCAACGCGGATGTTCGCCGGCGAAGGCGGACCCGAGCGCACCAATCGGCGATTTCATTATGTGAGTTTCGCGATGCCCGCGAAACGGTTGTCCACCGCATTTGATTCCGTGACGCTCTATGGCCACGATCCCGATTATCGTCCTGACATCTACGGCAAGATCGGTAATGCTGGCGTGAGTATCTGCTGCCTGGACGATGCAAAAAAGCTATACAGTGGCTTTAACCTCGCCGATCCGAGAACCTCTGTATCGATGACGATCAATGGTCCAGCTCCCATGCTGCTTGGATATTTTATGAACGCTGCCATCGATCAGCAGTGCGAGCTGTACATCAGGAACAACGGCCTGGCGGAACAGGTCAAGAAAAAGATAGCTGGAATCTATCGCGATCATGAAGGCGAACACCCCCGATACCAGGGCTCTCTTCCGAAAGGCAACGATGGCCTGGGCCTGATGCTTTTGGGTGTTACCGGCGACCAGGTGCTCGATCGCGATGTCTACGAAAAGATAAAGAAGGACACGTTGTCACAGGTTAGAGGGACCGTCCAGGCCGATATTCTGAAGGAAGACCAGGCACAGAACACGTGCATATTCTCAACCGAGTTCGCGTTGCGATTGATGGGCGACGTGCAGGAATACTTCATCGCCAACAACGTGCGCAATTTTTATTCGGTGTCGATTTCAGGGTACCATATCGCGGAGGCGGGGGCAAATCCGATTACGCAGCTGGCCTTTACGTTGGCGAACGGGTTTACGTACGTGGAATACTATCTCAGTCGTGGCATGAACATCAACGACTTCGCGCCGAACCTCTCTTTCTTCTTCAGCAATGGCATCGACCCGGAGTATGCTGTTATCGGACGTGTAGCCAGAAGGTTGTGGGCGAAAGCGATGAAGAACAAGTACGGCGCCAACGCGCGCAGCCAGATGCTGAAATACCACATTCAGACTTCAGGCCGGTCGTTGCATGCACAAGAGATTGATTTCAACGATATCCGCACAACGCTTCAGGCGTTATACGCGATTTACGACAACTGCAATTCGCTGCACACGAACGCATACGACGAAGCGATCACCACCCCAACGGAAGAATCAGTCCGCCGTGCGATGGCGATACAGCTGATTATTAACAAGGAGCTTGGGCTGGCAAAGAACGAGAATCCCCTTCAGGGTTCATTTATCATTGAAGAGCTTACAGACCTGGTGGAGGAAGCTGTGTTAATAGAATTCGACCGCATCACCGAACGCGGTGGTGTCCTGGGTGCCATGGAAACGATGTACCAGCGAGGAAAGATCCAGGAAGAAAGCCTTTACTACGAGACGCTGAAACACACAGGCGAATACCCGATCATCGGCGTCAACACCTTTCTTAGCTCAAAGGGATCGCCAACCATCATCCCGCAGGAAGTCATCCGCGCAACAACAGAAGAAAAGGAATATCAGATCAAGATGCTTCGTCAGTTGCACTCATTCCAGGCGGGTCGTGCCGCCACCATGCTCGAACGAGTTCAACAGGCTGCCATCCGAAACAAGAACATTTTCGACGAACTCATGGAAGCCACGAAGGTCTGCTCGCTTGGGCAAATCACGAACGCGTTGTTTGAGGTTGGAGGGCAGTATCGGAGGAATATGTGACAGGTTGCAGGTTACAAGTTGCAGGTGGGGCGGTTGCATGGTCGAGACTGATTATTACCGGGAGTGAGGGCTGGGGTTAGTCCATAGTCGATAGTCCATAGTCCATAGTCCATAGTCGATAGTCCATAGTCCATAGTC
>CAZLWX010000067.1:0-19658 GCA_964563295.1 uncultured Roseivirgaceae bacterium | reverse complement strand
GGGTCTTCAATGTCGGCAAGGATATGGCAAATATCGGAGGCAGCGCCGCCGATATTCTCGACAACATCCCGTCGGTGAGCGTCGATGTGGACGGCACGGTTAGTCTGCGCGGAAGTGAAAATGTGCGCATCCTGATCAATGGAAAACCTTCTGGTCTTACCATGCGCGATCCGGATGCTTTGCGCCAGCTGCAAAGCACGTTGGTGGAGCGGGTCGAAGTCATAACCAATCCGTCTTCCCGGTACGACGCGCAGGGCGAAGTGGGCATCATCAATATCATCCTGAAGAAAGAGCAGAATCAAGGTCTTAATGGCACCTTCACCGCGATGGCTGGACATCCCCAGTTTCTTGGGGGGTCTTATTCTCTCAACTATCGTTCGAATAAAGTGAACATTTTTTCGAGCTACGGCGCTGATTATCGCAGCAGTCCAGGGTACACGCGGTCGTATCAACGCTTTCATCCGGACACGGTTTCTACAAGGTATAGTGATCGAAACAACAGCGAGGTAGGACAAAATATCCGCGGCGGCATCGATTATTATTTCAATGATAAGACATCCCTCACAGGGTCTGTCATGTACAACTTTGACGACGGTCTGAATAAGTCTACGCTCACCTATGGCGACTACTATAGTGATGTATTGAGCCGAAGTACTGTTCGGACCGATCGGGAAGTTGAGGATGAAAAGAATTTGGAAACGGCCATCGGGTTTCGTCGGGAGTTTTCCAGCAAGGACCATACACTCACCGCGGACTTCCAGTACATCACCAGCCTGGATGGAGAGACATCGGATTACACAGAAAGTTCGGAAGGCTCGTCGATTATTCAGCGCGGCGCCAATATCTCCCGCGAGCGAAACTGGTTTCTACAATCCGACTACGTTCACCCGTTCTCTAAAGATGGAAAGGCTGAAGCGGGCTTCCGGAGCACCACCCGTGTTGTTCAGAATGATTATTCACTGGAGCAACAGGAAAGCGAAGGAGAATGGGTGGCTTTCCCTGCCTTTAACAATAATATGATCTACACCGAAAGGATACACGCTGCTTATGTCATGGCAGGTAACAAGTTCGGGCATGTGTCTGTGCAGGCTGGCCTTCGCGGCGAATTTTCCGACATTACCACGGAGCTCATCGTTTCCAATGAGGTTAATCCGCGAAAATATTTCAATCTGTTTCCAAGTATCAACCTGGGATACGAGCTGAGCAAAAACAAGACACTGCAGTTGAGCTACAGCAAGCGTATAAACCGCCCACGATTCAGAGAACTGCTACCATTCTCCAACTTTAGCGATTCCCGAAACTTTTTTATGGGCAACCCGAACCTCAACCCGGAGTATACGCATGCGTTCGAAACGGGCTACCTGGTGAATTGGGAGTATGGATCGATATTGTCAAGCGCTTATTACCGTTATCGTCAGGGCGTAATCCAGCGAATTGTGGAAGTTGGTGATGACGGCAAAACACGCGTGTTCCCGGTCAACCTGGCAACGCAAAACGCCTATGGTCTCGAATTCAATTTGTCGCTGAATGTAAAGCACTGGTGGCAATTTAACTCAAGCGCGAATTTCTATCGCGCGATAACCGAAGGCCGTTATAACGACGAGAATTTGTATGCCGATGCCCATTCGTTCAGTACACGGACAACTTCTAAAATGACCTTTTTCGACGACTTCAACATTCAGACATCATTCAATTACCGCGCGCCGCGTGCAAGTACACAGGGAAGGCAACGGTCAAGCTATTCGCTTGACTTCGCCGTTGCAAAGGACGTGCTCAAGGGAAAAGCGACAGTGGCAGCCAGTGTCCGCGATATCCTGAATAGTCGCAAGCGCAGGTCAATTACTGAAATCGACGATTATTACGAAGAGACCGTGTCGCAATGGAGACCGCGTTCATTCCGAATCACCTTCACGTACCGGCTGAACCAACTCAAGGAACGGCGAGATCGCACAGGAGACCGCAATGACGATGGCGACCGCAACGGTGACATGGACAACGGCTTTAACGAAGGGGACTTTAATCGCGAGCAATAGAAATGCAGCCGGAAGACAGGACTCCGCACCTCTCACCTGAATTACTTTTTATTTAATTGAGGTGTATGATACCGGGGAGGGCAGGTTGCGGCGCGCGCATCCTTCGAACCTGGTTTAAAACCAATAACCCTATCGAAATCAAACCGAGGGCAATGCCGAGCCCTTTCACCAGCGAAGGAACGGCCTCCGTTGGTGGAGGCAGGTAAACAACTCCATTCTCATTCGCGAGGGCGGGTTCATTGACATAACGACCCTGCGCAGGAATGGCAAGCTGGTCAAAATGCCTTGACAAGTTGTTTAACTCCATCCTCATTTCTTCGCCCTGCATCGGCTTCCCATGCCCGGTAGCCACAACCTCCGGATCGAGTGCCGCCAACTTGATCACCGAAAGCTTCGCCGAAGCCCAGTTGCAGGTAAAGTATTTCGGAGGCCCCGAGATCTCGGGCAGGTGAGTGAACGCGGAGACTGCGGATTCGGCTTTTGTGGTGACGAAAGCATCGCCCGCAATAAGGACCTTGTCGCGTTCGCGAAATAAACTGATGTGACCCGGTGTGTGACCCGGGGTGTGAACGTACTTCCACTCCGGAAACCCAGGGATACTATTGTCATCGGGCAATCGCTGAACATATTCCAGGCCATCGATCGGGCCGGTCGGATAAAGGAATGACAGCAGTGACATCATGCCGCCTCCCACCGACGGGTCTGGCGGCGGATACGACGACTTGCCAGTCAGGTAAGGCATCTCCAGGACGTGAGCGTAGACAGGAACGGCCCAGTCGCGGGCCAGTTGAATCAGCGCTCCAACGTGATCGAAGTGACCGTGCGTTAAGATTATCGCAGATGGCCTGTTGCCCGCGCCAAAGATTTCTTTGGCCATATTTCGAATCGTAGGTGCAGACCATTTAAGTCCGGAGTCGACCAACGCCCACGCCCCTGACGTTGTATCTTCAATCATGTAGTAGTTGACAAAAGTGTCTTTTCTGCCCCACACGCCGGGAGCGACAGTAAAAAAGCTCGCAAGGGTTTGCTCGATTGATGGTTGTTTCATACGCGGTAGGCTGCAATCGACCAGAAGGGTAACAAAAGTATGCCCTGCCGTTACGGTCGCTGTTGCCAGAAATCGAGTACTGGAAGTTGTTTGAAAGACGTTAATCAACCCACGGCAATATCAAAGAAGTCGTCTTCATGGAAATGCCTGGAACAAACTTCGGCGATATCAACCGGCAATGCCCGCTGTACATGTGATATCATATCGTGGTAGTATGTCGAAGGGAGGCTGTACAGGTAGATGGTCTTGAGTTTTTCAGCGTGTGCAAATGACGTGGTGATTTCGGTCTGTAGACTTCCGATGAAATGATTTCGTGCTGTCTCGAGTTCATCCGTGGAAATCTCTTCAGTGCGTAATCGTCTCAGTTCAGACCGGATTTCAGCGAAGGTGAGGGCGACATTCTCCTTGTTCACATCGGCCCCGATGACGAGGTAGCTTCCGTGTCGCAGCGCGTGCAAGGTTGCATAGACTCCATACGTCAAACCTTTCTCCTCGCGAATGTTTTTCATCAGCCGCGATCCAAAATAGCCTCCCAGGATATGGGCCGCCAGAATCGCCCGGAAGTAGTCGGGATCGTTTCGGAGAATCGAGCGTTTTCCCATGCGGATAGATGATTGAACGCTATTCTCTTTTTCTATCAGCTGCTTCGTGGGTTGGACATCAGGATATGGCCAGGCTGCTTCTTTGGATGCCTTGACGTTCCATCCCGCAAAAACGTCCTCGATCAAGTTAGAACTTTGTTCGTCGACGTAGCCCGCAACGAATACTGCAAAATCGTGAAGGAATTTGTCGAAGTGGTCAAAAAGGCTTTGTTGGTCGACAGCGTTCACATCGCGTTCGTCCAATTCCTTTCCATACGGATGATTTTCGCCAAACAGACTTCGCCTGAATTGCTTGGACGCAAGAAAACTGGTCTTCTCCTGATTAACTTTCAGGTTCTGCAGGTATATCGACTTGGACTGATCCAGTTCCTTTCGGGGAAATATCGGTTCCTGCAGAACTTCGCGCAGCAAGAGTAATACAGGTTGCAGATGCCTGGTCAATGCGTAGAGGGAGACCGAGAGCACATCCAGTCCGGCCTGAATTTCGACGTGCGCACCATAGCGATCGAACAATTGAGCAATCTGGAAACTACTCTTGTAACGGGTTCCTTTCGTCAGCAAGTTGCCGGTGAAATAGCCGGCACCCCATTTCTTTTCCACCCATCTTCCGGCGTTAAATAGCAATTCGATCTTGAGTACTTCCTGTTTTCCGCCGCGCACAAAATAGACAGGGATGCCGTTGGGCAGAATTCTTTTTTCGGGCTCAAGGAGATTGAATGTACTGCTGGCGACGAAGGGCGGCTGGACGGTTCTGTCGAGCATCAAGGTCAATCGGTAACAGATTCGTCGTCGAGTCGACTTGAAGCGATTTGCATAAGAATTGTGAAACGAATCGTTTCGGCTAGCGGATGCTCCCGTTGATTGGTCGGAACAATGTAGGCTACATCAAGTCCAAACCGGTCGCGGCGAATGCCAAGCCCGGCGGTCGCATACTCACGATCACCCTTGTCTTTGGCTTCCAGAAAATAGCCGAGGCGCGCCGCAAATGTATCGCGATACCAATACTCAACGCCGGCCGACGTCATGATTTCGCGAAGTTCCTCGGATCCCCCGCCCCCTGCGTCAGTGAATGAGCCGAACATCCCGCTCAGCAGCGATTGCCCTTGATCGACAGATGGAACCATCAGCTTGTTGAAGTCCAGGACGAACGTGAACGAATTGTATTGATCGACTTCGGTCTTGAAAGCTCCCCCGATCCGAAGATTGGTAGGAAGAAAGTCCTTGTTGTTGTTGTCGGTGTAAGAAAGTTTGGCGCCAATGTTTGATATCTGGGCACCCAGCGACAGCGTTGAATTCTTCGCGCTTTGCAATGGTTTTACGTAATAGACTCCAATGTCGGTCGCCACGCTGTTGCCGGCTTGTGCATCGGCACCACTAAAGGCTCCAGTCAGATTCGAAAAAATGTAGCGAGCCGTGACTCCAATCGCCAAAGCCTCTGACAGCTTCCGCGAATAGGTTATATCGAATGCTGCTTCTTTGGGATTGAAATCGCCCAACGGCTGATTGCTTTCGTTTCGGAAACTGATCTCGCCAAGGTCAAAATACTTGAAGGATGCCGCGACAGCCTGCTCATTGTCGATCTGATAAAATCCGGAAAGGGATGAGATCCACATATCATTAACGATCTTTCCCAGCCAAGGCGTATAGGAGAAACTGCCTCCGTATTTCATATCGCTGCCGATGAAGACAAGCTTTCCGGCATTCCAATAAGCGGCATTGGCATCAGGAGTGGTAGCAACGCCAGCATCGCCCAATGCGGCATGCCTGGCATCTGGTGTGATACCCAAAAAGGGCACTGCCGTAGTGATTGCCTTAGATGCACCTATCAATGTTCCGGGTGTCGGATTGGGTTGTGAGTATCCAAAACCTACTGCAATTAAGACGAGAAGGAGAGCCGCTCTGATCTTCATTAATTCAATTTTCAAGGGGTTAAAGATAGTTAATTCAACACAATAAGTTTTGTAACCTGCTCATATTTAGAGCCATTCGTTAATGAACGAACAATCAGGCGGGCCAAGTATAGCCCTCCAGGCAGTTTTTTCCCAAAAACACCGGCCGCGTCGAGTTCCATCAAATCGACCTGATAAGGACTGTTTGTCACCGTAAAATCGATGCTCCCAATGATACTGCCAGCTGTGTTTTGGATAGAAAGGGTACCCTGCAGATCGTCGCCTGACCTGTTATGCGTGAAAAACAGGGACGTCCGGTCCTGGAAAGGATTCGGATAGTTGCCGAATGCTTCGATGACCAATTGCTCGCCATCGGTAACGATAAAATCGACGGTGGCTTTTGATGAGTTGTTGTGAAGATCCCAGGCGGTGAGCGTAACAGCGTGCCTGCCGGGAGGCAAATCATTCAGCGGAAAACGGATCCATCCTCCCGTGTAGTCGTCGACATCGGCGATGAAGTAGTCATTCAGCATGAAAGTCATTTCACCGCCGTCGAGCTCCGCGATGATGCTGTTGCCAATTCCGTAATTGGATATATTGATTCCAGTGTTGTCGTCCAGACGCGCGACCAGGTAGGTGTCAGGGTTGGTAATGCCTCCGTTGACGAACGTGGTGTCGCCGATGTACAGGCTGATAACGGGAGGTTCACTTTCTGGAGCGACGTCCGCTTCGGTGCCGCCGACCGTAAACCCCATGATCATTCCACTGGCATCTGTGAAATTCGCGGCGTCCGCGGCGTACAAGCTTAGCTTTCCAGTTGCAACAGTGTAGGCGATGTTCCTGGGCAACATAAACGTCATTTCGAACTCGCCATCCTTCACTGAAGCCTGCCCGCGAAAGAGCGCATTTTTCCACTCTTCGAACTCGAAAGCCGGATCATTCCGTCCTATGGTGACGCGTTCCGCGCGCTTGTCGTACAAAGTGGCGGCGAGTGTCCCGTTAAACGTCTCAAGTTTTTCTCCGGAGAAGGTGCGAATTTCTCCGCGTACTTTGACGGTCGAGAGCGCTTTGAGTGTGTCGGAACCCGCGATCGTCTTCAACTCAGTAACAGCCACGACATGTGGCGGAAGGGCGAGGGTCATCGAGGGATCGGCTAACAGCGAGAAATTCCGGTTTGATACGCCACTCGTACTGTTGTTCTTGGTTTGCCTGAATACTTCACCAAGGGGTCGAAAAAAATTGCCGGCCCTTTCGAAGAGCGCCTCGTAGAACGCAATGTTGAGGTTAAAATTGGGAACGGCGCTTACGTCACGGGCGGTCGTCACCATCCCCACAACGCCGCTACTCTTTGCTTTGACAATTCGCTCGGCACCTGAGATCCTCGACGGGTCATCGTGACGGCCGAACTCGCAGGTGGCTGTGATCAGGAATGGATACAACTCATTGTCCAGTTCTCCGATGATTGCGGTGTTAAAGACATTTTCGTCCGCCCACTGTACTTCCGAGCCATGGCCCGTGTAGTTGATGATAAGAGCCCCACGATCGAATGCCCTCAAGATGTCGTCAGTGAATGCCGGGATTGATTCGCCGTTAGGCTTGATCGTTTTTTCATAGGTTCCCATGAACAGCTTTTTGGCTTCGATGCCCGATGACGTCTCTTCGACAAACGTGGCCAGCTGATCGGCCTGGGACTGGTGAATGTCATCAAAGCCATCCTCATTATTGCCATCGTCGGCCACAAAAATTGCGCGCTTCCTCCAATAGCCGAGTGAACTCGGGTTCTGTTCGTATTCGATTATTTTGTCGACAACATTTCGCGCTTCTTCGGCGGTGGTGACCGGCAGTCTGCCGACGCCGATGTCGAGTGTGTGATTGGTCGGCGTGCTTCCTTCATTCCAATCCCCTTCGCCGTCCTCGAGGAAGCCGAAATAGTCGTCGGAAGAATACGTCTGCAATGGATGAAGCGAATTGCGGGACTCGTATGTGATGACGAAGTTCGTGTTGCCTGTGAGGCGATCTTTGTAGTCGTACGACGTCTTGCCGAACAGCAAAAGAAATCTGGGCGACGATGGTTGGCTGCCGAATTGATGGCGGACGAAATCCCGTATGGCTGAGACATCCTGCCGGCCGCTGGAGAAATCATTGTATATTTCTTCGGGCGTGACAACCTGTACATTCAGGCCGTTTGTTGATTCCCTGTGCGCGGCTAACCTGTTGGCTTCATTCAGGAACGACGGATGCGTTACAATAATCATGTCAGGCGACGCAAACCCACGAATGTTTTGGCGTTCTATCCTGCCGACGATCGTGGGGGCTGGAGCATTTGCCTTGAACACGACAAATTTCCTGAGCGTTTCCGTCGGAGTCGCGAATTGGGCAGTTCCATTTTCAAGCGTGAACTGTTGGGCGAGCACGTTATACGGATCGGTGATATCCCAGATCTGAGCGTCGTTGGACACGCCCTTTACGAGGAATTTCGATACCGGATTTTCCAGCGAGCCCGCCGACAAAAATATGGTCTGATTGCCGTAGAGCTTCAGATCGCGTTTGAAGCAAACAAGGAGAAAATCGAGCAACGCCTGCGAAAAGCCCGTCCCTTTGTGGAACTGGAAAGTCACCTCATGAGTGCTTCGTGCAGGCATTCCCGCCGCAGAAGGATCGATATCAAAAGTATCACGCCGGTGAATTCCCTTCACGCCATAACGGGAATTCGGAATTTGCACCAGGTCTTGCACTCCAATAGCGATACCGTTGAGCGTGAGGCTCATGGATGAGGCGGAATGCGACTGACCCAGCACATCGGAGACTATGCGCACGGGAGAGCTCGCACTGATACTCTCTGCCTGAAAGCTGATGGTGTGCACATCGGTGCTTACGCCGAACCGCTCGCCGTACCATTCGCGGCCAGAGTGCTGATCGTTGTACTCATCGACTTCATGATAGAAGAAATCATCAAAGTCCGTGACGGGAATGCCATCGCCATCATTCGCCGAGGTTCCTATGCGCTTTCCGTCAATATCGCCGACGGTTAGAAAGTAATAGTTCGCGTCTGAATAAAGATTGCTTTCATAGCCAAACAACCCGAGGCTTGTCACGTAGTCTGCCCGGTCGGGTCCTTCTGCATAGAAAAGAATAAAGTCGCCGGAATCAAATTTCCCGTCAGCCTGACCGCTGACGAAAATGGCGTTTTCCATCAATCCTGGCGGCCTGGCGGCGTCTATTCGCTGAGGCAGCATTCCTCCCTCATTGCCGAAAATCCGGATATGCGACGGATTGATCCTGGAAGGGTCGATTCCCAGTTGGCGCAGGAACGAGTAGTCGATCCGATAGATACCGGCCTGTTCTACCTTTAACTTGAACCATTCGCCTTTTGACAGATCGGCAATTTGGGCCAGAGCGGAATGGCTTCCGCCGATGAAGAGAAGCATGACCGTTATGTATCCGCGCGGGCTCAAGGTTCAGGTGGTAGTAGGGCGTGAAAATGCCATAACCAGTAACGACAAAAGGATATACATTATTATGATCAGCGGAATGGCCGCGACTCGAAATACGACCACCAATAATACCGCCAGTGCAAGGAAGGTGAATCGCACACGGTTATCAGTCCATGTATAATTCTTGAATTTCAGTGCAAAGAAGTCAAGGGGGGAAACGAGTAGGAGCGAGAAGATTATTGTGATCAGTGCCAGGGGTACTGGCTCGTAAAGCCATGGGCCAACGCTGCCTTCTATTAGAGGTAGCGAAGTAATGAACAAGGTGTTGGCAGGCGTATTCAACCCCCGGAAGGAGTCGCGTTGCGACTCATCAATATTAAAAATGGCAAGTCGAATGGCCGAAAACACGGCTATCGAGAATGCCAGGAACGGTAGAATCGGCGAGGGCGTCGCTTCCGCGATCAGGGTATACATGACCAGGCCCGGCAGCACCCCGAAGCTCACTACGTCAGCAAGTGAATCGAGTTCTTTTCCAATGGGAGAGGCAACCTTAAGGAGGCGGGCGGCAAAACCATCCAGGAAATCAAAGATGCAGGCAGCCCAAACAAAATAAGCCGCCGGTACACCACGGTTCTCCAGCAGGAATACGATTCCTAAACAGCCGCACAAGAGATTACAGCACGTCAAGAAGTTAGGAATATGTTTTTTCATACCAGCCCTCGCCAAATGCAATGATACCCTAGGAGTTTACATCGGTCAGCGCGCAAAATGGATTCGTGCGCTTTTCAAAACCGATGGTGGTTTCGGGACCATGTCCCGGAAAGACTTTCACCTTGTCGGGAAGTGTAAAGATCTTCTGGTGAATACTCTTGATCAATTCTTCGTGGTTTCCGCCCGGAAGATCGGTACGCCCGATACTGTTGTAGAAAAGCACGTCCCCTCCGATGAGAATCTTTTCATTATCATGGTAGAACACGACATGTCCAGGTGAGTGACCCGGTGCCGCGATCACGTCGAGTATCTGGTTGCCGAATCGAATCGTATCGCCTTCCTGAAGGTAGCCATCGGCGGTAGCTTCATCATAGTTGAATAATCCGTAGCTGGGCGCATATGCCGACACGGCTTTCAGAATTGCCACTTCGCTCTCGTGGATGAGGAGGTTCACTTTATACTTTTCCTTGATGAAATAGTTTCCGAGGACGTGATCAACATGGCAATGTGTATTCAGCAACAGTTGAACTTTAAGTTTTTGCGATTCGATAAAGTCCGACAGCTCCTTTTTTTCACTCTCTTCAAAACAACCTGGGTCGATGACTACGCATTCGCGTGTTTCATCAAACAAGATGTAGGTGTTTTCCTGGAAGGGATTGAATACAAATGATCGGACGGTCATCATGTGCCTGTAACAGCATCAAAAATAGGTGGCTTTTTTGCTTCAGCCCAATTATTTAGTCCATTTTTGGACATGAATCCACAGGTGGAGCTCGACTATATTGTCGTTGGCCAGGGACTGGCCGGCTCTGCGATCGCCGTTCAACTGTTGAGAAGCGACCGAAAAATTCTTGTCATCGACAGACCTGCTGAGAACCATTGTTCACGTGTGGCGGCGGGCTTGTTTAACCCTGTCACTAGCCGGAATTTTGTAAGCTCATGGATGGCGGAGTCCATTTTTCCCTACCTCCACAACTTCTACCGCGACGTTGAAAAGTTGACTTCCTCGAAATTCTTCTATCCGAGGGCAATCTACAGGCCGTTCGGTTCCGCTCTTGAGCAGAATCAGTGCATGGCAAAGAATGCAAACTCTCCTTTCATTGTAGCGATCAGCACCAGCGATCGTTTCGGGGAGCGACTCAACGATCCGTTTGGGGGAATGCTCATAGGCCAGGCCGGCATGGTTGACACGGTGAAGTACACGGAAGCGGTGCGCATGTACATTACGGCCTCTGGGATCTTTCACGATGGTCACTTTGATCAGGATAAGCTGGTCATCCATTCATCGGGAGTGGAATACGGCGGCTACCGGGCTCAAAAGGTAATCTTCTGCCAGGGCTATCAGGCGTTGAACAACAAATGGTTTCGCGATATTATCAGGCCACTAAAAGGCGAGGTTATTGATATTAAAACCGATTGGCAGACAGACGTAATCATGAATCGCGGCGTTTACATGGTTCCGGGGCGCGAGCGAGGAAGGTTCCGGGTGGGCTCCACGTACCGGGTAAACGATGCTTCTGCTGGCATAACTCCTGAGGGCCGGAGCGAAATGGAATCGCGATTGAAGGCGCTCTATCGCGGCGACTACGATGTCGTTGGAGAGGATTGGGGGGTTCGGCCCGCATCCAAAGACAGGCGTCCCGTGCTGGGTTGTCACCCGGTCCACGAACGACTTATAATTTTTAACGGTTTAGGCACCAAAGGAGTCAGTCTGGCACCGTATTTTTCAGCACTATTGTACCGCTGGTTGGAGCAAAGTGAACCCCTGTTAAAAGAGGTGGATGTAACTCGATATTATTGATTATATTGAATTCCCCAATAAAGCATATGGTTTTGAGAAGAGGAATAATTGCCGCGGTGGTTGTGCTGATCGTTGCTACGGGTGGTGCCAGGGCTCAATATACCCAGGAAGCTTTCGGCAAGAATCGCATCCAGTACAGGCAATTTAACTGGCAGTATCTCAGCGGGGACAATTTCGACGTCTATTATTACGATGCCAGAAAGGCGGTGGCGCAAAACGCTCTTGAATTCCTCGAAGCCGAATTCGACCGCATTACGGACCTGATCGGCTACCCGCCTTATTTCAAAACCAAGGTCTTCCTGTACAACTCGCTATCGGATCTGCGTCAGAGCAACGTGGGGCTGAATCGCACGCTGTTCACCGTGAACGGCGAGACCGAGTTCATAAAACCGTACGTCGAAGTCGCCAACCAGGGAACAGCCGAGGCATTTAAGGAGGAATTGTTGTTCAAGATCTCGGAGTTGATGGTGAATGAAATGATGTTCGGTGGCAGCCTGAAGGACATATTTCAAAGTTCCATATTAATGAACCTGCCTGAATGGTTCGTCGATGGGGCCTCCCTGTACGTGGCCAAAGGCTGGAGCGCCGAGATGGACGACTATATTCGTCAGCTGATGCGGACGAGGAAATCGAAAAAGATTACGCGGCTTGCCGGCAAAGATGCAGCGCTCGCGGGTCAATCAGTCTGGAACTTCATCGCCGAGAAGTATGGTAAGAGCAGTGTTGGAAATATTCTCAACTACACACGCATTACCCGCAACGAGGAAAAAAGTGTGTTGATCACACTCGGCGTTCCATTCAGGCAATTGATGAACGAGTGGAAGAAGTACTATGGAGATATGGAGGCCAAGGTGAGCCAGTCGTATGTCATCCCGCAGGATTCCCTTCTTCTATCCAACAATCACAATCGAACCACGGTTTTCACTACGGTGAAGATCAGCCCTGACGGCCGTTACCTGGCGTATGCCGAGAACGATCGGGGACGTTACATCGTTCGCGTGAGGTCATTGGAGAACGGGCGCGAACGCACAATCATTTCCGGCGGAAGCAAAGTCATCAACCAGCGGGTTGACTATCGGTCGCCGTTAATCAGCTGGGCTGACGTGAACACGCTTGGCGTTATTGGATTGAAAAACGGACAGTATGTTTTCTGGCTTTATGACCTGAGCACGCGAACCAAACTGCCCCGTGAACTCGACCGCTTCAGTAACGTCAGAAGTATCAATTTTTCAGGCAATGGCAGGTTGGCCATCCTCAGCGCCGACTTTGAAGGCAGAAACGACCTATTCCTGGTCAGTTCTCGCCGTGACAGGGTAAGGAGGCTGACCAATGACCTTTACGACGACCTCGATCCAAGCTTTATTCCAGGCTCGAACCGGATCGTGTTCAGCTCAAACAGGGTGTCTGATACACTCAAACTCAACACCCAGCACCAGTACAATGAGCTTCCTAATAACTACAACCTATTTGTTTACGACCTCGACACTACCCGCATCGTATTGAAGCGGATCACGAATACGCTGAGCAAGGATTTCGCGCCGCTGGCAATGGATGACAATAATTTCTATTACCTCAGCGATCAACGGGGGATTGTAAACCTGTTTCGATACAACCGGCCTACCGGCATTTACACGCAGGTGACCAACTATGCGTCGAGCATCAAGGAATACGACCTGAACTTTGCGCAGAACAAGCTTGCCTTTGTTGCCAGCCGCAAAATGAAGCAAAGCATTTTCGTCGACGATCATTTCAATCTCGACCGGCAGATATTCACGCCAGCAACACGGAGAAAAGAGCTTCAGCAGGCCAGGGTGGTTCGCGAAAGGAGAAAGCAGGAGGAAAGCCGGAATATGAGCATCAAAGATCTGCTCAATCAGCGGCTGAGGGAAACCCAAACCGTGAGTGACACCGTTGTGGTGCCCGACTCGCTCGTTCAACAACCGGCCGATACAACCAGGAGAGCGAATGATACGGTCAACACGGATGATTACCAGATCGATGCTCCCGAACGAGAGGTGGTCCGCACGAATGACTACAAGTTTGAAGATGAGCCGGAGACTCAGAATCCACCTGCGGAATCGTTCCTGACCCGGTATATGAAAGCCCGGGAAAGGAGCCGCATCACGGGCCCTTTTCCCTATGAGGAAAAATTCAGCGCCGATAACCTTGTGGCGTCTCTCGTAATTGATCCCATGCGCGGACTGGGCGGGTTCCTGGAAACGCAGATGAATGATATGCTGGAAAACTACCGGTTCCATGGCGGGATAATGGCATCCGTGCAGAACCTGAACCAGGGCGATGTTTTTGGTGAGTTCGAATACCTTCCTCAATTCATCGATTTCAGCGCGCGCTTTGACAGAAAGGCGATCCGGTGGGAGGCGTTCGACAAGTTGGTCAAGTACACCCTTCATCGCGTCGAGGTCGGCGCATCCGTGCCGTTCACCGATCGGATGAGACTGACACTGAAGCCTTTTATGACGGTCACCAGTTCTGTAGACCTGGGTGAGTTACCGTATAGGAGCCGGATACCATCGGCTACGATCCATTATAATTACTACACCGGGATCAAGTCCGAAATCATTTATGATAACTCGGTAGCCACGGGTATGAACCTTATGGAAGGTACGCGTGGCAAGGTGAGCTTTATGCACCACAGCGGGATAAACAACAAGGACCTGGGCTTTAGCCGTATCTCCGCGGATATCCGTCACTATCAGAAAATTTATAAGGAGATTGTCTTTGCGGTGCGCGGATTCGGTGGAATGTTTTTCGGTTCCTCGCCTAAATACTTTATGCTTGGCGGAATGGAGAACTGGCTTTTTAATCGAACCATCGTCGACGGCGTCACAGGTGAAGGGCAGGAGAATCCTCTTGGGAGGACCGGCGAAGATCAGGATCTGTTATTTGTCGAATATGCCACGAACCTTCGCGGCTTTGACTATGCGACATTGTTCGGTCATAATGTGATGCTTTTGAATGCCGAATTCCGGGTACCCCTCGTTCGCGCGTTAACGAATGGACCCGTTGCTTCAAACTTCTTCCGCAACCTGCAGTTCATTGCATTTTATGACATCGGGACAAGTTGGTCGGGGGTATCGCCATTTTCCTCCTCGGGAACGAGTGTCAGCTACAAGGTCGTCAAGGGAGGTCCGTTCGAAGCACAAATCAAGAACTATCTCAATCCGTGGTTGTACAGCTATGGACTCGGCGTGCGCACTGTGGTTTTCAGCTACTACCTCAAGTTTGACCTCGCCTGGCCAGTTGAGAATTATAGGGTTGGCAATCCTCGCGGCTTCCTTACCCTCGGCTTCGACTTTTGATTGTGCAGTATGCCATGAGCATAAATCTTTATTGAATGATCAAATCAATGACGGGCTTCGGCCAGGCTTCTTACGATGACGGTCAAACCCAGCTGTATGCCGAAGTAAAGAGCCTCAATTCAAAATTCCTGGACATTAACCTCCGGCTGCCTAAAGCGTTTTCTGATCGCGAGATGGAAGTCCGTAACCTCATCAGCGAAAGACTAGAAAGGGGAAAAATATCCGTGTCTATCGAATTTAACAGGCAAGCCGAAGCCAAGCCGAGGCAACAATACAACGAGACGCTCTTTGTTGCTTACTATTCCGAGTTGAAAAAGCTTGCCGACCGGGTCATGGCTCCTTACGACGAACTCTTCAGTCTGGCCCTTAACGCCCCGGATGTAATACAGGCGCAGTTGAAAGAAGACGTTAACGATCAGACATGGCAGCGCGCGAGGGAACTTCTCCGGGACGTGCTGACTCAGTGCGACAATTTCCGTATTAACGAAGGTAAGGCCCTCGAAAGTCAAATGAAGAAATGCTGCGAAACGATCGAACTGCACCTGGAAAAGATCAAGGAACTTGATCCGCGCCGGGTAGAGAAGATCCGTGAACGCCTTCATGCCAATGTCTATGCTTTTTTTGGAGATGAAGGATTCGACACAAACCGCCTCGAACAGGAAATTATTTTTTATATCGAAAAGCTTGATATCAACGAGGAGAAGGTCCGGCTGAAATCACACGTTGACTATTTTGTCAAAGCCCTCGGCGAACCACAATCAAACGGAAAGAAACTCGGCTTCATTTCGCAGGAACTTGGCCGCGAGATCAACACCATTGGATCCAAGTCGAACGACGCTGAAATGCAAAAGCACGTCGTGTTGATGAAAGAGGAGTTGGAGAAGATCAAAGAACAGCTGAATAATGTTCTATAGCGCTGGCGCGTGCAAACCCATTAAGCATTAATTCTAAATTAGTTTGGCGAGCGTGCTGATATAACGCTCGGGAACCTCCCCTTTAACCGCAGTCTGATAGTCGGCGTAGCTGCAAGGGACAATGCTGTTTCTGGAATATTTTTCCCGGCCCCCTGGATAAGGTACCTCCATCCACCACTTCTCACTGAGTTTGCTCTTGTAAAACTGTAGAGTCTCCGGTTCGGCAGGCATCGAGACCGTGTACTTCAGGAAATCGTTGCTTCGAAAGTTGAGTTCATTCTTCCTGCCATAATATCCTTCTACAAAATACCAGATCATGGTCGCTATTACCGACGCCGTCTTGCGATGAACATCGTCAAAGGAGGGGTTGTATTCGTAAAAGCCTATCGAACTGAGCTTTTCATTAAGTCCGGCGTACCAGCAGATTTGGCACGCCTCCTCGCCGGTGAGCCCAAAAGGTTGTGCGTTGGCATTACCGGGCGCATCGGAGGAACGGATAGAAGTCAAATCAAACGAGAGCAGATCGGCATTTCTCACGACGGGCTCTACCTCCTGCATATTGGTGCGCAGTTGCCCGACGCGAAAGGCTTCGAAATACAATTTTTCCAGGATCGATACCGAAAGGGGGTCGATCAGATAACTCTGATACGCGAGATGAGTGTAGCCAAAAAGGTAGTTGGGTTCATGCAGCAGGATCCGGTTGATGTGCTGACGGCTTGCGCCGAATTGGCCCTTGTCTTCCAGGTCTAGAACAGCATCTACGTTGAGGAAACTGACCAGTTTGTCGAGGGTCTCGTAAGCGGTGTACTGGCCGTAGTCAAGATCCTGCGAGCCGCCAATAATGATCGGAAGAACGTTTTTTTCCAGCAGCATTCGGCAAACCTCGCTGATCCTGGTATACGTTTCCTCCAGGTCGTGGCCCGGTTTGAGGTTTCCCAGGTCTACGATGCGATACGTCCCGTTGCCACGTCGCAGGTTATACAGTTTCTTCCGGATCTCATCCGGACCGTTGGCTGTTCCAGTATTTGCCAGGGTGCCTCGCTCCTCGGCCACTCCAATTAGGGCGATGTGGGCTCCGGTATGCTCCGGCATTTTATCACCGAATACGCGGATACTCTTGAAGAAGCTTGTTGGTGAATCGATATCCTGATAAATGCGCTCGTCAACCGGTGAAAAGAGTATAGTGAGGTCCATGATACCAAATCCGCTGTGAATATAGATTTCCGGTCCCGATATGCGAAATAATGGACTTTTTATGTTCGCCGGGGGCACTAGCGCCGGCAGTCTAACCGTCATTTCCTGCACAATAGCTTCAAAATCCACAAGCAATGGCAGAATCTTGGCATCGACGCCGGCTAATGTCAATATTAGACTGAGAATGAGAGGCTTAAATACAAGTTTCTACCATAAGCTGACACTTAGATACGGGCTGGACCTTCGGATTATTGCCGTTGCGTTTCTGTTCTACGGGTCCGCTTATCTCGCCTATATTCTGGCTTTTGATAGCAACACGGGACTGCCGATCTGGCCTCCCTCGGGAGTAGCTTTTGCCCTTGTGATCCTCCTTGGTCGCCGAACGTGGCCAGGTATCATGATCGGCTCGCTGCTCGCTAACCTGATGGCCTTTTGGCACAACGCCACGGTTGCTCCACAGGTTCTGATCTCTATGTCAAGTCTCATTGCAGCAGCGACAACCATCGAGGCTCTGACCGGAAACTTCTTGTTGAAAACATGGGTGCGTGACGATTACCCATTTCGAAATACACGCAACGCGTTCCGGTTTCTTTTTGTCACACTGCTTATGTGCTTCGCCGGGTCAATGCTGGGGACGTTGACCCTCTTAACACATGACATTATCGCATCCGCGGGATTCCTGAGCACCGCCCTGGCATGGGGGGTGAGAAACGTAGTAGGCGTTCTGCTATTTGCGCCCTTTATCCTATCGCTTCATCGCTACTTTTCAGAGTTCCGCTTTACGCGTGAGAAAGGAGTCGAATTAGGCGTGTTTCTGATCGTTGCGCTTATTTTTTTCGGCATGCTCCAGGTCGATTATCAAAATCAGACGCTGGTGCGGGCATTGCCTTTCCTCATATTACCCCTTCTTCTGTGGATGGCATTTCGTTATGAGCTACTGGTCGCCATGGCGGTGGTATTGATGGTTTCACTGGTGTCAACTTACATCACTACCCAGGGCATCGGGCCGTTTGTGTTAGCGCAACCCAGCTGGTCGATGTTGTTATTGCAGATATTCCTTGCTGTACTTAGCATATCAACAATTGTTTTATCGGCGACAGTAACGGAAAGAATGGAGGCCCAACGCCAGCTGTTGCATTTTAATGAGAACCTCGAGCATAAGGTCCTTGAGCGGACGCGGGCGCTCAATGAGGAGATCGATATCCGCAAGACGACGGAGGCCAACCTCCAGCGCACTAACCAGGAATTGAGCAAGCGAAACACCGAACTCGACAATTTTGTGTACAGCGTTTCACATGATCTACGCGCGCCCATTGCGTCGGTTCTGGGGCTTATTAATCTCGCCAGGAAAGACAAGGACCTCAATATGAAGGACGTCTACCTGGACATGATCAATCAGAGTGCCCTTCAACAGGATCATTTCATACGCGAAATACTGGATCAATCCCGAAATGCGCGACTCGACGTAAAACGCGAAGAGATTTACTTTAAGCCCATCATTGAGGAGACCTTCAACCAACTCAAGTTTGCAACTGCTGCAGATAAAGCCCTTGAAAAAGTTGTTACGGTGAGACAAGACAAGCCATTCTATTCAGATCGATGGAGGCTGAAGGTGATCCTTAACAATATCATTTCTAATAGCATTCGTTATCGGAACGGAAGGGACCCGTTGATCCGCGTTAACGTTGATGTAGAAGATGAATGCGCCAGGCTGGAGATCGAAGATAATGGGCGAGGGATCGCGCGCGAGCACCTCAACAACGTCTTCCAGATGTTTTACCGCGGCACTGACGACGGTGCAGGTTCGGGTCTTGGTCTTTACATTGTCAAGGAAACGATGGACAAATTGAACGGCTCAATCAATATTGAATCTGAACTCGGCAAGGGCACGCTCGTCAGCCTTAGGATCCCGGAAGTCGTGGACTCCGTAAATTAAAAAAGGAGGGCAACACCCTCCTTTTTTTGATTGATCCTCAGAGAATCAATGGCCGGAAAGCCTATAAGCATAGGTCATCGAGAACAACCAGTCCGCGAAGGCGGCATCGCCGTGATATGGTTCGCCGTTATTTGGGTTCACGCCACGTGCAATGTCAATCTGGCTACGCGTCCTGTTGCGAACAATGGCAATGGGCAGATTCACTCCAAGCGTATGCTTGTTCTTTGTGTAGAAGACAGAAGGTTCGGCTGAAATGATGTATCCCGGGCGCCGGAATCCATCACTGTCGCCAATCAGGTCTTTTGAAGGAATGCACTCCATTCTGTAGCCGAGCGAAGCCTGAATTCCATTGCTTGCAAACTGCGCACCGAACCTGACTAAATACTGATCGGTGACTGAAAACTCGTTCGACAGCGGGATGTTATCTGTCAGGTTAGCACTTCTTTTAACTCCGTTTGTATTTCGCGGATTAAACATATACATGAAGTTGCCGTATGCATTGAACTTGCCTTTTATCTTGTGGTTAAAGTCAAGTTCAGTAATCAGCCCAAGACCACCGTCGCCAAGTTGAATGGATTGATCAACGTAACGCTCTTCCAACCCTTCCGGGCGATGGAAAAAATCCGTGACGTCTTTCTTGCCGGTGGGAAGTTTCACTCCCAACCCGAGCGTAAGCGATCCATTGTGGTAATCGCGAAGGCCATTGTAGTAGGAGATCAAACGAAGGTCGCCAATACCTGACGAATGCGTGTGGAAGCGCAAATGATCGGGATTGG
>CAZLWX010000066.1:0-20243 GCA_964563295.1 uncultured Roseivirgaceae bacterium | reverse complement strand
GCAATTACTTCGCAGCAATAAGCCTCCTCACAACTCTACTCTGCCATGGACCATCCGCCTTCGTTGGCCTCGCTCAAAGCCAACGCTAGACTTCAGCGGACAGGTCGACTATGGACTATGGACTTTCCCCACAACCCATTCCCTCGCAGCAATCACGCTCCTCGCAAGGCGACTCTGCCGTGGACTGTCGACCGTCGACCGTGGACTTCGCTACCAGCAATTACTTCGCAGCAATAAGCCTCCTCACAACTCTACTCTGCCATGGACCATCCGCCTTCGTTGGCCTCGCTCAAAGCCAACGCTAGACTTCAGCGGACAGGTCGACTATGGACTATGGACTTTCCCCACAACCCATTCCCTCGCAGCAATCACGCTCCTCGCAAGGCGACTCTGCCGTGGACTGTGGACCGTGGACCGTGGACTTTTACACGTTCCCAACAGCTCGCAGTAAATCGCTCTCCTCGCAACACGACCCTGCCATGGACCATGGACTTTTATCTCACGTCTTCGAGACGAACCCCAATCAACGCCTCCAAATCCAGTTTGGCATTTTTATAATTATTCTGTGCTTCGAGTGTCGAAATCGATAGCTCGCTGTAACTGGTCAAACTCGCGGAGTACGTGGCGAAGTCGGTCTCGCCGTTCTTGAAACGCTGCTCGATGAGCTTATGCGACGTTTCATTGTCGAGCAGGAGCTGCGACTGAAGTTTGTAGATCTCTTCACGCAGCAAATATTCGTTATACGCCTTTAGCACACTGTTTCGAATCGCAATCTTCTGGGCATTCAGGTTGGCCTGAGCAATCATGAGACGCTCCTTGTTGCGCTTGGTGTTGTAGGGGATCGTGAGCAGTTGTCCGATAGAGATAGAGGCCCCAACGTTGTAGCGCGGATAAAATGCGGCACGACCGAAGATGTCCGATTCAGGATTGAGGGTGAACTCGTTCAGGTTTCCCGTCACCCGGACGATATTCAACCAGTCGGCGCCGCTGGCTCTGACATCGAAATTGGCAATGTTCACTTCCCGGCGATAGAGCTCGTTCGTCGGATGATTGCGCCAGGCGAGTTGCACCAGCTTTTCCCCGAAATCCGCGCTCTTGGTGTGCTCGGGCAGGATGATCTTGTTATAGTCTACATTCTGTGCCCAGGCCGCCGTGCTGACGAACATTAGAACGATAATCTTTCTCATGACGTGAATTCTTGTTTGCAAAGATCCACGGAAACTAATCCGTAGATCGACATTTTTTCTTGCGACATATCAAACCATATCGACAGAAAACAACTTCTTTTCAAACGATGGCAACCGGATCATCAACGCATACGTGACGATGACAATCAAGTTGACCGGTTTCTGGAACAGCGCATCCTGTGTGAAGTGCGCGACTGTCAATGCCAGAAACGGTACGAGATAGGTCAGGGTAAGGGTCTTCAATAACGGGTCTTTGATTGAAAAGTAATTGTTGATCCCTTTCAGCATCACCATAAAAAAGAATACCTGAAAAATTATCAGGCCTATCCACCCCATTTCGAGTGCTGTAAACAGGTATCCGCTGTCTGGGTCCCACCCTCCTGCCAACTCATGGCCGGGGCTATACTTAGCACCGCTTTTACCGGTAGTGCCAAGCCCGCCTCCTATCGGGTGACTCCGCACATATTCCTGAAACCTCAGCCTTTTCACATCACGCACCGCCATCGACGGGTCTTTTGAGGGATTGAACGTCGACCGGATCCGGTTGAGCGTGCCTCCATAAAAAGGTCCAACCAGGATTGCGCCAGCCACCAGCACCAATGCAATCGAAGCCACGATCGTCTTCTTGTTCCGCAGCGTCATGAGGATAAAGAACGTGATCCCGATTGCCATCATCGCGATAGCAGTCCGCGTGCCCGAATAGGACATAGACAAGAACATGGCAAAGCTGAGCATGCCAAGGCCGACACGGTATGGCCATCGGAAAGGACCCATGGCAAGCACCATACACGCCAGTGAACTGAACGCCATGTAGAGCCCGAACGATGAGGGGTCAGAGAGTATGGAAAACTTCCGCAGTTTGCCCCATATCTGGTACAATCGCACGCGTTCTTCCGAACTGTTGAGCCACGCTTGCTCAAAGCCTGTCAGTCCAAAGAACTCCTGCCAGATACCATAAAAAGCGATCAGTGCCGACAATACGATCCATACCGTCGTAAAACGCTTCGCATGTCGAAGGTTCGACAACGCGGCAAAACTTACCACGAACATCAGAAATGAAACGTTGTTGCGCAGCGACACCAGCCATCCAAGATGTCCAACTGCATTGGGGTTGAAGAATTGGAGCAACTGATAAACTGTAATTACCACGAACATCGCTGTGATCGGGTTCTTGAACAACGTCCAATCGCGCCGTTCTTTTCCTGTCACGAATACGGCTACGAAAACGAGCGCGACCGCGGCGTCATACAGGACCCCAAGAGGTACGGGTATGTTTGGGATCATGCGGTCAATGTAGAACAGGAAAGTTCCAAAGAAGAGTATGAAGTACCACCCTACCCGAAAATCGCGCAGGATGGCTCCGACCAGGAAAAGGCCTCCGACAACGACAACCGCCAGAGGACCAGCAACTGCCCCCTGTGTAACCATCAGCCAGACAATCCCCACGGATACCAGGCTGAGGATCACAAACAGCAACACCACCGGTATCTTGCCTGCTCGTTCCAGATACATCGCGCCTACTCGATAAATACTATTTTCAGAAAGATCACCACGTAGATCGCCAGAACGAACATGATCGCCAGCGCTTTGTTGAGTCCTTTATCCGTAAGCGGCTTGTACGGTTGTTCCCCTGGCAGGTTTTCCTCCTCCTCCATTTCGTTGTTTCAAAAATTCCACAGTGAGATCTATAAATTGATGTGCCCTGGCCTCCCAACTGTTCGATGCGGAAAACGCAGCCCTTTTGACTTTCATCAATTCGTTGTCTTCCAGCATCGCCTTGTTGATCAGCGTCAGAAACTCGTCGTGATTGCGTGCCACCCGCGCAACGCCATCGAAAGAGAGAATATCTTCTGAGAAATTGGTCGTCACAACAGGCCTTCCGGCCGACAAATACTCATTGATCTTGAGCGGGTAAATACTCCTGGTGAGTTGATTGCAAAGGAACGGTATTATACAACAATTGCTGTGCTGAAGGTACGCAGGCAGTTCATCGATGTTCTTCTTACCCGTAAACACCACGTTGGGCATACTGGCGAGCCCTGAAGATATGTAGTCTTTACGCGCTGCGGGGCCAATCATCAACAGAAATTTGTCGTCGTGAGCTTTGGCAATTTTCTTCAACAGCTCATAGTCGAGTCTTTGACAAATGTTCCCCATGTAGGTAATGACTTTCTTTCCTTCTGGAATTACGGCAAGATCCCGCGGCCGCGGCAACGGTGATTGAATCGCCTGACGAAATAGACCAACATCGGCAGCGTTCGGCAAGAGGAAAACGCGATCAGAATAAAGAGACTTCAATCGCTTAAGTTCAGAAGAGGTTACCAGTGTAAAGTCAGCGTCCGCAATGCACTGATTCTCCAGGTTCGCGCCGTGCTTTTTCATGTAGGGGGCCTGCGACATGTCATCCACACACTGGTAGACGCTCAGCGCAGGCTTTACACGAAGCGACATGAAGCGGCCGTAAATCGGGTTGAATGAATTGATCAGCACATATCGACGGATACCAAAGATTCTGATCAGGTGGTTCAGCGTGCTGGCAACGGCCATATCGTTAACACGGGCAAGGAGGTCGTAAATCCTACCTGGCCATATCCAGTTGATGGGCAATGTGGCACGGGGCGTTAGAGCAAAAAGGTTTGGAAAATCCGCGTCCGGGGCGACGAAAAAATCACTTCCAAAAAAAAGTGCATTTCGTCTACGGCGATATTCCGGCCGGTTGCGGTGAACCAAATAATCTTTCACGGAGATTGGGTTATCCACGTAGAAAACACGCGTATGGCGCGAGAGCTCTTTCGCCATCGAGTAGGCAGTGGATGAATACGGGCCGTCCCACCGGGGCAACGCCATCATAATAATGTCATAAGCAGGAAACCGCATCACCATGCCAGTTTTATGATCCGCTCACGAAAAAAATTCCACCCCACCCTATACCACCACGGGATCGATTCAAATACTTTGAGCGTGCTGATGCCATACATATTGTAGAGGATAATCTGGTTCACAACAAAGACAATGCAATAGGAAAGAAGCGTGCCATAGGCTGAGCCGATGATCCCGAACAGGTGCAAAAAAATGTAGTTGAAGAAAACGTTGAGCACCGCCACCATGACCAGGAGGTAGAAATTGATTTTTGGCTTTTTAAGAGAATCCATCACCGTTCCAAATTGTCTATTGAACGGGATGAGCAGTGTGTAAAAGACAGTGACCCGCAAAATCGGGGCCGCGTCGGCGTACTCCACACCAAAAACAAGCGTGATTACCTCTTCGGCCAGGAAATAAAAAATTGCCGTAACCGGTAACATCGCAGCCAGGATGAGGCTCACTGACCTGGTATAAATGTCGCGGACGCCCTGTTCTCCAGACTCTTTCATCTTTTGCGGTAGTTGGGGAAACACGACGGTCGCAATCGCGAGCGTTGGAACTTCCACCAGATTCGCTATCCGGATTGCGGGATTGTAGAGCGCCACTCCTGCAGTGGAAATAAAACGCCCGATCATCCAGCTATCCGTGCTCTTCACGAACATGGAGCTGATGTTGGTGCCAAACGTATACTTGCCAAAGTGAAATAGCTCCCGAACCAAAGGCCAGCGCGGCCGGGCGGGACGTGTAATCCAATCACGCGCCATGTACCATGCCAACCCCGAGGCCAACAACGTGGCGATTAGCTGCACGACAGCCAATCCGACGAGGGTGATGGTTCTTCCTGCAAAATAGATAACTATGATGTATGCGGTGGTAATCCCCAGTCGGGCAAAGTTCGCAATCGCTATCGCCCGAAAATTCGACCTGGACATCTGGACATACTCGAAATGCAGGAATGGTATAAAAATTATACTGTTGAGCGCATAAATATAGAACAGGCTTTGTATTCCAGGCGCATCCCAGAATCTTTCCAGGACACCTGCACTTGCTAACAGCAATATGGACATCGACCCGGCCAAAATACCATGCAACGTCAACGATGCGGTTGTAATATCGGGGCGATCCTCTTCCTCCGCATCCACCAATAATGCAACAAAGGGATTACGGATAAAACCATTGCGGATCATCTCCAAAATCGCGGTGACGCTGGTAAAGAGCACCCAAATACCGATCTCATGTTTCGGGAGCATCCTGACCATAAAGAATATATTCAGGAACCCGAATGCGACGACCGCAATCCTGTTTATCAATGAATATGCGCCACGGTTAAACCAGCGCGAGTACGAACTTGAAGCCAACCTGTAAACAATTTAAAGCTATGCCGGGCACCCTATCAGTAAACAATGGACCAGGAAACGCTCGTGTCAGTGAAAAACACGAACTCATCCCCGACTTCCTCATTATCGGCGCCGGGAAATGCGGCACCACGTCATTGGATAAGTACCTCAAGCAGCATCCTGAAATTTTTATACCTGCAAGAAAGGAACCCAACTTCTATGGCTATGAAAACACCTCAATAGACTCTTTCGGAGGAGATGCCGACGAGATACGCCACTTCACGACGTCAATCACAACTTTTGATAAATACATTCAGCTGTTCACGTCGGCACGAGCGAACCAGGTGAAAGGCGAGACTTCCAACACCTATATGTATCATCCGCAGGCGCCCGAACGCATACGATATTACAACCGGCAGATGAAACTTATAGCGATTTTGCGACAGCCAGCAAACCGGCTGTATTCACGATACCTGCACCTCGTTCGCGACAACCGCGCCCCTACCGGCAACTTCGCCGATTGCCTCGACCAGGCGACCATCTGGTGGAGAAGAAACGACTTGATCAGGGAGGGGTTCTATTACAGAAACCTTTCTCCGTTCTACAAACTCTTCCCGAAGAAGAACATTCGGGTCTACCTGTATGAAGACCTGAACCAGAACCCCGAAAGTGTCCTCGCCGACATTTTCGGCTTTCTCGGCGTTGACACCAGCTTTCAGCCCGATTTCTCCGTTCGCTACAACCAGTCGGGAATTGTGAAGAACAAGTTCCTCGACCGTCTCTATGGGCAGGAAGGCATCGTCAACAAGACCGCAAAAGCAATTTTACCGGAGTCGATCCTCCACAAAATGAAAAACAACATCGTCATTCAGCGGGCAGTCAATGATTTGCGCAGCCGGAACCTGAAGCGGCCGCGGATGGATCACGAAATCAAACGCTCCCTGACGCTGGACGTCTACGGCGACGACATCAGAAAACTCCAGTCGCTGATCGGAAAGGACCTGCAGCACTGGCTGGCCACATGACACTTCCACAATGACCTCTCATGAGCCCATAATCATTGTGGATGACGACACTGACGATCGGTTGGTCATTCGCGAAGTTGTCGCCCGGTTGGCCATCCGGAATGAGCTTCGTGAATTTCCGAATGGGATGGGCGTCCTGAAATACTTGCGGACGACAAGAGAAAAACCATTCATAATACTATGCGATATCAACATGCCAGTAATGGATGGGCTCGCGCTCAGAAAGGAAATAAACAACGATGAATTCCTGAGGTCCAAGAGTATCCCCTTCGTTTTCCTGACCACTGCCGCTAACCCGATGCAGATCCGGAAAGCTTACGACATGACCGTCCAGGGCTTCTTCATCAAAGACGCCACCTTCGACGAAATGGAAGGTACGTTAAGGTGCATTCTTGATTACTGGGACCAATGTAAGCATCCGAATTCGGTGAAATAGTGGGTTTGGTAGTTGTCGTTGTGGGGTGTCGTTGGCGAGTGGGCGTTGTTAGGGGGGTGAAATAAATGCGTGACACCTACAACTTAAAGTCCTTGGTATCCACCCGATTCAAAACACTACCCCCGAACTTTTTGCCTAATGATTTAAAGTATTGGATCGAGTCGCGATCAAGCTGCCGTATAGGTGAATCGGCCGTGAACACTGCCACCACCTTGTCGGCGTAGCGCGCGAGCTCCTTCGTATCAGAATATTCATTGAGGGCGGCGCCTTCCAGCAGGACATAATCGAAGCTGTCGGCGAATGTTCCGATCAGGTTAGTGAAATCCCGCCCGGATAGAATCTCTGCCGGCGATTCGTGACCGCCGCCGGAATTGCCAACGATATAAATGTTTCGATATTTGGTCGGGTTGATGAGGTCGTAGGAATTCTCATGCTCATACTCGTGTTGCTGTTCTTTTCTGGTTTCGCCATTGGCGCTCACGAGCAACTTGCTCTTCCGGCTATCCAGCACTTTAAGGTCACCATGATTTCGACCAAGGATCTGCGAGAGCGAGTTGTTCTTGAAATTCGTGTCGATAATCAAGACACGTTTATCGATGAGGCTTAGCACGTAGGCAAGCGAAAACATGATAAACGTCTTTCCATCACGGCGTTTAGGACTGGTAAATAAGATTACCTTGGCGTTCATTGACTCGACTTCGTGGCGAAATTTCCTCAACAGCGACTTGAACATTTCGGTCTCGTCGCTTCCATTTTCCTGGTTGAAGTACGTACGGATGTTGAAGTACCGGCTATCGATCCGGTTGATCACGCCTATTAACGGCAGTCCGACCATCCGCTTAAAGCGGTCGGGAGTCTTAATGGATCCATCCAGAACTTCCGCAGCGATGATGACAAAAGCGCAGATCGCAAGACTGGTGAACGCCGCAAGGCCGACGATCAACCAACGCGTAGATGTTTCGGGATATGCCGGCGGTATCGCCGTCAGCACTTGTCGCAGGGAATTGCTGCCCAGCATTTTACTCTTGGCGAGATTATACTTTTCCACAGCCTGAAGATATTCCGCGCTGGCGAGGTCGACCTCTTTTTGAATAGCCGCGAGTTTTGCTTCTTTCGGAGCCGATCCGGAAAAACTGTACTGCAGGTTCCGGATTTTGGATTCAACAAGGGAAAGAGACGACGACTCAACATCATGGTCGATTTGAGCGTCTTTCAATTTGATCTGGAGATCCGCGACCGTATACCCCTCTGGAATCGATGGTCCCTGTCGTGTTGCATTATCCTGCTGAATTCGCAATTGTTCCCGGAGAATATTTAAGGAATCGAGCAATGCCTGATTTCGTGAACCAGTGGTGACGTACCGTTCATTTAACCGGCTGATTTGATTCATCAGGTCGATGATTTTCTGATTATTGTTCGATGTTGATGGTGTCGAAAGCCGGTTGATGTCATCCTGCAACCGCTTGATGGTCAACTCCGACCGGTACAGCCGGTTGCGGATCATATCCCTCTCCGTCTCCAGCGAGGCCAGTTGGCTCAATTTGATGTCGCTCTCATCGGCATTGTAGACCTGATTGGTTGACGTGAATTTCCGTTGGGCTTCAAGCTTCTCATCGAGCTCAGCTTTCTTATTATCGACGACCTGCTTGAGGAAATCCACTGACTCGCCAGTGCGCTCGGATTTCAGTGATTCGTGGTAACGAATAAACTCCTGGCAATACGAATTGACGGCGAATGCCGAGAGCTTAGGCTTATCCGAGTAAAAGTCCACCTGGACGAAGTCAGTATTAATCACCCGGTCGACGACCAGGTTGTCGCGAATTTCGTTGTATCCATAACCATAAGCCTCCAGGAACTTCCGGATCACTGAGAATTCAGGATCAGTCGTCGACAGTGGCGACAGGCGGGCGAGCTTGCGCTGCACGATTTCTCTAACCATATCGATTTCCTTTTCGGAAGCGCTGAACGATTGCGCGTCAGGTCTGTGAAACGGCGGTTCTTTACCTTCCAAGTCATGCAGTAACAGCTTGTAGGAAAGCAGGTTCATGGCAAGGCCGGAATTCATCACGTTAAGCAGATTGCTGAATTTGATGTCGGCGTCGCGCGAGTTGAACTTTTCTTCCGTCAACTGCACCTGATCGTTCATCGTATAGCCGGTGGAAATCTGCGCCGTCGAGTGGTAGACGTCCTTCATGTCCATCGTAAACAGGTATGCGGCAAAAGCCGCAATCAGCGGAATGGACAAAATGATCCATAGCTTCCGCACCAAGACCTTTGCTAAAATTAAGAGATCCATGAGGTATGATTCCCGGGTTTGATATCACTGCAGCTAGTAAAATTACGAGCCAACCCGACGGTGGCAGCGAAGCGGCCGTAGCCGAAGCCAATCAACGTGCGTCATCAATCCTCCAACACCGAACGTGCCGAGAAAATTTGTAGACTGCGTACTCACCGCAGAGGCGCAATCCCGATAAACAATCGGGAGCAGAGGAACGCAGAGAAATTCAAACGCTTCCACACAGGAAGGCCAATCCCGATAGCCATCGGGAGCAACAACAGCACATCAGCACAATCGCCCCCCGAAGGGAACGGTTTTTTAAGCCGCTTGGGACACTGTGGTCGTTCAGAAAATAAGATTCATCTGCATCAATGCCCTCGTGGCTCTCGTCCTTGCCGCGTTCCTGGAAATTGTTTTGTGGGCAGGATTAAATTACCCACAGTTCATCCCATCGGCGTTGTTGCATTCATATCGCGAGTTCTATCAACGACAGGATCGCAGCATCATACAGGTCTCGCCTTGCGCCCAATATGACCCTGAATTGTTTTACACGTTGAGTCCAGGCGACTGCGTTTTTGAAAATCGCGAGTTCAGCGTAAGTAACCATGTGAATTCCAGGGGACTTCGCGACGACGAAGAATCGCTGCGCGCGCCTGAAATCCTGGTCCTCGGCGATTCCTACGCCATGGGCTGGGGTGTCCAACAGGACGAGACTTTTCCGCAAGTTCTCGAACGCTTGACGAATCGAAAAGTTTTAAACGCCGGGATCTCATCCTACGGCACCGCGCGGGAGATGATCCTGCTCAAGCGGCTGGACATCCGAAAAGTGAAGTATCTCGTCATTCAATATCATCCTAATGATTACGAGGAGAACGTGGCCTATTCGGACAATGATTTTCACCTGCGCGTCCGGACGGAACACCAGTACGACAGTCTTGTGGAAGCGATTGCCCGGCGCGCGGATTACTTTCCGTTCAAATATCTCTCCGGTATTGCCAAGGGTGTTGTCAAAGACATCATACGGCCTCCCCGTCCTGACACGGCCAACGCCATCCGTGAAGCCATGCTGTTCCTTGACATCTTGTCGAGATCGCTGCCTGTCAATGACAGTCTCCGCATCGTCGTCTTCAAAGCCGAAACTCCGCAGCACCTGAAAGATGACCGATTCACGGCCAGCCTTGACTCCCTGGCAAGATTGAAGCCCTACCCATGGCGCGACCTGACTATCCTCCGATTAATGGATTTTCTGAGTCCGGATGACTACTTCATTCTCGATGACCACATCAACGCCAGTGGTCACAGGAAAATCGGGCGTGAGCTATCGGTTATCTTCCATAACGAATCTTCCATTGGTACAAGAATTTTAGTCAAGCGATAGTTACACCTGAAATTTTTTACCACACCACGCCATGAAGATACTGGGCATCTCAGCATTTTATCACGACTCCGCTGCGGCAATCATTGAAGACGGTGAAATCATCGCCGCGGCTCAGGAAGAGCGCTTTACCCGAAAGAAACACGACCCTAACTTTCCCGGCAACGCGGTACAGTTCTGCCTGAAGTACTCTGGCTCCGCCCTGGATGATCTCGACGCCATAGCTTTTTACGACAAGCCTCTGTTGAAGTTTGAGCGATTACTTGAAACATATTACGCCTTCGTTCCAAAAGGATTATCCTCATTTATAACGGCAATGCCGGTTTGGTTAAAGGAGAAAATGTTCCTGAAGCGGCTGCTGCTGGAGGAACTTGGAAAAATCGAGAAGTTCAACAGGAAAAAAATCCGGTTACTGTTCCCGGAACATCACCTCTCGCACGCTGCCAGCGCATTCTATCCCTCGCCGTTTGAAGAGGCGGCCATACTCACCATCGATGGTGTCGGTGAATGGGCAACCGCCTCGATCTGTCACGGAAAGGGAAAAGACATCGAAATCATGAAGGAACTCAAGTTTCCTCACTCTCTCGGACTCTTGTATTCCGCCTTTACTTATTTCCTTGGCTTCAAAGTCAATTCCGGAGAATATAAGCTCATGGGGCTGGCCCCATACGGCGTTCGCGATAGCGATCAGGTGAAGGAATACGTAAAAAAGATAAAGTCAGAGCTGGCCGACATCAAGGACGACGGTTCTGTCTGGCTCAACCAGGAATACTTCAATTATGCCACCGGTCTCACAATGGTTCAGGAGGAGAAGTGGCAAAAGCTGTTTGGATTTAAACCGCGCAAGCCGGAAGATGAACTTCAGTTGCACCATTGCAATCTCGGCCTCGCCATCCAGGAAGTCACTGAAGAAGCGGTCATCAAGATGGCCAGCGAAGCGCGCCGGCTTACTGGCTCAGAATATCTCTGCATGGCTGGTGGTGTAGCACTCAATTGTGTCGCGAACGGGAAAGTCTACAATTCAGGTCTGTTCAAAGACATCTTCATTCAACCGGCCGCTGGCGACGCTGGCGGAGCGCTGGGCGCCGCGTTGTCGGCATACCACATCTATTTCGGTCAGGCTAGAAAAAAACCGACAAAACTTGACGGGATGAAGGGATCTTACCTTGGACCGGAATTCAATGATGAAGATGTTCGCGAGGTCTCAAGAAAATACAATGGCATATACCGGCATTACATCAATTATAATGAACTCTGCAAAGATGTCGCCGCGAAGCTCGCCGAGGGTAATGTTGTCGGCTGGGTTCAGGGCCGCATGGAGTTTGGCCCGCGCGCCCTTGGCGGCAGAAGTATCCTTGGAGACCCGCGAAGCGGCGATATGCAGAGAAAACTAAATGTAAAAATAAAATATCGCGAGTCATTCAGGCCGTTCGCGCCGTCGGTACTTGCTGAAGATTGCAGTTCATATTTTGAACACCAGTCGGCATCGCCATATATGTTGCTGGTTCAACCGGTCTCGCCGGAGCGGAGAAAGCCTCTGCCGGAAAACTATCCATACCTGTCGCTCAAGGAAAAACTTTATCACCTGCGCTCGGATATGCCCGCGATTACCCATATCGACTTCTCAGCCCGCATACAGACGGTTCACGCCGAAACCAATCCACGGTACTACGAACTTGTTCGTGAATTCAAGAATCTCACCGGCTACGGCGTGATTGTCAACACGAGCTTCAATGTCCGTGGCGAGCCGATAATCTGCACGCCCGAGGACGCTTACCGCTGCTTCATGAGAACGGAAATGGATTATCTCGTCGTCGGCAACTTTTTGTTTGACAAGACCGAACAACCTGCGTGGCAGGAAAAAGACAATTGGAAAGAAGAGTTCACGCTCGACTGAATCCATCAAAACGGGAATGAATTTTTAACATTTCATACAACTATAACCCTTTAATCATATGGACTTTATCAGGGACCTGTACTCGTTTATCAGGGAGAGGAGAAAATGGTGGCTGACGCCCATCATTATGTTGTTGATCTTCATCGGCGCTTTAATTGTGATCGGAGGCGGTTCGGCAGTGGCTCCGTTCATATACACCCTTTTCTAAACCATTAGCCTATGCAACAAGATCGATACAAAACTATCCTCGTAATCGCTACCGGCATGCTTGTAATCTCCTGGATAATTCAGGCTCCGTGGCTGAGTTATTTGGCCGGAGCGATTGGCGCTGTGTCCATCTTCTTTCCCGCAGCCGCGGGCGCGATTGAATGGGCCTGGCTGAAGTTGGCTTTTATTCTGGGATATGTCAATTCAAGAATATTGCTGAGCATAATATACTTCGCGTTCCTGCTACCAGTGGCGTGGATATCCCGTCTGTTCGTCCACGATCCCCTGGCATTGAGGAACAGGAAGACGTCATCACTTTTCTTTAAACGAAATCACGTGTACACCAGAAAGGATCTCGAAAACATCTGGTAAGAATCTGAGATGGAGGCAGCGGGGCAGAAAAATATCGCATTCAGAACGGTAGACCTTGATTCGGTGGCCGAGAGAGGTTCGCAGGTCAAATCGATCGTCGAACTGATCCGCATGAGGCAGTGGGTCAAGAACCTTTTTCTGTTCATCCCATCATTTTTCGCCGGCCATCTTTTTCATACACGTGAGCTGATCATGGTGGGTATAGGTGCTGTCGCCTTCAGTTTTGTCTCATCGGGGGTGTATATTCTGAATGACTATCGCGATCGGAATGTCGACATGTTACACCCCAGAAAAAAGCTCAGACCACTGGCGTCGGGCGAGGTGAAGCCATCCGCGGCGATCGCCCTGATGATCTGCTTAATCGTTTCAGGACTCGCCATCGCAACGGCATTGAATGTCATCTTCTTCATCTTGTTGACCGGGTACCTGCTGCTAAATATCGGATACTCCTTAGGGCTCAAAAATGTGCCTATACTCGACTTGTTCATTGTATCCCTCGGCTTTCTGATCCGGGTATACAGCGGTGGCGTAATTGCAGGACTTCCCATCACGCATTGGCTTTCGCTGATGATCCTGCTGCTAGCGTTGTTCCTCATTCTGGCCAAGCGAAGAGATGATCTTGTATTGATGAAGATGGCGAAGAATGGGAAGAACGGCAAGAACGGTAAAAATGGCGTTCATATGCCGGTGATCAGGAAGTCATCGCTCAAGTACAACCTCCTGTACATCAACTCATGTGTGACATTGCTTTCGGCGGTAATGGTTGTAGCCTACATCATGTACACCGTGTCGCCCGAGGTTACGCAGCGGTTTCACAGTGACTACTTGTTCGTAACCACAATCTTCGTTATCGCGGGTGTCATGCGGTATCTGCAGATCATATTTGTCGAAAAAAACAGCGGCAACCCAACGCGCATTTTTATCCGTGACCGCTTTATCCTGTTCACAATAGCAGGCTGGATACTCTCCTTTTATATTGTTATTTACGCAACATGACGACCGCGCCAGTCGATCTTAAGAAGAAGAAACTGGTATTGTTTGACTTTGATGGCACAATAACCACCCGCGACACACTGGTGGAGTTTCTTCGTTATTACCGGGGCACCTTTAGCTTTATTCTGGGTATGATCGCCTTGTCGCCAACGCTATTGAAGTACACGCTGAAGTTGACACCAAACTGGGAAGCGAAGCAAAAGGTATTACAATGGTTTATCGGGGGCGAACCCCTCCAACAGTTTGAAGCAAGGTGCAAAGCGTTTTCAGACACCGTGCTTCCCGCTCTGATTCGGCCAAGAGCTTTGGAGACAATCAAGGCGTACACCCTGGAGGACGCCACCGTCGTCGTGGTATCCGCATCGGCGGAAAATTGGATTGGATCCTGGTGTGAATCTAACGGCATTCTTTGTCTGGCAACCCAACTGGAAGTTGCTGATGGAAAAATTACGGGCAGGCTTTGCGGGGAAAACTGCTTCGGACCGGCCAAGGTGAAACGCATCCAACAACAGTTCAAGCTTTCGGAGTACGGCGAGATCATAGCCTACGGCGACTCAGATGGCGATCGCGATATGTTAGCCCTGGCGCACCGGAAATTCTACAAACCTTTTCGCGAAAGAACTACTGCAGCAAAAGGATCTCGATGACCCCGCGATCGGATTTCTTGCTTGCATCGACCTGTTCTTTATTAATCCTCAACGGATCGATGCCTGACCGCGTCAAATTCTCACAGACAGCTTCCAGGCGCTTCGCCGTCAGCGTCGGATCGTCTTCTTCACGGATCACGACGTGAAAACGAATATCCCGTTTCAACATCACCTTGTTGACGATATAGAACAACAGTTCCTTTTGCGCGGGACTCAGTGCCGTTGAATTTTTCTCAAATGCAATTCGCCGGCTGACGTTCCGGCCAATCTGTGTATTCCATTCATCGTCCGTCAGGTAGTGCTGGCCATCCGCCAGAATCGTTTTGACAACCCTTACCTTGACACTGTAGATGTCAGCCAGCTTTCCATCCCGGTTGCTGGAAAGATAAGCCACGGTATCGCCATAGATCGAGAAAAAAGCGTCGAACTTACGCGAGTTTATCGACTCACCGAGGTTAACCGGAGCGCTCCACGTTTCCCAGGAATCGTAAAGTCGTTCACAATAAAAAATGTCGGCATCACCCATTCCTTCATGGCCGTTGCTTGCAAAGTAGAGTCGTTTCTTGTCATACGACAGGAAAGGAGATATCTCAAACCCGGCTGTATTGACTGTCGATCCGACATTTTTTGGCTTTGTCCATTGTCCATCGGCACCCTTGACACTGAAATAAATGTCTTCGTTGCCGCGCGAGTCATCAGCCTTCATCGAAAGAAAAATCACATCCTCATCGGGAGAAACATAAAACCCCAGAAAGTCGCGGTTCTCGATTCCCGGTATTGCCAGCAACTGAGGTCTCGTGGAGCGACCCCCTGAAACGCTGGTGGAATACACCCCTTCTGTCCTCTCCCACCCGGATGAGTTCACGAAGTATATCATCCTCGGGTTGATACCGACAATGATATTGTTGTTGCGATTGTTGAGTTTAATAGAATTACTGGATCTACCCCAGCCGCCAGGTCTTCGTTCGCTCACCCAAATGTCGGGCCCCGCGAATTTTCCGCCCTCGTTACCGGTAAACAAGCTGCGCGAGAAATACAGCTTCATTCCATCCGGGGAAAGCAGGGGCATGCTCTCCTCTGCCGAACTGTTTATAACAGCAGGCAGACGCACGGGCGTCTCAAACTCCAACCGCTGGGCGTTGAGGGATGTAACGCTCGCGGCTATCGACAGCATCACCAAATACCTGGTCACCATATATATTGAGTAAATCGTTTTATGTTGTTCAGGCGCGCGGCGAGGACCAGCTCGTGACTACCATCGTCAAATCTCCGGAAGTCTCCGACCGAAAGCTCGAATGAATAAGAGACCGTAAACCGATCGTTGATATTGAATCCCAGAAGCGCGACCCCACTTTCCACATCCCGATAGGAAAGCCCGAGCCAAATCTTGTTCTGAATAAATGCCTTCAGATTGTAATCAATAACGAAGTCATTATTCATCTGGACTAACCCAATGATGGAAGGCTTCAATGTTACCTCAGAATTGACCGGCAACGCAACGCCAGCCTGGAACGAGGCGCGATAAAAAGGCTCATCCATCGCCAGTTCCGACGACTGAACTGCAACGTTGATGATCGGCAGGTAGGATACGCCCAGGTAAAAATTCTCTCCATAAAGGAGCACCCCTGCCCTCACGTTCAGGTCCGTTTGCGTGGTGGAACTGCGAAGCAAATAATCGTAGAACTCATCAGGGTCACGAACGGAGACTGCACTCACGTCAAGTTTACGGTTCTCCATCAGGGCGGTTGCTCCGATGGACAATCGGGTGTTCTCGGTTACCGGATAATTGATGGCGTAGCTCAATCCTCCGCCAATCGAACTTACAACGCCGATCTTTGACTGAAAAACGTTGGCGCCGAGACCGTGAATGATCCGCTTTCCGCGAGGAAGTTGTTCAGGCCGGCCACCTGAAACGTCGCTTAACCGTATCGAATTGTAGGTCAGGTCCAACGGCTGCTTCACCCTCGTGTGGAAGGCAAGGTTTACAAACTTGGGAGAGTATTCCCCAAATCCGGCCCACTGATAGCGGTAGCCGAGCTTCAGGTCATCGAAGTTTTCCACCCCGGTAAAACCGGGATTGTACAGGGATATAAATTGAAAAGTCTGCGAATTATTGGGTACGTACTGCGCGGAGGCGCTTACAGCGAGACATAATACCGAAATCAATAATACATTCTGTTTCATGTTGTCAGCGTAGAATGGTCACAATGCCTCTGTATACTTTTTGATTCCGTAACCGGAGATCGATGGTGAAAAAATATGAACCCGCGGGCAAAAGCTCGCCGTTCACCTTTCCGTCCCAGGGCGAGTCGAAGCCTACGGTGCGAAACACTTCAACACCCCGTTTGTTGAAAACACGTATCACGGCGCCCTGCAATTGATCCAGCCCGCCGGGTCGTGTGATGATCCACGTGTCGTTGGACTGATCGCCGTTCGGTGTGAATCCATTGGGAATCTCAAGCTCCACGAACGTGTATTGAAGAAATACCAGTCTGGTACGTGGTTCGCTCACACCTTGTCCATCGCCGACCACCAGGGCAATCTCCTTCATCCCCAGCGTTGGATCGACTGTATTGAGGTAGTTATATTGGATCGCCCGTATCGCCTGTTCGTACCGTTCCCGGGAAGCCTTGCCGGATAGCCTCAACGTTCCGGTCTGAAAGTCGTATCTGGCATCGAGCGGCGGAAATGCTTTCGGTATCAATCGATCCGCCTCAGGCTGAAAGTTGGACGGCTGGATAGTCAGCTCGGCAAACGTGATCGAGTCGCTGTCGGGATCTGTGATCGCAAACTCCGGTGAGAGCACTGCTGGGTCGCCATTTACTTCAAAGTGAAGGGTATCAGTTTCGATCACAACGGTTGGCGCGTCGTTAACTGGCGCTATCGAGATCGAAATAGCGGCGGCAGTAGCAGAGAAATGATTACCGTCGAAAGCTTTCCAATAGAAGAGGTCGTTGCCTGAGTAATCCCGCTGAGGGCGGTATGACAGGCCCGCAATCTCCGAAACGTGCACCGTATCCCCTGTTGCTAGTGTCACTCCGTTCAGCAACACATAACCGGCGACTGGTAACTGGGTGATCCTAATGGCTTGAAGTACATTTCCATCGGTATCGCTATATCGCGAATTGAAATGTTGTTGTTCAAATCCAAGTTCCTCGTCTTCCTCCAGCGTGAATTCCATATCAGCAACAGTCGGCCGGGTGTTGATGAGCAGCGAATATTGCTGGTCGGCATAAACTTCACCATCGGTAACGCGGATCGTCACATTCACGGTGCCGCCCTGAGGTGGTGTGCCACTCAATAGAGCCTTCCCTTTTCCCGGGTTTGTCAACGTCAACCATGGTGGTTTGCTAAGGGCAGTTACGGGGAGCGACTCGCTCTCGACATCAGTGTATGCTATCGTGTACACATAAGCCTCGCCTACCACGGCAAGGGATACCGGCGAGGATGTAATAACCGGCGGATCGTTTACTGCGACTATTCTGAAATCAAATTTCCGAGCGATGGTGTTTTCATGCGGTTTCGTTCCGGGTCCACTGTCCGTCACTCTGACGGTTATGGTGGCAGTCCCTGAAACGTTAGCTGCTGGCTTAACCTTCAAAATGCCTTGTGTATTAGGACTTGAATACTCGACAGCCAGAACTTCCAGCAGTTGAGGTTTGTTCGTCGACGCCGTGACGCTGAGTTGTTGCGATTCTCCTGCGCCAGCGGTAATGCCCTGCAGGGGAATCTCTCGTTGAGGAGCATCTTCGGAAACTGAAACGTCGGAGATCGCTGCCAGGGTCGGCGCCGCATTGATCTCAACAACCTCGATTTGGAAAGAGGATGAATAAGTGTTCTTGTGCGGCGGCGTCGCCGAACCATTGTCAACTGCCGTTACCGTTATGGTCACGACACCCGAAGCATTGGCAGCGGGCTTGAACGTTAACGTTGCCGTTGCGCCCGTCCCGTTATAGGCCACAACAGGATCCGGGACAATTGAAGTATTCGAAGAATTGGCCACGAATGTCACCTGCTGATCATTCTCGCCCGGGCCCTTTGAAATGTTCGAAATTGAAATCGAAACACCAGGTGAATTTTCAGCCACGCGTTGATTCGGAATGGCGTCAAATGACGGAGGATCATTGACCTGACTTACGGTCAACTGCAACCCGAACGATGGGCTGTTGTTGATGCCATCGTTCACGCGAACTGGAATAGTCAGCACGCCCGCAAAATTGACCGTCGGCGTGATCGTTGCACCTGTCACCGAATAGTTCTCTCCAGACGACACCAGGAGCGTGAAACCCGAAGGGTACGAATTGTCCGGGTCATAAACGGTCAGATGGGATAGCTGCAGCGTGAAGGGTTGCTCTTCATTGGTCTGCAATGACGACTGCCCTGTAATCAAAGGCGGATCGTTAGCATTGCCGACCTGAATTTGAAACATAAACGGGTTGCTGGTAGCACTCCCGTCGTTGACCGTCACTTGCACGTTCAGCGTTCCAACAAAGTCAGTAGACGGGGTAATAGTGTTCCCGGATGTCGAATAGTTTTCGCCTGAATGGACCTGAAGGGTAAAGTCGGCGGGATAGTTGTTATCCGGGTCGGCGACGATCAGGTATGCAAGCGTGATCGTCACAGGAGTATCTTCATCCGTCGCAAGGGGAATTTGACCAGTGATAACGGGAACATCATTAACCGGCGTGACAACGACCACGCTGTTAAAAATATTACTGGTCAGTTCGCCATCGCTGACTTGCACTGGCACGTTCAGCGATCCAACAAACCCCGACGCCGGACTGATCGTGTTCTGATTCAATGTGTAATTTTCCCCAGTAAATGCGATCAACGTGAAGTCACCCGGAAACGCATTGTCGGGGTCATTTATGATCAGCTGGTCCGCGCGAATCGTGACCGATACATCTTCGAGGGTGGAGATCGCCTGCTGGCCAGTGATTACCGGCGCGTCATTCACCGGTGTCACTGAGATATCGACTGGAAATGGCTCACTCGTGGCGAGCCCGTCATTGACGGTGACCGACGCCACGAGAACGCCATTGAAGTTGGTGGCCGGTATGACCTGGGTTCCATCTGTTGTGTAATTCGCTCCAGGTAAGACCATCAGCGTGAAACCCACGGGGTATGTGTTATCGGGATCACTGACGATCAGGTCCGAGAGGTGAATCGTTAGCGCCTGGTCTTCCGCTGTCGTCAGCGGTAGTTGGTCGGTAATCACTGGAGGATTGTTCACGGCGGTCACTGTAATCTGCAATGAAAAGACAGGGCTATTAACCTGGCCGTCGTTGACGAAAACACCCACACCAAGCACACCGTTGAACCCCTCGGCAGGCGTGACCGTGCTCCCCGCAACGGTGTAATTAGCGCCGGACACGATCGAGAGAATGAAATCGTCGGGGTAACCGTTGTCCGGATCAGCAACCTGCAAATGCGTCAGGCTTATCGCGATCGATTGCCCTTCCGGCACCTCAAGCGCAACCTGGCCAGTAATCACCGGGGCGTCGTTAACGGCGATGACGGCTATGCTCATCGGAAATGGCGCACTATCATCCAAGCCGTCGTTTACGATCACCGGGACCGTCAACATCCCGCTGAAGTCGGCGGCCGGGATGACCGTCGTGCCCGCG
>CAZLWX010000065.1:2218-20359 GCA_964563295.1 uncultured Roseivirgaceae bacterium | reverse complement strand
TGAATCAGCGTAAATCAGCGCCCCAGATCCCGGCACGCCTCCGCACAAGCCTCACACACCTCGGCGCAGTGTTGACAATGTTCGTGGTTATGCTTTCGGCATTCTTCAGCGCACATCTGACACATCTTCTCGCAAACAAGAAGAAAATCTTTATTGATTTCCGCTTCACGCTGAATGAGGCGCGCGGCCAGTAAGCAAATATCAGCACAGTCGCGATCAAGCTCGATGCATCGCGCCATCAAGGTGATATTGTCTTCATTCAGACAAGCCGTTTCACATTCCTCGCAGGTTAGCGCGCAATAGATCAGCTGTTCTTTGAGCTCTTTTTGGGATGATACTTTGCCGGGAGTTTCAAGTTGAATTGCCATAGAGTTTGAGTTTACCATCTTATTAAAATAGTCATGCCTGCAAGCGGAGGATCGGGTATGAATTTACCCAATGTCAACCGGCATTCATTCCTTCGTTTGCCTCAATGAATTGTCGTTTGAGAGGCACAGCCTTTTTTCGCATGAATAGAAAAGCAACTATGACGAGCAAGAGTCACATGATCCTGATGGCCTGTACATTATGTATCATCATCGGATCCGCTAGCGGGCAAGATGACCAACGGAAGCGGGACCGGGAGAGGGCCATCAACACGAAAAGGGAGACGCCGGTCAAGGTCATTGAATTCATCGTCGGCACGTGGGAAATTCAGTCCGTTTACAAAAACCAGAAAAATATCACCAATGCCGACACGCTGGTATCCTTTACGCGCATCAGGTTTAATCGCGAGAATCAGTACCGGGCATTTCATGATGAACAGGATGTCGATAGTGGCACCTTCAGGCTAAACGAAACGCACTCGGTGCTCTACCTTGAAAGCGCCGACGGTGGGGAACCTCAAAGCTGGAATGTCTCTTTCCATGGCAACACGATGATCCTGCAGCCGGCGGAAACTGCAAACGCGTTTGACCGTTCGTTCCGGTATGTTTATGTCAGGCGCGAGTAAGTTCGGAACATTAAGTTTCCCCGCCCTAAGTCCCGGCCCAAGGGCCGCTGCTTTCAGGCACTGCCAAACTTTTTCTATGCCTGACGGTGGTTAAATAGCGGCAATGCGCTAATTTGGGTATGGGTGATTGACGGCTAAAAATTTCGCCGTTCACCAGATCATGCATTCGACACCACTCGTTTCCCGGACCGCGCTCCAATTCCTTCTTAGTAAAGACTGATCCAGGATGAAGAAAGAACTCGCCCTGGCATTCGATATTCAGGCCCAGCCTGACGAGGTGACGTGTGGTCCGACCTGCCTGCATGCACTCTATAATTATTATGGTGACAAAATCACCCTCAAGGAAGTGATCCGGGAAGTCAAGCAGCTGCGCACGGGAGGTACGCTGGCTGTAATGATGGGTCATCACGCCCTGAAGCGTGGGTTCAAGGCTCACCTGTATAGTTACAACCTGAACATCTTCGATCCCACCTGGTTTGGTCAGTCACGCAAGAAGATGGTGAGATTGTTGAAGGAACAAATGGAATTTAAACGCAAGCGCCGAAAACTGCAGGTGGCCTCCCAGGCCTATATCAAGTTTCTCGAGGCGGGCGGCGAGCTGCGTTACGGTGAGCTGGATGAAGGCCTCATCAAGAGCTACTTGAGGGCGTCCATGCCTGTACTCACCGGGCTGAGCGCGACGTACCTCTACGGGACGCCGCGCGAAATTCCTCAGTTTGATATTTACGACAGTATTAAAGGTGAGCCAGCGGGACATTTCGTGGTCATTACCGGCTATGATGAGGAGAAGAACGTCGTCTATATCGCCGACCCGATGGAACCTAACCCTTTGGGCAAGGGGCAGGTGTACCCTGTATCGTTTGTCCGCCTGATCAACAGCATTATGCTGGGCATTGTTACTTATGACGCCAACCTGCTGGTGATTGAGCCAAAGAAAAAATAAACGTCGGTATGCAGAAACTGATCGTCGTTGAAAACCCCGACCATTGGCAATTTAACTTGTATGACGCTGAAGTTATCACGCCAGCGAAATACATTTCCACCGAAACCTATCAGCAATTGAAAGGTTTGAAGATCATTAACCTTTGCAAGTCGTATCAATATCAAAGCCTTGGATATTATGTTTCCTTATTGGCGGAAGCCCGTAAACACAAAGTGCTGCCCGGGATTTCAACCATTCAGGACCTGCGCTTTCCGTCCATCTTGCGCGAAGACTCACAGGATTTCGACGACCTGATCCAAACCTCGTTCAAGCATGAGAAAGCCGACCGTGTTGAGTTCGATATTTATTTTGGAATCACCCAGGACGAACACCTCAACAAACTTGCGAAGCAACTCTTTCAATACATTCAGGCTCCATCGCTCAGTGCCACATTCTCGAAGAAGAACAAATGGGTATTGCAGAGTATCAAGCCGTTAAGCCTGGGTGAAGTTCCGCCCGAGGATCGCGCGCTGCTTCGGACGGCAGTTGAGAAATATCTGCAGCGAAAGCGCGACTTCAAGCCTGACAAGAAGAAGTATGACCTCGCGATCCTTGTAAATCCCGAGGACCCTAACCCACCGTCGGACGCTCGTGCGATCCAGAAATTTGTCAAGGCCGGCGACCAGGCCGGATTCAACGTTGAGTTGATCGACAAGAACGATCTCGGGGAGCTGATACAATATGACGCGCTCTTTATCCGCGAAACGACGTACGTCAACCATCACACCTTCAGGTTTGCGAAAAAGGCGCAGTCACTCGGGCTCGCTGTCATTGATGATCCTGAGTCTATCCTGAAATGCACGAATAAGGTATATCTCTATGAGCTGTTGAATGCGAACAAGATTCTAACCCCGAAGTCGTTCGTGATCAGCAAGGAAAATCACAAGCTGCTCCCGGAGAAATTGAACTACCCATTCATTATCAAACAACCCGACGGAGCGTTCAGCAAGGGAGTTTTCAAGATTAACAACGCAAGCGAATACAAGCAGGTGTCAACCATGTTCCAGAAATCGGAACTCGTGATAGCCCAGGAGTTTTTGCCGACGCCGTTTGACTGGCGCGTTGGCATCATCGACGGTCAGGTGTTATATGTCTGTAAGTATTTTATGGCGGCGGCACATTGGCAGATCGTGAATTGGAACACGGAAAAAAAACAACAGGAGGGTGACGTTCAATGCATTTCACCTGACCAGGCGCCGTCGGGCTTGTTGCGGACGGCATTGAAAGCTACAAGCCTTATCGGCAAAGGATTGTACGGGGTGGATATGAAGGAGGTGGACGGAAAGTTCTATGTTATCGAAATCAACGACAACCCCAACATCGATTCGGGCGTCGAAGACAAGATACTCAAAGATAAATTGTATTCCGCGATCATGGATGTTTTCCTCAACAAGATTAAATCGGACAAGTGATGGTTCAGCCGCCGCGCCTCCACCTCTTCCAGGGATATGGTATTGAACTGGAATACATGCTCGTCGATCGCGACACCCTGGCGGTGAAGCCGATCACCGACGACTTGCTGAAACATGAGCTTGGACACTATGCCAGTGATTTTGAGAACGGTATGATCACTTGGTCGAATGAACTCGTGCTCCACGTGATCGAGTTGAAGTCCACGCGACCGGAGCAGAACTTCAACGCTCTTGAACACGCTTTCGCGGAGAATGTGGAAAGAATAAACGCCGTACTGGCCGGCTGGAACGCGATGTTGATGCCAACTGCAGCGCACCCGTTCATGGATCCCATCGCCGAAACACGACTTTGGCCTCACGAGAATAACGAGGTCTACGACGTGTACAACCGGATTTTCGATTGCCGCGGGCATGGCTGGTCGAACCTGCAAAGCACGCATCTCAATCTTCCCTTTTACGACGACCAGGAGTTTGCCAGGTTACACGCCGCTACGCGCATGGTGCTGCCCCTCTTGCCGGCCCTCTGCGCCAGCTCGCCAATCCTCGACGGAAAGGCTACCGGTTGCCTTGACACGCGATTGAAGTTCTATCGCAGCAACCAGGCGCGAATTCCGTCGATTACGGGTCGTGTTATACCCGAGGCGGTTTTTTCGAAGCGCAATTATCTCAATACGATCTACGAGAGGATCAGATCAGACATTTCGCCACATGACCCGGATGGTGTGCTGAATCCTATCTGGGTGAATTCCCGCGGTGCGATACCCCGGTTTGACCGAGGTTCCGTCGAGATTAGGTTAATGGATATCCAGGAATGTCCAGCCGCCGATATGGCCATCCTGTCGTTTGTGATCGAGACAATAAAAGCTCTGGTGTCTGAAAAATTTCAGAGTTTTGAAAGCCAAATGAAATGGAAGACGGAGACGTTATCTCAATTGTTGGAGCAAACTACCGTGAGCGCGCAAGACGTTGTGATTGAAGACCGGGATTTCCTTGCGGCTTTCGAATATCCCGGATCTTCAGGGAAGGTCGTCGACCTCTGGCAGCACATCCTTGAACGGCTCGTCAGTGGAAACCCGAGGCTGGAACATTATCGTCGTGAGATCGATGTTCTTCTACAAAAGGGTACGTTGTCGCAGCGGATTCTCAACGCCGTGGACAATGATCAATCGCGCGAAAACATCCAGCACGTTTACCGGAAGTTGTGCAGCTGTCTGAATCAAAACCGCATTTTCTTCTAAGAGGGTTGCCCGCCAGGACTAGTATCGTCTGCGTTGTCAAGTTCCCGCAGTAATCCTCTGAGTTTTTCCAACCTGTTTCCATAGAGTTTTTTCATCATCCAGTTCACGACCCAGACACTGCAGATGTAGAAAACGCCTGTCAACAAAAGCAAGAACACGATCGTCTTGGGCTGGGCGAGGTGAACAAGAAATTCTTCGAGGCCTCGCTCAATGCCACCGAACAATAGGCCAAGCGCAAAGTACACTGGGAAAAGTACGGTGTAACTGCGCTTATAGAAACGAAGATAGGTGGTCAGACTATCGACCAGGTGTTGAAGGTTTGCTCTCAGGTTGTCATCACCAGGGTTGAACTTAGCCAGAACCCGGAGTTTCTTGACATAATAGACGCAGTAGGCTACAAACATAACCAGGATGGCGGTAGTGATCCATTTCAGCGCGCCACTGGGGAGGGCCATCGCAAAGCCGAGCAGGATGACGCCTGCCACCAACGTCAGGACCAGTTCAAACCAGACTGTCTTCTTCAGTTTGGCGACAATGGATCTGCTGCTTCCCCTAAGCATCGAGGCAATTTCGTCCTCGTTGCGTGGCCGGAAGGCGGCGTCTGATTTCTTCCACAGGTCCTTTAGCTCATCTAATTCCATCGGCCACCATTAATTTCCTTAGTTTCTCACGGATGCGGTTCATCCTGACGCGTACATTGTTCTGGGTGATGCCCATCGTTTCAGCGATCTCATCATACGGTACCTCTTCAAGTGCCATCATAATCATAGCCCTTTCGATTTCTGACAGCTTCCGCACAGCCCACTGGAGTTTCTGGAGATTCTCGTCGTGGTCGTCATGCAAGCGTTCGGAGAGATTATAGTGAACTTCGTGGATCTCCTCCGTCTTGGGCGATCGCGATTGCTTGCGGTAGCCGGAGATCGCCGTGTTCAACGCGATCCGGTACATCCACGTAGTGATCTTGGATTCACCCCTGAAGGTTGGAAACGATTTCCACAACTGCAGCACGATCTCCTGAAACAAATCATTGCGGGCCTCATGATCATTTTCATACATCATGCAGACCTTGTGAATCAGCCCCTGATGCTGGTTGATCAGGTCGATGAACCGTTTTTCTTCACCTGTTACCAACGGGACGGGCTTTAGGGATTGGTCGAAAAAATTGCATGAGAATTACATCCGGTGAGAACGTCTGAGTGTTTCATACCGGCGGAAAGATCAATGCGATTTCTGGGATTGTTTTTCCAGGTTAAATAACTCGTTGAGCATTTCGGAGAGCGACTCCGCTTCTCCGCGCTTGCAGGCGGCTTTAAGTTGTAGGACCGGGTACTTGAGTATTTTCTGCATCATCGACCGGCTCAACTCCTCCATGCGGGCGGCTTCTTCAGGGCGCGCATTCTTCAGGAATCGAGCCAGCTCTTCCCTGCGGATTTGTTCGAGGGCATTCTTGAGCTTTTGAATGGTCGGCGAGATGATCATTTCGCGTGACCATTCTTCGAATTCGGTCATGCTTTCTTCTATAATCCTTTCAACGTGCGGGATCGCTGCCCTGCGTTTTTCGACGGTCGCATTCGTCTTCTCCTGGATCTCGTCCAGGTTATACAGGATGACACCCGGAATTTCTTCGAGACTGGGATCGATGCTTCGCGGAATGGATAAGTCAATAAAGAACTTATGGGAATGCAAACCGACACCGTCGAGCAGGTCCCGCGAGATGAGAGGCTCGTTTCCGGAAACGGAGCTGATAATTACATCGGCCTTGCAGATCTCATCCCGGAGCGACTCGATGCTCTTGAAACTGAAGTCGCATTTTTGCGCGAGCTTCTCAGCTTTATCGACGGTGCGGTTGATAATGGTCACCGACGCAAATGAAGAATCCTTAAGGTTGAGACAAACATCCTGACCGATTTCGCCAACGCCGACAACCAGGGCAACAGCATTTTTTCTGCCGGCTGTCAGGTCCTCCGCGAGCTCTTTAGCCGCATAGGAAAGGGACGCCGCTCCGTCGCGGAAAGCGGTTTCCTGGACAATTCGCTTGTTTGCAAAAAAGACCGTGTGCATGAGACGGTGCAGGAAAGGACCTGCAACGCCTTCTTCCGCGCTCCACTGATATGCATTCTTAATCTGTCCACTGATCTGGAGGTCGCCCAACACCTGGGCATCCAGACCGATCGCTACATGGAAAAGGTGACGCACCGCGGCTTCTCCCTCGAAATGCGAAAAGTATTGCTCAAATCCGTCGGCCGGCTGTTTGATCAACCGCAGTCCGCGAAAAATATCTTCCGAGAGATCGCGATCGGAGACATAATAAACTTCCGTGCGATTGCAGGTTGATACCACCAGCAAGTCGGTGGCGCTGGCATAATCCCGCAGGTAATGCAACAACTGCCTGGAAGCCAGTTCGTTCAAAGACACCTGCTCGCGCACCTCAAGCGGTGCGAACTTATACGTGAGTGCCAGTGATTTGAAATTCGCGGTCATGAAACACAAAAGTAACTGGCAACAAAAATCCAGGCATGATTAAACTCACCAAATCGATAATTTAGAATCAGTTTAAATAGCGTAAACAGGAGCCTGTATCCATACTCTACGCCCGCCAACTCAGTTTGGTTCACCTTCCAGGCGTTAGTCCCGGGTTGAAATTGTCAGGAAAACCATTGGATGTCGATTGCTGATAACGGTTACAAATTTGATAAATTCACCACAAGGGGTGGCTGCCAAATTATCGTTCCAAACGATGTTATGAACACCCTTCGAAAATGGATTCGGGATTCGTTGGGATTCTCGGGCCGTGAGATCAACGGATTTCTGATTCTGCTTCCGCTGATGCTGATATTGATCATGGCTATCCCTGCATACAAGTCCTGGATGATTGCCCGCACCGACGATTTTTCGGACGATGTCAAAACCCTGGATAGCCTGGTGGCCCTTTGGCAGACGGCGACCGAAACTCCCCCGGAGGAGAATCCATCCCCCACATTGTTTCCGTTTGACCCCAATAAAGCCAGCGAAACGGAACTTCTCGCACTAGGTTTCCCAGCTGCTTTGTCGAGGCGTATAGCCAATTATCGTCAAAAAGGTGGCCTCTTCCGGATAAAACGCGACTTACTGAAAATCTATGGGCTTGATTCCTCGTTGTATATGCAGCTTCAGGCGTACATATTGCTGCCTGATAGTGTCCGGCAACGGCTATCGAAACCACCGTCTCGCACCAGCAGGCCGCCGCGGTACATTGTAAAAACCTTTGATCTGAATATCGCGGATACTTCGCAGCTCAAATCAGTAACGGGCATTGGCTCCGTTCTGGCTTCGCGGATCGTAAAGTTCCGCGATAAACTCGGGGGTTTCATAACACAGCAACAGGTCTCCGAAGTTTATGGACTAGATTCAACAACGGTAGAGAACCTGTGGCGGGTGGCATTTATTTCCGAAGGTTTTGTTCCGAAGTGGATCGACCTGAATCGAGCCACAGAAGAAGAACTCTCGGAGCATCCGTATATAAGCCGGAGCATGGCACGAGCGATCGTGGCGTATCGGTTTCAGCACGGCGCATTCTCGCGGGTGGAAGACATCCGAAATCTGCGCCAGCTGAACGCTCAGGAGATCGAACGCATTTTGCCGTACCTTACAATAAACTAAAATCGACAAGAATCAAACCTATAACGTGACCCGGACGATCAAACACATTCTGAAGACTTACTTACGGAGACTGACGAACTTGTCGGGTAACAACCGATCGCTTTTCCTGCTGCGATTGTCCGCCGAGCAGCTGCTGGACCTGCACGAGACAAGCATGCTCAACGGCGTAGCTTCATTCGAGGTAATCAAGGCATTGATGGCGGGGCGGAGCGCGAAACTGTGCCAGGTCCTGGACAGCCGCATGGAGGTGAATAATGAGGTCAGTCGGAAGCTCAAGAACCTCCAGCGTGTTGATAAATTTCTTTTTGAGGAACGGGGTTCCAACGACCTGCACGTCGGATGGCCTTTTGTACGCGGTAAGTTCTCCGACGGGACTCCTGTTCGGTGCCCGCTTTTGTTTTTCCCTGTGGCGCTGATACAGGAAAACAATGGATGGTATCTTCAGCCCCGGCCGCAGGCCGGCATCACCCTCAATAAGTCGTTCCTGCTTGCTTATGCATTTTATAACAAAGTGGCGCTCGAAGAGGAATTGCTCGAGACAAATTTCGAAGACTTCAGCGGCGATCCGACCGTGTTTCGCACTCAACTCTACCAACTCGTCACAGGGAAACTTGAGATCAACTTTAACCAGGACAATTTCCGCGATGAGTTAACCGCCTTCAAGGCATACAAGAAAGATGATTTCATATCAGCACACAAGCAAGGCGAACTCAAATTGTTCCCGGAAGCGGTGTTAGGCATATTTCCGCAGGCGGCGTCGCAACTCGTGCCCGATTATCTCCAACTCATAAACAGCGACTCTATTGCCGACCTGGAAACTTTTTTCATAAACAGGAAAAAGATTAACGCTGACCAACAGGATTCGCCCGACTCGCCCGTGTACGCCGACGTAAAGGAAGAAAAACTCTACACGCCGTTTCCACTTGATGCATACCAGGAAAATGCGATCAGAGCGATTAAGAACGGCGGCTCAGTCGTCGTGCAGGGCCCGCCCGGTACCGGAAAATCACAACTGATCTGCAACCTCGTGGCAGATTGCATTGCGTCAGGAAGAAGAGTATTGCTGGTCTGTCAGAAGCGCGCAGCCCTGGATGTCGTATATGACAGGCTGAGATCAAAGGAACTCGGTGACTTCGTCGGGCTTGTTCACGATTTCAGAAACGATCGAAAAACGGTATTTGCCAAAATTGCCCGGCAGATCGATAACATCGACAACTATAAAACCCTGAACCGGAGCGTTGACATCATTCAGACTGAAAGGAGGTTCTTCCAGGTATGCCGGACGATTGATAACATTACTGAGGAGGTGGAGCACTTTCGTAAGGCCCTTTATGACGATTCGGAGTGTGGCGTAAGCATCAAGGAGCTCTATCTCACGTCAGACCCGCACGGGGAAGCAATCAATATCCGCCAGGAATACGGTTATTTCCCTTTCCCGGCATTACCTGAATTCTTGCGCAGACTTCGCAGCTATGTCGGATATGAGGCTGCGTTCGGCACGCGAGAATACCTCTGGCACGACCGCAAATCCTTTTCGGGGCTGTCGCTTTCAGACATGCGCGAAATAGAAAAAGTGGTGAGCGACATTCCGCAGTACCAGCGCGAATTTGCGAACGAGTTCAGGGACCTGATCGGGATTCCACTCACATTGGACGAAGGTCAGTCCTTTCTGGCCCGCGAAGATGATGCCCTGGGAATGATCGCCTTGCTGAAGAATGAAACGATCTACCGGTATTTCTTAACCATGTCGGAAGAGACCGACGATGAAACCAGCCTGCTTTGGTTTTCGAACATGGAACGGGTTGTGCTCAATTGCTTTGACGATCCCGGCCCTGAAATATCATTGCCTCTGGATCAGTTGGTAAAAGTTCAGGAAGCCCTTCAGAAGAGAATGGATGCGCGCCGCAGCCTGGTCAAGCTGATTCGGTGGAAGCTTTTTTCAAAGGAGAAGTTCCTTATACACCGCGTGCTGGTGGCCAACCAGCTGCCCGACAGGCGAAAGGGCCTCAAGATACTTGAACGCAGAATCGACAATCGCCTCAACCTGGAACACCACCTCACCGCGATAAAACAGAAAGCCTGGCTCGTGGACTTGCCGCTCGACTATGACCTTTCGTCGATCAAGACCTGGTTCACGCGGCAAAAGCTCGCCATCCGGGCCAAGGTGCTCATGAATTCGCTTCGGGAGATCCGGAAAGCGGTTTCACCCTCGAAATATCAGCGCGACGATTTTATCTCGCTGATCAAAAATTGTCTGACGGTCGTGAACGGCATTCCCGCGCGCAGCGAGAAATGGCTCGCTCACCTTACGCCATACCAGGTTCGCAGTCTTGTGCACGAGCCCTCATTGGAAAAGGACTATCTACAGACACTGCGCAGAGACTTCGACAGCCTTTGCGAGTTTGATCAGCTCAGGGAGAATCTGGCTCCGCACGAGCGCGACGTTATTTCACGCCTTCATGAGGCAGTTGGATGGGATGTTGAAAAACAGGAAGCTTTGTTGCAGAACAGCCTTCGACTGGCATGGATCGAACACATTGAACTCAAGTACCCTGACCTGCGATCGGTTTCGTCGCGGAAAATGGAAGAGCAACAACTGGAGTTGCAACGTCTCGTCCAGGAAAAGCAAAACCTCAGTCATGACATTCTGCTGCTGCGCGGGAGGGAGCGGGTATACGAACGCCTCGAATTCAACCGCCTCAATAACAGAATTACCTACCGTGACCTGTATCACCAATCTATAAAAAAGAAAAAAGTATGGTCGCTGCGTAAGGTGATTACCACATTTGAAGATGAATTATTCAATTTGTTGCCGTGCTGGATGGCGTCGCCCGAATCGGCTTCGGCTATCTTTCCAATGAAGGAGATCTTCGACCTGGTGATTTTCGACGAAGCCTCTCAGTGCTATGCCGAGCGCGGAATTCCAGCCATGTATCGGGCAAAGCAAGTGCTGGTAGCCGGCGACGACATGCAACTGCAGCCCAGTGAATTGTACCAGGTGCGGTGGGACGATGAATCGGATGACCCTGATCTTGAAGTGGAGTCGCTGTTGGCACTCGCGGAACGTTACCTGCCGACAGTTCATCTCCAGGGTCATTATCGAAGTCGTTCGCTCGACCTGATCGACTTCTCGAACAAGCACTTTTACGATGGCCGACTGCAACTGCTTCCCGATAGGTCGATCCTCAATGAAAATATTCCAGGCATTGAATATTGCAAGGTTGATGGTGTCTGGACGAATAATACCAATCCTGTGGAGGCGACGATCGTTGTTGAGAAGGTCATCGAGATCTCGCGCCAGCATCCCGAAAAAGAGATAGGCATTGTCACGTTTAATGCACCCCAACAAGTGCTGATTCTCGACATGATCGAGGAAATCTTCGGCAAGTCAGGGTTGCAGGTTCCGGCATCGCTTTTTGTCAAGAACATCGAAAATGTTCAGGGCGATGAAAAAGACATCATCATTTTTTCAGTTGGATATGCTCCCGACGAAAAAAGGAAGATGCATATGCAGTTTGGTAGCCTGAGCATGGCGGGTGGTGAGAACAGGCTCAACGTCGCAGTGACGAGGGCACGCGAGAAAATCATCCTGGTGTGCAGCATCGACCCCGAAGATCTCAAGACCGCCGACCTGAAAAACGAAGGCCCGAAATTACTGAAGAAGTATCTCGAGTTCGCGCGGGATGTCCACAATCGCCGGTTCGAGCCTCATGTAACCAGCCACGTGAAGCAACAGCCGACATGGTATCTCAACAGCCGCTTGAAGCAGTGGGCATCGGAAAAGTTTGGTGAACTTAAGTTTGGAACCGACATGTTGCCTCTTAGTGACCTGGCGGTGAAGCAGAACGGAACGTATCTTGGAATTGTCAGGACCGACGACAATAACTTTTACTCCAGTCTTTCAGTGAAGGATTCTTTTGCCTACGTCCCGGCGTTGCTGGAACAGCGGAACTGGGCGCACTTTTTCGTCTTCAGCAGAAACCTTTGGCAAGATCCAGGCAAGGTTGAAGACGACCTCATGCGCTTCATTGGGTCGAAGATGAATCTCATCGAAGAAAAAAAGAGGCCAGGCGTCGCCACCTGACCCCACTAAACAACCAGATGCCAAAATCTAGTGACCGTTTGTGGTCGCGTATTCGGGAACCATCTTGACAGTCTTAATGATGCGCGCTGCCACTTTGTAGGGGTCCGCCGACGAATTCGGCCGACGATCTTCCAACCATCCATTCCATCCGTTTTCTACGGTGCCTATCGGGATGCGAATCGATGCCCCGCGGTCGGAGATACCGTAAGAGAATTTATCAATCGACTGCGTTTCGTGTTTTCCAGTAAGCCGCAAATGGTTATCTGCGCCATATACAGCGATGTGCTCCCGCACCAGCGGCGCGAATGCCTGGCAGACGCTTTCAAATACTTCTCTTGACCCTGCGTTCCTCAGGAGGGCGTTTGAAAAGTTAGCGTGCATCCCTGATCCGTTCCAATCGGTCGCACCAAGAGGTTTGCAATGCCAGTTGATCGACACGCCGTATTTTTCAGCGGTCCTTTCGAGCAGGTAACGAGCCACCCACACCTGGTCGCCGGCGGCCTTTGCGCCTTTTGCAAAGACCTGGAATTCCCATTGGCCTGTCGCGACTTCGGAGTTGATCCCCTCGACATTGATGCCCGCCGCCAGGCAGTAATCCAGGTGCTCCTCCACGATATTTCGGCCAAAGGCATTTTTTGCTCCGACTGAGCAGTAATACTGCCCTTGCGGAGCCGGGTATCCGTGCGCTGGAAAACCCAAGGGCTTGTTGGTCTCCGGGTTCCAAAGAAAATATTCCTGTTCGAATCCAAACCAGAAGTCGTTGTCGTCGTCATCGATGGTAGCCCTGGCGTTGGAAAGATGGGGTGACCCGTCTGTATTGAGTACCTCGCACATCACCAGGAAGGCGTTCTTCCGTGCCGGGTCTGGGAAAAGTGCTACCGGTTGCAGCAGGCAGTCTGACGATCCACCAGGAGCTTGTTCGGTGGAACTTCCGTCAAAGCACCATTCGGGACACCCTTCCAGTGTGCCATCGAAATCGCGGACAATCTTCGTCTTGCTGCGAAGGTTCTGCGTGGGCGTGTATCCATCCAGCCAGATGTACTCTAATTTTGTTTTTGTTGTTGACATATGGTTTGCGTTTTAGTGGTTGTTAAACATGTTTCAAAATTTATAGACTGCCGCCAGTGATAAGGAGGGCATCACGTCAGTTGTGTTCCCATCGATATCAAGGAAGGAATTCCGGGACGTCTTGTCGATCCTGAATTCGGGAATGAACGTGAGTCCGCCCACCATGTAGTTGCCTGATAAGGTAAACTCCATCACGCTGCCTTTGCCGTCAGCATCCAAAGAGAAAATTCCAAGATGTCCGTTGGTGACGGAGAGATATTCGGCACGCAGTCCGACGGAGAAACGTTCTGACAATGTAGCCTTGGGATAGAGTGCGATGCCCATGAACGTGCTGGCATCACCACCTGCATCTTTGATATCACCTTCTGCAATGAATGTCTCGCCCGACGCCACCGACTGCACTGACGTGTTAAGGCCGAGATATAATTTTTCCGTCAGGCTCCAACCCGTGGTGAGGTCGACCTGGAAAAGAGCACCGCTAGAAGACGCAAAAATCGGCGCGCCATTCTCGTCGAGGGCGATGTTCCCATCGGCGTCAAGCTCATAGGCGAAGTCATCGGACTGAAAACTGCCATCCTGGTCGCCGTACAGGAAGTTCAACCAGACGCCGCCGGCGTCGCTGGTGTGCCCGATCTGTCCCCCAATGGTGTAGGTGTTGATGGGGTTAAATTCAACGAGGTCGGTAGGATTCATGACCGCAAGCTTGGCAACGACGCCGTTGCCGAGATCGAAGTCTGCCCGCAAGCCGGTGTGGTTGAAGGGCCCCCACGAAAACATGTAAGACGTTGAGTAATGGAAGTTGACCGCCGGCGAAATCACTTCGTAGCCGAGGAATGTGTTGAATTGTCCGAGGTTGAGCGTGACTTTATCCGAGATCTTGTACCAGGCGTACATCTGATTGATGATCGACTGTCCAGACGCACTCGCAAATACGGCGGCCTTTCCGCGTGGTCCGAAGACGAGGTCGGCAGTGAAACCTGTCTTTTCTCCGGAATAGGACACCACCACATTCGCCATTCCCAATCCAAATCCTTTCAGATCAGCGAACGCGGTGGAGGGTCCGTAAGCGCCTCCCATAAATGGGTTGGTGGCACCAAACGTGGAGTGGAAATAAGTGTCGATTGTTCCCGACAAGGAAAGCGAGGGTGCTTCTTCTTTCTTTTCACCCGGTTCCGTCGGAAGAGTTCCATCCGCTGGGACGAAGTCAGCGGATTTCAGTTTAGCTGCGGAGGCGAGCATGGGGCTGGTTTCCTGAGCCGCAACGATGATAGGGGCTGATAGTATTAATAGGGGTAAAAGTCCACTGCATATTTTTATAGTTTTCATATTTTTGAATGTGTTTTAATTAACAATAAGCTAAGGTGTTCCCGGTGGGGTCTCGTACACTCCCCGGGAAGCTTTAGTGAGAGAAAGCGATCCTGAAAATGCCCGGAGCAGCTCTCCGGGCATTGTTATTTTTCAGACTGCTTCGCGCGAAGCGGACAATTCGAAAGGAACGACGTTCTCGCCATGCTGACTAAAGTCATTGCCCACCCGCTTTTCCTCCGGACTAACTTTCAGCGATGAGATCATGTCGGTTACCTTCAGGAGGATCAACGAGCCGATGAAGGTGTAGGCTACTACGATCACGAGCGCGAGCATGTGAACTTTGAAGAGCTCGAACTCGCCGAAGAATAGTCCGTTACCGGTAGTGTTTGCACCGTTTACCGCTGTATTGGCCAACAGCGCTGTCATAATCATCCCGACAGCACCGCCCACGCCGTGGCAGGGAAAGACGTCAAGGGTGTCTTCCAGTGACGTCTTGGATTTCCAATGCACCACCACATTGCTGATGATAGCGGCGAAAGTGCCGATGAAAAGGCTGGAAGGAATGGTCACAAATCCTGCTGCTGGGGTGATCGCGACGAGGCCGACGACGGCGCCGATGCAGAATCCGATAGCAGATGGTTTCTTGCCACGCATGGCATCAAACAGAATCCACGCGAGTCCTGCGGCGGCGGAGGCGGTGTTTGTTGTTGCAAAAGCTGACGCGGCGAGAGGTCCCGCGCTCAGGGCACTACCGGCATTGAATCCAAACCAGCCGAACCACAGCAAACCGGTCCCGAGGAGCACGAATGGAATATTGGCGGGTGAGATCGCTGACTTATCCTCGTTCTTGTTTCGCAGGTACATCGACGCAGCGAGCGCGGCAAAACCCGCCGACATATGCACTACTGTTCCCCCTGCGAAGTCGAGCACACCCATTTTGAACAGGAAGCCGTCAGAATGCCAGGTCCAGTGAGCCAGGGGCGCATAGATGAATAGCGAAAAGAGGACGATGAAGAGTATGTACGATTTGAATTTGATTCTTTCAGCAAATGTGCCGGTGATGAGGGCCGGTGTGATGATGGCAAACTTCAATTGAAAGACCGCGAAAAGCACCAATGGAATCGTTCCCCAGGCGGGAGCGTCTAGCACATTCTGGAACATAAAGTAGGTTGCGGGATTGCCGACCACACCACCTACATCGTCGCCGAAGGCCAGGCTGAAACCAACAACCACCCAGAGCACGCTGATGACGCCCATGGCGATGAAGCTCTGGAGCATCGTAGAAATAATGTTCTTGGTGTCGATCATTCCCCCATAGAAAAATGCCAGCCCGGGAGTCATCAGCAGTACCAGCGCTGTCGCTGCCAGCATCCAGGCCACATCCCCTGAATTAATGCCTTCCGTCGAAATTCCTTTGGGGACTGCTGGCATGAACACTGCCAGCAGACTAATCGCAATGAGCAGAATAAAAGGTGCAATCGCTTTCTTTTTCATGATTTTTTCCATCGTTAGGGTTAAATTTTATGCCGTTGTGCATGATTTAATATCAAATTTGACACAATCAGGGTCAAATTTGAACCACTTTTCTAGAAAAATCATCGAAATCGATTTAGGAAGGGTTGACTTTTAACCGAAATCGAGGGTGAATTATTAATTTTTCAAGAATTGGCGATTTTCCGAAAGATTGTCTTGCGTGAGTTGCTGGTTTTGGAGATTAATTCGGCATTCCGGCATGAGCTGAAATAAAATTTTGCGACCTCGAGCTGGTGCGTCTGTCCCAAGGCGAGCGCCATACAGATAACTTGCTATTTTCGGTCATGAGACAACTAAACCTAACCTGCCTCGGATTCATCCTGGCCATCATTTGCGCGGGCCCCGCCTTGGGTCAGTCAAGAATCAAAGACGCTCCACTCATAAAGGAGGGGCGCGGTCCGTATAGCCAACTTATTATTCGCGGTGTGACGCTGATCGATGGCACAGGCGCCCCACCATTTGGCCCTGTTGACATTGTTATCCAAAAGGATCGTATTGTGACCATCAAGAAAGTTGGATTCCCGGGCGTGGCGATCAAGGAACAAGATCGTCCCACACTGGAGTCCGGTGGAATGGAGCTCGATTGCAATGGCATGTACGTGCTTCCGGGCTTTATCGATATGCACGGTCACATCGGTGGGTCGCAAGCTCCCGACGCTGAGTACGTATTCAAGTTGTGGATGGCCCACGGCATTACTACCATTCGCGATCCGGCTTGCGGCAATGGGTTGGATTGGGTACTCGACCATAAGAAAAAAAGTGAAGCGAACCTGATTACCGCGCCGCGGATTTTCGCCTACACGGCTTTTGGGCAAGGAAGTGACGCACCTATCGCGACGCCCGACCAGGCGCGGGCCTGGGTGCAGGCAAACGCAAAAAAAGGTGCTGATGGAATCAAGTTCTTCGGCGCACCACCTGAGGTGATGCAAGCTGCCCTTGAGGAAAATAAGAAGTTGGGTCTTCGGAGCGCCTTTCATCACGCCCAGCTCGATGTTGCGCGATGGAACGTGCTGAATTCTGCACGCGCCGGTTTGACCACGATGGAACACTGGTATGGACTGCCGGAAGCTTTGTTCACCAACCGGACTATCCAGGATTACCCCCTCGACTACAACTACCAGAACGAACAGCATCGATTCGCCGAAGCCGGGAGGCTGTGGAAGCAGGCGGCACCGCCATATTCCGAACACTGGAATAAAGTCATGGATGAATTGCTGGAGCTAGGCTTCACCCTTGATCCAACCTTCAATATATATGAGGCTAGCCGCGACCTGCACCGCGCAAGGCGCCTGGAATGGCACGAGACGTACACACTTCCGAAGCTATGGGAGTTCTATCAGCCGAGCAAGGTGTCGCACGGATCATACTGGCATACCTGGGGTACAGAGCAGGAAGTGGAGTGGAAGGAAAACTACCGGCTGTGGATGACGTTCGTGAATGAATACAAGAACCGGGGAGGACGCGTAACGGCAGGATCAGATTCGGGATTCATCTTCCAACTCTATGGTTTTGCCTATATCCGCGAGCTTGAGCTGCTTCGCGAAGCAGGATTTCATCCATTGGAAGTCATTCGGTCCGCGACGCTTTTCGGTGCGCAGGCTCTGGGAAGGGAAAAAGATCTCGGATCTGTCGAGGTGGGCAAGCTCGCTGACCTGATTGTTATCGATAAGAATCCACTCGAAAATCTCCAGCTGTTGTACGGCACCGGAGCGATCGAATTGACTGCCGACAATCAAGTTGTCCGGGCGGGTGGAGTTCGTTACACGATCAAGGATGGTATTATCTACGACGCGCCCAAACTTCTCCAGGATGTGGCCAGGATAGTTGCGGCGGAAAAGGAGAGGACGGGGTTTGAGATAAAACAACCAGGTGTCGAATAGCCCAGG
>CAZLWX010000065.1:0-2118 GCA_964563295.1 uncultured Roseivirgaceae bacterium | reverse complement strand
CAAACTTCAAACTATGTATTTCCCCCACCACCACTGAAACACAACGAGCCCCCAGATGCGGGCGTGGGCATCGCCGGGGTTGTGTGAGAATAGTTTTCGTTTCAACTTCTCAACTTCGGCGTAATCAAAGATGCCCTGCTCTTCGATTCGTTGTTGTGAAAGCAGGTCGTCATTGATCAAAGACTTCATTTCTGTCCTCAACCATTTCAGCAGGGGCACCTCGAAACCTTTCTTAGGCCTGTTGTAAAGGGCAGGGGGAAGCATGTCTCGGAAAGCATCCTGGAGCACTCGTTTTCGCATCCGGCCATCAATTTTGTAATGGGAGGGAAGAGTAAAAACAAAATTCACCAGCTCAACGTCGAGGAATGGTGTGCGCACTTCCAGGCCATTGGCCATGCTCATCCAGTCCACTTTAGTCAACATATCATCGGGTAGCACGACATGGATGTCCTGGAGAAGGATGTCGTTCATCGTCGGGTCGTCGCTCACACTTTCCAGTAAATTTTCCTTCCGGAGGAGGAATTCCGGGATGGTCTGTTGAACGAATTCGCGCCGAAGCAACGTCGTGCTTTCTGCTTCGAAGGAATAGCCCGCCCACCTCCACCACCGTTCGGTTGGGGAGAGTTTCAGCCCTTCTGCGAATCTCGCCAGTTGACGAATGCGATTGCCAAATGAACTGTTTCGCGATTTCGGCAGCATCCACCATAAGGGCCGAAGAGCGGCAACCAGATTTTCACGAGTTCCAGCATTCAGGGAGCGATAAAACGCTTCGTGCTTGTTGTACCCGCCCAACAGTTCATCGGCTCCGTCACCCGATAAAGCCACGGTTGCGTGCTTTCGGGTCTCGCGACTCAATATATATACGTTTATCGCAGATGAGTCTGCAAACGGCTCGTCAATATAGTCGAGCACATCGTGGAGGTGCTCATAGAGATCGCGGTTTGAAAGGGAGAACACCGTGTGCGTGGTGCCAAACTGTTTCGCAACAAGTTCAGCATAATTGGTCTCGTCGAAATATTTTTCATCACGAAAGCCAATCGAAAATGTATGGAGGTCTGGCTTGTGACGTTTTGCCAGGCCGGTTACGATTGAAGAGTCGATCCCTCCGCTGAGAAATGCGCCGAGCGGTACGTCCGCGACCAGTCTGCGTTGAACCGATTGTTCGAGTAACTCGGCCAATCGTTTGCCGGCATTTTTGTAGCTGATTGGATTCTTCTCGGCTGCCTCGCGGTCGTAAGGCACCTGATAATATCGCTGGACAGTGATCTGCTGACGCTGAACCTTGAGGTAGTGGCCCGGGAGAAGTTTCTTGACCTTGGCCAGAATGGTGTGCGGGCCGGGAATGTAGTTGAGGTGCAAGTAGAACCTGAGGGCGGAGTAATCGATATCTTTCTCAACGCCATAGCGGAGTATCGACTTCATCTCCGATGCAAAGATGAACTTATGCTCGTCGAAAAGGTACAGGAGTGGTTTTACTCCGAATCTGTCCCGAGCCAGGAAGAACGTTTGATCTTGCTTGTCGTAAATGCAAAAAGCGAAAAACCCGTTTAGCCGTGAAAGACAGTTTTCATGCTCACGGATGTACAGCTTCAGCAAGACCTCTGTATCGGAATGAGTTTTGAACGATACACCTTTGCTCTCCAGTTCATTTCGCAGTTCGCGGAAGTTGAAGACTTCGCCATTATACACGATAGCGAATCGACCGGAGTCATCCCACATGGGCTGGTGAGCGGCTGGTGACGTGTCTATTATACACAGCCGACGATGGCCGAGCGCGACCCATTCCTCAAGATAGACATCCTGAAAATCCGGCCCCCGCGTTTCTAACATGGATGTCGCGGACGTAATGTTTATCTTATTGAATTTTCCAACAAGGTTGAAAGCAAAGATCCCGGTGATGCCGCACATGCGTGGAAGTTATTACTTATGAATGAATTTTAGGCAGGAACCAATCACCAGATCGTATCCTTTTCAGAATATCTTTCCTGGATTCAGGATACCCTTGGGGTCAAACACTTTTTTAATGCCGCGCATGAGCTGGAGATTAATGTCGTCCATAGCGATGGGCATAAATGGTCTCTTGGCAATCCCGATCCCATGCTCGCCGGAAAGGGTTCC
>CAZLWX010000064.1:5575-20778 GCA_964563295.1 uncultured Roseivirgaceae bacterium | reverse complement strand
CGGTATCGGCTGGATTGGCAAAAACAGCCTGCTGCTCAACCGACGGATGGGGAGCTTTTTTTTCCTGGCAGAGCTAATCATTGACCTGGAGTTGGAATACGACGGTCCGGTCGGCGACTACTGTGGAGATTGTACTGCCTGCATGGACGCGTGTCCGACAGATGCTATCTCGGAACCTTATGTGGTGGACGGCAGCAAATGCATCAGCTATTTTACCATTGAGCTGAAAGAGGAAATTCCCCCTGAGGTCCGGGGAAAGTTCGAGAACTGGATTTTCGGTTGCGACATCTGCCAGGACGTGTGCCCCTGGAACCGGTTTGCCAAGCCGCACAACGAGCCACGATTCGATCCCCCTGAGGTGATTACCGAATGGGAAGAGATCACCGAAGAAATATTTGAGAAACAATTCCGGAAGTCGCCACTAAAGCGAGCCAAATTCAAAGGACTCCGTCGAAATGTGGATTTTGTAAAATCGTAGAAAGGTCTCCGAACGAATAGGCAACACGCTAATCCGCATCCATCGAAATTGGTTCGTTCTCCTCCACACCGGCGGGAGTTGAAATCTCATTCTGCGACATCCTCCAATGCCTGAACAAGTTTACCTCAATTATTTCGAAGAAGGTCGGAACGAACAGGAGATACAGGATACTTTCACGGAGATCGATTTTGACTTCTAATGCTATGAAGATGAGCAAGGGAACGAATATCAGAATATTGACGATCACAAATGCCGTGACTGTCGAGATCAGTTGAAACTGGGTCGGATACCGGTGCAAGATGCGGTCACACGCCAGCACACACAGGAATAGGATGACCACACTCAGGCCGTTGTCAAGCAGCGTACTGTTCCAGATGTAGCGTTTGTCAAGAATCATTCGAATAATATTGGCGTGCACTTCAACACCGAACATATCAGGTAGACTGCGACCGGCATATCGCTCATTCATTGGCGTGTAATACTGGTCCTTGTAGGCGGGATTGTTCGGAGCCCCCATGAATCCCAACAACACAATTTGACCGCGGAAAAAAGCCGCGTTGAAATTACCGGCGAAAACATCGGCTTGATCGATGGCCGTGAACGCCGCGCCATCGATACCTTCCCCTGTCCAGGTCTTCGTGGCGCCGCCTGAAAAATTGATGAATTGACGCGCAGTCCATTTCGGGTATGAATCCAGCACAGTCGAGTCATACATCCTGACCACTTCGTACCCGAACGGCAGCAAATTCACGCGATCATTATTGTAACGCGTCTGAAATGCCCTCGCAGTACCATAGGTCTTATCCGACTCTGGGATATCGACATTGGCAAATCCGGATCTTCCGTTCAGGAAGATCGAATCCGAAAAAGAGGCGCTATCGAATGGCGGAAATCCATCCTCCGACATAAGCGACGCAGCAAACACGGAGTTACCGGCTTTCTTCAGTGAAGCTGCCAATGTTGCGTCGGTAGCAGAATCGGTTTGGCCCGTGAAGATGATGTCGAGTCCGATCACTCTGGGCTGATATGCCGCAATGGCATCCACAAGGCGCGCAATTTCCTGCCGGTCGAGATTACCAATATTCACCAGCACGACTCTGGTCTCGTACGTTTGGGAGCCGACGGACGTGCGCCGCGCGAAATAGAGATCCGTAAAATCAAAATCCCTGATAGACTTTCCTAGCGAATCCAGAATGCTGATCCGGGATACAACGACTACAAAAAGGTTCGTAAACAGGAAGATCAAGACTGTCGCAACCAACGTCCGGAAAAGAGTCGATCGATGGAGCCTCCGAAGCCTGATCATGGCGGCCTCTATTTCATCATGAGCATCACTTCTTCAGCAACCTTCCTGTTGTACTCAAATGCCAGCTTTTGGTGATTCACGAGATCCACGATAGTACCGATCAGGCAGAGACCCGCGGTAAATAGATAGAGCAGGCCCATTCCGATCTCGCCGATGATGAACCTGTGGACTCCCGATACACCCAGGAACCCGCACAGCGCCGTCACGAGGATCAACATCGGTTCACGTCTACGGGTGCGATAGACGGAAGCAAAACGGCGCGCCGTGTCATCATCCATATCTTTGACGAGATTTTGCAGGTAGACCATTTCTTCGCCGGTGACCTCGGGGAGGATGTCAATTATTTTTGCCATGGAGCTGAAGGTATTGTTTGAGGAGTTTGATAATCCTTAAAGATAAAACAAACACGGCGAAAATCCCTAACGGATGCATGCGCAATGACTGGCTGATCTCTCCGTGAAGAAAATGTGAGATGGATCGTCCCAGCCCGCAGCCAGGACAATACTCAAATCCAAGGTTGTACAATGGACACAATGAGAAATGATCATCACCAGGTTGATAGAGGAACAAAACCACCAAACCGGAAAACCAGATCAACGCTTCAAATGGGAAACTCTTAATGGCGCGGTTCGCATTCGGCACAATCGCAAGATAAAAAAAGAAGCCCTTTCTCAGGGCTTCCGTGTTACACATGACTCTTAGACTGCCACGAAACAGCGATTGAGGATCGCCTCGTGTTCCTTCCCAAAGCTGACGTAGCACCAGCGTTTGAGTTCCATGATCTCCTCCGCTATCAGAACCCGGATAGCTTTCCTCAGCTCCTTTTCAAATAAGCGAGCGTCAAAACTCACTTTGGTGAGCACAGTTTTGACATAATTCAACATGTTAATAAACGTGTTAGGTTAAAGTTTGCGCCAAAAGCTAACAACCGTTAAGTTATAAAATCCTTGTTTTATCAGGAAGATTTGCCGTTAAAAATTTTACCCCCCTCCGTTCGATACTTTTGCCGGTCATTGTGCGTATAAACAGCAAATTTGCAGCAATTTTTATTCCCGGTTTGAGGTTCTATTATTGTCCAAAATTTGCCGGGAGGCATATGAAAACAGCATTATTCGCGAAATTTTTTTTGCCGCTGGTCCTGACGGCGGCTGCACAGCTGGTTCACGCCCAGGATGTCAAAATTACCCTGGGCCCGGACGAGATCGGAGAGAACCAGGCCTGGACAATCACAGTGACCGTCCAGAATGAGCGGCTTAAGAGCTATGACAACTTTCCGGACATCGAAGGATTCCGAAAGCGCGGAACGTCGTCACAAGCCACCACCAATATCATCAACGGTCAGGTGTCGTCATCCCAAAGTGTCATCATGACCTACTTGCCTATCCGGCAAGGGACGATCGTAGTCCCGTCGTTTAAGATGAAAGTCAACGACAAAGTGATCAGCGTGTCCGGCAAGCGGGTAAAGGTTGGATCTCCCGTTCAACAGCAGCGCGACCCCTTCCGCAGCCTCTTCGACACTGATCCCAACGACTTTTTTGGACGAGGCGAAACAGAATTCGTCGACATCAAGGATGACGCTTTCCTGGCGCTCACCACAAGCAAGGATGAAGTGTTCACAGGAGAAGGTTTCAATGCGACACTCTCATTTTTCGTCTCGGAAGACAACCGCGCGCCCCTGCAGTTTTATGAATTGGGCAAACAACTCTCCAACATCCTTAAGAAGATAAAACCCAACAATTGCTGGGAAGAGAATTTTAACATCGAAAATATAGAGGGCCAAACAGTGACGATCCAGGGAAAAGACTACACCCAATACAAGATCTACCAGGCCACCTACTATCCACTCAATGCTGAAGCGATCGTATTCCCGAAAGTCGGTCTGGAAATGATTAAATACCGGGTGGCGCGAAATCCTTCCTTCTTCGGGCAGAACCGCAAGGAGGACTTCAAGACGTATTACTCCAAGCCAAAGACTGTAAAGGTGAAGGAACTTCCGCCCCACCCCTTGCGAGACGTCGTGTCGGTTGGAAAATATGAATTGTACGAGCACATGCCCTCGACGGACCTGGAGACAGGCAAGAGTGCCGCTTATGTATTCAATGTTTTCGGCGAAGGCAACATTTCAGCAATTGAAAAACCGCGCGTGGCAAAGGACGACAATTTTGAATTCTACGAACCCAACGTACGTCAGGACATCACACGCGATCACGGCCGGGTAACGGGCACGAAATCATTCAATTATTTTCTAATCCCAAAGGAACCCGGCACTTACGACCTGTCTCGGTATTTTCAATGGATATACTTTGATCCTGAAAAAGAAGCGTACGACACACTCCGCTCGCGATTGACGGTTTACGTCACCGGCGAAAGCCGCAAGAATGAAGTGATCCAGGCTAACGATGCGGGAGCCTTCTACGATAAGGTTGCCGTAGCGGACAATGCACTCCGGGTGATTGATACGACCGACTGGATCAAGACTTCATTCAGTATCTTCACCGTTTTGATGGTTGGTGCTTCGGCCTATCTGCTCTTCAAAAAATCGTAGCGACACGCCAGAAAAAAACGATTAACTTCGCTGACCATGAGCAGTACTTTTGGCAAGCTTTTCAGGATAACTACGTTTGGCGAGTCCCATGGTCCAGCCATTGGAGTGGTTATCGATGGTTGTCCTGCCGGGTTGGAAATCGATGAAAAAGTTATCGCCAGTGATCTTCAGCGGCGCAGGCCCGGGCAATCCCGCATCACCACCCAACGAAAAGAAGCCGAAGAGTTCCGGATCCTCAGTGGGGTCTTCGAAGGACAGACTACCGGGACACCGATCGCGATAACCATCGAAAACCAGGACCAACGCAGCAAGGATTACGATCACCTCGCTGAAGCATTTCGACCATCACATGCCGACTACACCTACGAAGCCAAGTATGGTGTGCGTGACCATCGCGGTGGTGGGCGCAGTTCTGCCCGGGAGACGGCGGCACGGGTAGCGGCTGGCGCAGTGGCAAGAATGCTGCTCCGGAAGTCCGATATCGACGTCAAGGCATTCGTCTCGGGCGTCGGCGACATCAAGGCTCCCGATTATTCGACGCTCGATCTCACCCGCGTCGATGACAACATCGTTCGCTGTCCTGATCCCGCGACAGCGGAAAAAATGATTGCCCTCATCGAAAAGGTGAGGCTCTCCCGCGACACCATCGGCGGTGTCATCACGGGAGTGATTAAGAACGTTCCGCCAGGACTTGGCGAACCGGTGTTCGACAAACTGCACGCCGAACTGGGCAAAGCCATGCTCAGCATCAATGCCGTCAAAGGATTCGAGTACGGAAGCGGATTCAGGGGTGTTGCCCTGATGGGATCTCAACACAACGACGAATTTGTAAAAGAAGGCGGCAGAATTCGCACCAGGACCAACAACTCGGGCGGCATTCAGGGAGGAATCTCGAATGGGGAAGACATTTACTTCAACGTGGCTTTCAAGCCTGTCGCCACCATCATGCAGGACCAGTTGAGTGTCGACAAGGGCGGGAACGAGGTCACCGTTTCCGGGAAAGGTCGCCACGACCCTTGCGTGGTGCCCAGGGCTGTGCCCATCGTCGAAGCCATGGCGTCGCTGGTCATTGCTGATTTTCTACTCAGGGCCCGGTCCTCCAGGCTCTGAACCTCTAAAATCCTCCGAACACTTCGGACGAAATGTGCCCCCTCCGGTCTCAATCTGGAGTCCAAAAAATACTTCTCAAGGTCCGCCCGGACCACCGATTGGCACAGCTTTTTTTCAAGGCTGAATGCGTTTCGGGTAACATTAAAAACAGTCTATGAGAACGTTAGCGATTATTCTTATTGTCATCGGGGGCATCATGACCGTATTTACGGGATTCAATCTGATCACCAAGGAAGAGGTTGCCGATATCGGACCGATCGAGATCAACAAGACGGAAAAGACACCTGTGTATTGGTCACCTGTAACAGGGGTGATATTGTTGGTCGCCGGTATTATCGTGTTAGCAACTACGAAAAAACAGTCGGCCTGAGCTCGTTAGTCGAACTTGGTCACGTCGGTTTCCCTGAACTCACCTTCCCATTTCGCGACAACGACAGTCGCCAGGCAATTTCCTGTAACATTCACGGAGGTTCTGGCCATGTCCATCAGTTCGTCGATACCCAGAATGGCCATGATGGGCCACAATGGTAATCCAAATGAAGCGGCTGTTCCGAGCAGAATCACAAGAGAAGCTCTTGGCACGCCAGCGACACCTTTACTTGTCAACATCAGGGTGACTCCCATCAACAACTGCTCTCCGATAGTTAATGGAATACCGGCGGCCTGAGCTACAAACACCGATGCCAGCGACAGGTAGAGCGTAGTGCCATCAAGATTAAAGGTGTAGCCTGTCGGAAGAACAAAAGAGACGATCTTTCTGGGTACCCCTAGTTTTTCCATATTCTCCATGGCTTTGGGCAAGGCAGACTCAGAGCTGGTTGTCGCAAACGCGATGGAGACCGGTTCTGAAATGGCTCTAAAGAACTTTCGTATTGGCACTTTGAGCGCGTAAGCGATCGGCGTGAGCACGCCGAAGATGAAAACGAGCAGCGAGCCATATAGCGTGAACAGCAGTTTCAACAGCGAAGTCAGAATGTCGACACCGAGGTGGCCTACCGTGACGGCTATTGCGGCCCCCACACCAAAGGGAGCAAAGTGCATGATGATGTTAGTGAACCGGAACATCGTTTCGGCCAGGCTTTCCGAAAAGCGGAGCATCGGTTCTTTCTTCTCCTGCGGCAGCAAGGCCAGCGCAATGCCAAAAATTACACTGAACACGACGATTGGAAGCACATCGCCGTGGTATACTGACTTGACAATGTTCTCAGGGAAAATGTGAAGGATGACTTCCGACCACGTCTGAGGTTTTGCTTCGGGAAGTTCCTGGTTGAAACCGGGCGGCAGTTCAATGCCCGCGCCGGCTTGCGTGATGTTGATTGCCGCAAGGCCGATGAGGAGGGCCACGGTTGTGACTACTTCAAAGTACAGGATAGACTTCCAACCCATTCTCCCGACCTGCTTGAGGTTAGAATGTCCAGCGATACCTACAACGAGGGTGGAAAACAGGATGGGTGCAATTATAGTCTTAACGAGACTTAGGAAAATTTTGCTCAGTACCTGCAGGTTCTGGGCAAAGACGGGAAAGTTCAACCCGATCTCAATGCCGATCACCATGCTGAGCAATATCCACGTAGTCAGCGATTTCTTATAGAAGGCATAAATGACCACAAACGACCACGTCACCCAGCGGCTGGCGACCAAAGCAATGTGAGGGACCTCGATCGCTGCATAGTAGTCCAGAAGATGAAGGAGAGCGGAAAGGGTGAATAGGACAAGGATGATTTTGCTGGTCAGCTTCTGCATCAGGAATTATTTGGTACGTTCAATCGTTTGTTTGAGCGCCAATATAGGAAAATTGTGCTTTTAGACGCCTGAAAATGGTCCATGAGCGATTGGGCGTTGCACCTTTCGGAAGGGAACTTTATTTGCTTACTTTTGTTCCCTTATGATAATCACCGGAATGTCATGATCAACGCTGCGCCGAAGAACATCCACGTATACCTTGAATCAAACCCGAATCCCAACTCGTTGAAATTCGTGGTTAATGAAATGCTCGTCCCTGACGGTATGAGTTTCGATTTCCCGTCGCTGGAGAGTGCCAGCAATGCACCGCTTGCCCAGGAGTTGTTCGCTTACCCATTCGTCGACCGCGTCTTTTACATGAGTAACTTCATAACGGTAACCAAGAAAGAAGGCGTTGAATGGCTCGAAGTTCAGTCCATCTTAAAGGAGCATATCAGGACGTTCCTGGAGTCCGGGAGGTTCATCATGGAAGCCGCCGCCCCCGAACAACCCGAGGGCGAGGTCGAAACCGAAACTATCAAGAAGATCAAAACTATTCTTGAAGAGTACATCAGGCCGGCCGTTGAGCAGGACGGTGGAGCAATAACCTACCACTCGTTTCGCGAAGGTGTCGTCAGGGTTACCCTGCAGGGATCATGCAGTGGATGTCCGTCGTCGATGATTACGTTGAAGGCCGGCATCGAAAATCTTTTCAAACGCATGATGCCGGACGAAGTTCAAGCCGTCGAGGCGCTCTGACTTATCTTGTCGTCAACAAAACATAAAAGCCGCCCCGAGGGGCGGCTTTCTTATTTACGGCAGTTTTCTTATTCGGGGAGCGCAGCCAGTTGTTCACCCGCCTCCTCTTTGGGCAGGCCTTTCAGGTGTACATCCAGGAATTTTAGTATTTCCTGTGAAGCTTTGATGTTGTTTTCCTTTTTGAGGAATCCATGTCCTTCATCCGGGAAAACAATATACTCAACGGGAACCCCGTTTGCTTTCGCAGCGGCGACAATTTCATCAGACTCTATCGGGAGAACACGGGGGTCGTTTTTCCCCTGCAGCACGATAAGAGGCTTCGTAATGTTCTTCGCATGAAAAAGCGGTGACTTGTTATACAATGCAACCGAATCCCTGACCGGGTCACCCAACTCAGCGTACAGCGCATCCCGAAACGATGCCCACCACGGCGGAATGCTCTTCAGCGTCCGTAGCCAGTTGGTTACACCGAAGAGGTTCACACCGACGTCAAATTCCTCCGGCGCAAACGTGAGGGCCGCCATGACCATGTATCCGCCATAGCTTCCTCCAATGATTCCGACCTTTTCCATATCGACGTAGGGCAGAGTAGCAAGGAATTTCTTTGATTCAATACAGTCCTTCAGGTCAGCATCGCCGTGTTTCCGGTCATCGGCGGCAAAGAACGTTTTGCCATATCCCGAGCTGCCCCGGTTGTTGACCGCAAGGATCACGTAGTCGTGGTTCACGAGATGTTGAATCATCGCCGAGTAACTCAGGCGCGTCTGCCCTCCTGGTCCGCCATGCACCCAAACGAGTGCCGGCACTTTCTCACCGCTTTTTAGTCCCTTGGGCTTATACAACAGTGCCGGGATCTCCATTCCATCGAACGACTTAAAGCGAATGACTTCTCCGGCCACCAGGTCATCAGGGTTGATGTCCTTCGTCATCGTGTGGGTGAGTTGTTTCACTTCGCCGGTATCAAAGTTGTATACAAACAAATTCGCCGGCGACTTCGAGCTCGTCACAAAAAACGACATGAGCTTCTCGCTGTCGGAAATGTTGACGTTAGTAATCTCTCCTTCCGGAATGCCTTCAATGCGCACCTGCTCTCCGCCATTAGCCAGGTTGTAGATCTTTATCTCAGTACGAGCATCATTGTTAATAGCGACGACTCTGTATGTTCCGTTGAGCGATAATCCAGCGTACGCGATGTCCCATGGCGCCTCCTCTACTTTCCGGGTTTTGCCTGTGGCGATGTCATACGCAGCCAGGTACATATACTCGCTCCCCTGATCCGTCAGGTAGAAGAGTTCTTTGCCATCCAGACTGAAGTATTGAGGAGCGAATTGAACATTACCATCGTGAGGTGAAAGATGTTTCAGCGCTTTCGTCCGCGTATCGAGCAAGTACATATCGGAGTTGTTCGTTGTGATTGACTTGCCAAGCGCGATGTAGCGATCGTCGTTGGAAATCGCTGCAACGTCCAAACCCTCGGTATTCCGGTACACCATCGTGGAAGGATAAAGATTGCCTTCCCTTTTTGCTCCTTCGAGTTGAACCGCAAAAAGATCGAAAAATTGTTTGTCGCGTGAATTGCTGGTGTAATACAATTTCGTACGATCATAACTCCAGCCATCGAACCCTGCTTTCGCCGTAGAATCCTGGATCAGGTCGAACGTCGATCCATCCTGGTTCCTCACGTAAAGGTGCGTGATTTCGTTGCCGCCCTTGTCACTGGTGAAAACTATCCTGTCGTCAGCGGGAAAATAGGATTGGCCGAAGATGGCATTGTCATCAGAATTGGTAAGCTGTTTCTTTTCACCTGATGCGATATCGATTTCATAAGCGTTGAAAATACCCGTCTCTTTTGTGTTGATCAGGATTTTCGAGTCGTCAGGAGAAAAGGCGCCACCGGTGATTTGCACGACATCCATAAACTGGGCGATCGTGTAACGCTGTTTTGTGACGTTCTCCGATTGCGGAACATTGCACCCGGCCGCTGTTAAAAGCAAGGCGATCAGAACGCCCTTCGATGTTTTCGTGGATTTCATAGGTTTCTGTTTGAGTACAAGATAAACTTTTTGTTGATTGGTTCAGTCGGTTTGTGGGCAGTGGTTGTTAGGGTACCGAATTTAGGCGATAAAACCTTCTGTCGGATCGGTTGCATGGCGTGCCCCTCGTTCCTCGGGTCAGGCTATTCGCTCCAAGTCCTCGCCCCACTCACACCCCACCCAGCTCCGGGCTTTCCGCTTCTATCCTTCACGCTGGTGAAGCACCTCCTTAATCAGAGTCCCAAAGGAGAGTCGCGTGGACCGTCGACATCCTGTGTCCAATCTTTAATCGCAACTCGGCATTGCCATGGACCATCGACCATCGACCATGGACTATGGACCATGGACTATGGACTATGGACCGATTCACAACTTGATACAAACATTCCTCGCCTCTGTAAAAAATTTCAGCGCTTCGAATCCGCCTTCCCTTCCCACACCAGACTGCTTCATTCCTCCGAATGGTGTTCTCAGGTCGCGGAACAGCCAGCAGTTAACCCAGATGATTCCGCTTTTCAGTTGCGCTGAAACTCGATGCGCTCTCTTGAGATTTTCAGTCCACAACGTGGCCGACAGCCCGTACGCGGTACTGTTGGCAAAATGCACGGCCTCTTCTTCGGAGTCGAAAGGCATGATGGTAACCATAGGTCCAAAAATCTCTTCCTGGTTTGTGCGGCACGCTGGACCGAGGCCGGCAACAACGGTTGGCGCTAAGAAATAGCCATTCGCGCAGCGGCCTTTTAATGATACGCGGTTTCCTCCGGTCAGGATCTCGCCACCCTCGTCGCGGGCGAGCTGGATATACGACAGGACCTTGTTCATGTGCCCTTCTGAAACGAGAGCTCCGATATGGGTATCCTCGTGAAGTGGATCACCAACCCTCAACTCGCGCGTCTTCCTCACAAACGCTTCCACAAATCGGTCATAGATCCGGCGCTCCACCAATATTCGCGAACCACAAAGACAAATCTCGCCCTGGTTCGAAAACGAAGATTGGATCGACGTGTCCACTGCGAGATCAAAATCGCAATCGGCGAATATGACATTAGGATTCTTACCTCCAAGCTCGAGAGAGGTTTTCTTGAACATGGGCGCTGCCACGGAGGCGATTTTTTTTCCAGTTGCTGTGCCGCCCGTGAACGAGATGGCAGCAACCTCCGGATGTTCAACGATAGCCTGGCCTGTCTTCGGGCCCAGGCCGTGAACGATGTTCAATACTCCTTTTGGCAGCCCCGCCTCCACGCACAGTTTTGAAAACAAGAAGGAAGTCATCGGTGTCAGTTCCGACGGCTTTGCGACGACCGTGCAGCCCGCAGCCAGTGCAGGCGCAATTTTCCAGGTGAACAGGTACAGCGGCAGGTTCCACGGCGAGATACATCCCGCGATCCCCACGGGCGTCCTCAAGGTGTAGTTTACTGCTTCATTGCCCGTGATATGTGCTTCGCTGTCAACATGCACGACGCCCATGGCGAAAAAGCGCATGTTTCGCGACGCGCGCGGAATGTCAACGGCGCGCGCAAGCTTCACCGGCTTGCCATTATCGACGCTTTCTGCAACTGCCAGAGCCTCTGCATCACGTGTGACCAGATCGGCAATCTTCTGAAGGATTGCGCTTCGACGCTCCGCCGAAAGTTGAGCCCAACCTTCGAAAGCCTCCCGCGCAGCGCCAACGGCTAGAGATACGTCCCGCGCATCACTGTCTGCGACTTCACTGTACACCTTTCCCTCCGCGGGATTTACATTCGGAAGATAATTCCCGGACACCGGTCCGAGCAGTTCGCCGTTGATGAAATTTTCTATGCGTTGCATAATGCTTGAATTCCGTTGGAAAGGTAACACATGGCGATTCTATTTTTTTACTATGATAAACTCAACCCGGCGGTTAAGCTGCCTGTTCTGCTCGGTGTCGCTTGGCGCGATGGGTCTGGACCCGCCATAGCCTTTGCCCGTTATTCGCGATGATGCAATCCCCTTCGACAGGAGATACTCCCTGACGGCCTCAACCCTCTTCCCGGACAATGCGAGGTTTGCTTCCGGGGAGCCGCGGCTGTCGGTATGGCCTGCCAGCTCGATCTCAATCGTCGGATTATCTTTCATGATTTGCACCAGGCGGTCGAGTTCAGGATACGATTCAGGCATCAGCTCGGCCCGGCTTTGCACGAAAAAAACATTCTTTAGCTGGATCGACTCGCCGATAGCGATCGGAACCAGGTACAGGTCTTTCGTCACCTCCCGGTACTCGGTCACTTCCCGAAGTTCAAGGTTTTCGTTCACCGAGAGATAACCGGGTGCGGCCGCATGAAAGCCATAGTTTTTTCCGGCCGGAAGCGCAATGTCGTAGTCACCTGTCCGCGGATTCACCCGAGCCTCTCCCACTTCCTTACCCGTCGTCAGGTCATCAAACCGAATAACGGCTGGCAATGGTTTCTGCGTTTTAGAGTTGAGCACGCGTCCTGACACCAATACCACCGGGCCTGGCTTCGTCGATGCCGGCTGCCGAAACCGGATGATGTCAGCCTGCCCAATCGTATTGATGTTGCTGACCATATATCCATAGTCTCCCGACGCAGGCAGGGTATAGTAAGCATCAAAACCAACCGTATTGATCCCCAATCCAAGATTTACAGGGTTAGCCCAATCCTGCCATCCATCCGAGAGTCGTCTCGACATGAAAATGTCAACATCCCCATATCCAGGTTTACCTTTACTCGCATAATATAAAGTCTTTCCGTCCGCCGAAAGAAATGGTGAATACTCGTCTCCCGTCGAGTTGATGACGTTGCCGGTGTGCTGTGGTTGACTCCAGGTGCCGTCGGCCTTCTTCACGCAAACATAGATATCGCGTTCGGAATTGCTCTTGCGATACCAGGCGTTGGCTCTTAGTTTGGCTACGAAAAGAATCGCCTTGCCATCTGACGACAGGCATCCCTCAAGAAAGTTAGATTCATTCTCAAATCGAATCCCGAGGTCCTCCAGGGATGACCACCCGCGAGCCGTCCGGTGCATAAAAGCAAAACCATTGTTGACATGGAAGAGCAACGTATTCTGATCGGTGCTCACCGATAACAGGTTGTTTGTGGTTGGAGTATTCACCGGCCGACCAACATTGCGGCTTCTTTTCCAATTAATACCATCGTCGGATGTACTTTCCCAGATGTCCTCCTTATCAAATCGCCCGCCGACATTCTCGGGGCTGAGCTTACGACCAAAGTATAATGTGGTGCCGTCAGCTGAAATCTTTGGACTGACTTCATCATATGCCGTATTGATATTCGGTCCGAGGTTTTCGCGAACGCCGGTCGTTTCGGTCTGCGCCATGAGGTTGATTCCAAGATCCTGGGAGAGAATAAAATCATCGACCTGAAGTTTCATCGCGGTGAACGAAACAAAACCGACGAATTTGCCGGGCCACGGAAAGGCTTTCGTTGCAGCCAGGAGTTCACCATTAACGGAAAAGTGCAGCATACCGTGACGCTGGGTAACGTTCAACGTGTTTGGTTCTCCCATTGGATTGATGTGCTTACTCTTCTTCCACGTGTCGGGCACTTTCATCGATTTGTCGGAACACCCGATCCGGTAATACCCGCTTGACGTGATGGTGAAGGTGTTTGTCTGAGCTTTGCCGTCGTGCCCCCAAAGAAGGCCAAGCCCATTGTCATCGTTTCCCTCAAGTTGGGTAAAAGTTGCCTGGATAGAGAAATCGCGGGTCGGATCCAGTTGTGGAGCCAGATAGGTCATCCATCCATCCGATGGAACATCGAGAACGTATTTGCCATCCTGAATGCTCACCCTCAACGGCGGCTTGTCGATTTCATGCCATCCGTACCGGTTTACATCAAAGGTCTCATGAATGATGACCGGAAGTTGTGCGTACACCTGATGGCCGATGATCACCAAGATGGTTAACAATCGCATCATAAAACTTCTTACAGGCTGCCAGTCCTTCCTCCGTCCACGGGAAGGCTGATGCCATTGATGTAGGATGCGGCAGGTGTAGCCAGGAACGCGACGGCTGCAGCGATTTCCGACGGATCCGATATTCGGCCAACAGGAATCTCCGATTCCATTTGACGCTGCACATCTTCCAGCGTCTTGCCCCCCTGCTTCGCTTTCGTTGCGATTAAGTCCCGCAAGCGATTCGTCATCGTCGCGCCGGGCAAAACGTTGTTCACGGTGATCCCAAAGGGGGCCAGTTCCAGGGACAATGTTTTGGCCCAGTTTGCCACAGCGCCCCGGATCGTATTTGAGACGCCGAGGCCCTTGATGGGAATTTTTACCGAGGTGGAAATGATGTTGATGATCCTTCCATATCGTTCATGCTTCATCCCCGGCACAACCGCCTGCGTCAGTATCTGGTTACAGAGCAGGTGGGCCGAAAAAGCAGTCATAAAATCGTCAGGTGAGGCATCTATTGCAGCCCCCGGCGACGGTCCCGCGGTATTGTTCACCAGGATGTGCGCCGTCGTTTGTTTAGTGAATTGCTCCATTACCGCCCTGACCTGATCGGGAATTGAAAAATCCGCAACAAGGAAACTATGGCGCTGACCGTTCAGCTTTGGAAGACTGTCACGCACGCTTTTGAGCTTGCTCTCATTTCTCGCGAGCAGCACGACTTCCGCGCCCATATCAGCGAGCTCAAAAGCCGAGGCCTTACCGATACCGTCGGTGCTGCCGCAAACAATCGCTCTTTTACCCGCGAGTCCGAGATCCATTTTTATTCATTTCCTACGATTCAAATATAGGCGCAAACTTGTTAGTTTTGATTCGAATTTGGAATTAACAACGCCTTCCCGTGGGAGGAACAGTATTTTAGGATCAGCTTGTTAACTTAAAGTTTACAACGATGGCAATTCGAAGACCTTTCAACCTGAGGCAATGGATCAATGAGAATCGCGAACTCTTGAAGCCCCCCGTCGGCAACAAAAATCTGTACGCAGATGCCGGCGATTACATTGTCATGATTGTCGCTGGTCCGAATGCGCGCAAGGATTATCATTACAACGAAACCGAGGAACTCTATTACCAACTCGAAGGAGATATCAATGTTCGGATACAGGAAGATGGAAAAGCGGTTGATATTCCGATCAAAGAAGGCGACATGTTTCTGCTTCCCGGGAAAGTGCCGCACTCACCAGTAAGGCCGGGGAACACTATCGGTTTAGTGATCGAGTGCAAGCGCGCCGGTGATGAAGACGACGGTTTGATGTGGTTCTGCGAAAAATGCAACAACAAGCTGCACGAATACAAATT
>CAZLWX010000064.1:2502-5565 GCA_964563295.1 uncultured Roseivirgaceae bacterium | reverse complement strand
ATTCCATCTCACGAACATCGAGAAGGATTTTCTGCCGCGCTTTCGCGATTTTTATGGGTCTAAAGAACTTCGGACGTGCAAGAAATGCGGAACCGTGATGGAGGCAGATCCCCGATTTGTATGATTCATGACCGGCAGAGCGTACTATTCATCCCCGGTGGGCCAGTTGGTGATCGAGTCGCAGGATGAAAAGATCACCCTACTAAATTTCCTTAAGGAGGAAAAGCGCGCGGAAACGCACACCCCCGTCATCGAACAATGTATCCGCGAGCTCGACGAATATTTCTTCCGCGGCCGGAAATTCTTTAGCGTCGAAATGGAGCCTGAAGGGACAGCGTTCCAGAAAAAAGTGTGGAATGAGCTGCTGACGATTCCTTATGGTCAAACGTGCTCGTACGAGGACCTTGCCTTGAAGATCGGGGACATTAAAACCGTGCGCGCCGTGGGTATGGCTAACGGACAGAACCCCATCGCCATCATCATTCCGTGTCACCGGGTGATCGGCAAGAACGGCGACCTGGTTGGGTATGGAGGCGGGCTCGAAAACAAAGCCTGGTTGCTGCAACACGAAGGAGCCTTTCGGGAGCAGCTCAGGCTGTTTACAAATCAATAATGCTTGAAAATGAAATTTGAAACTACGCTGGCCTTTGCTGAAAAGCGCGATGAACTCGATCCTCTCGCCTCCTTCAGGAACAAGTTTCATTTTCCCCGGGTAAACGGAAAAACCGCGATTTATTTTGCGGGAAATTCGTTGGGCCTTCAACCGCGACTTACGTCGAAAATGATGCAGGAGGAACTCGACGACTGGGCCAGGCTCGCCGTGGATGGACATCTCAAATCGCGAAGACCGTGGGTATTCTATCATAAATTCTTCAAGAAGCCGCTGGCACAACTCACGGGCGCCCGAATCGGAGAGGTTGTCGCGATGAATCAGGCCACCGTCAACCTGCACGTGATGATGGCTTCGTTTTACCGTCCAACATCTCAGCGATACAAGATACTTTCGGAGGCCGGCGCATTTTCGTCTGATCAATATGCGATTGAATCTCAGATCAGGTTTCATGGTCTCGACCCAGCCGCGACCTGGATCGAAGCAAAACCACGGGAAGGTGAGGCAACACTCCGTACCGATGACATCGTCGAAACCATTAAAAAACATGGCGACGAAATTGCGCTGGTTTTATTTGGTGGTGTCCATTACTACACCGGTCAGCTGTATAATATCAAAGCCATCACCGAAGCCGCGCACAACGCAGGAGCTGTCGCGGGCTTCGACCTGGCCCACGCTATTGGTAATGTTCCACTCAGCCTTCACAATGATAACGTCGACTTTGCTGTCTGGTGCAGCTACAAATACCTGAATTCCGGTCCAGGAAGCATCGCCGGCGTGTTCGTGCACGAACGCCATTCCCAGGAATTTCAGCTTCCAAGGCTGGCCGGGTGGTGGGGACACCAGGAAGACGAGCGCTTCCAGATGAAAAAAGGATTTAAGCCGATGAAAGGCGCTGATGGTTGGCAAATATCCAATGTCCCGGTATTCTCGGCGGTGGCGCACCTTGCGGCCCTTCAGGTCTTCCAGCAAGCGGGCTTTCGCAACCTGTGCCGAAAAAGCGAATGGCTTACGGGCTATCTCGAGTTTTTGTTGAAAGGCATCGACCCCAGTGGCAAATATTTCACCATCATCACACCCTCCAATCCGCGCGAACGCGGATGTCAACTCTCCTTATACATGGCGCGTGGTGGAAAGAAAGTCTTTCAGAAACTGATCAAAGCCGGGATCGTTGTGGACTGGAGGGAGCCGAATGTTATCCGCGTTGCGCCGGTTCCGCTTTACAATACGTTCGTTGAAGTCTTCCGCTTTGCGCAGATTTTCAGACGGGCGTTGTCGTAACTGGTAGAAATAAGTAATGGGCATCAAGGCAATCAATCTCCAATAATCAAAACGTTTCTGGGTAAACCGCAACATATCGCTATCGTCGGCGCCGGCCTGGTCGGGTCGCTGCTCGCCATCTATCTCGCACGACGTGGATACAGGATTTCTCTTTTTGAAAGACGGGGCGATATAAGAAAAGGACCGTCCGGGGAAGGACGCTCGATCAACCTCGCTTTGAGCAATCGAGGCATCCGCGCGCTGGAACAAGTGGGCCTGGCGGACGAACTAAAAAAGGCCGCAATCCCCATGCATGGAAGGATGATGCACGACGAGAGCGGCAACTTATCATTCCTTCCTTACGGGAAACAGGGCCAGTACATCAATTCCATTTCCCGCAGCGGATTGAATGTGGTGTTGATGGATGCGGCTGAACGCGCAGGCGTAACAATCTATTTCGATCATCGATGCATGACCGTCGACTTTGCGCGAACGGAGATAGTCTTCGAACACAGCGCTTCCAAAGCGCAACAGTTCGACGTCATCATTGGCGCCGATGGCGCGTTTTCGGCTGTGAGGTCTGCCATGCAGATTACCGATCGCTTTGACTACTCCCAATCGTACATCGATCACGGCTACAAGGAACTCACCATTCCACCAGGTCATGACAACTCCTTCCAGCTCGAAAAAAATGCGCTTCATATCTGGCCCAGGGAAAGTTTCATGATGATTGCGTTGCCTAATCTCGACGGTAGCTTCACCTGCACGCTGTTCCTGCCATTCGATGGAACTTCTTCGTTCGCGTCACTTTCGAATGAATCAAGAATTGAGACATTCTTTCAACACACCTTTCCAGACGCTGTTCCGCTGATGCCCGCGCTCCTCAGCGACTACAAGTCAAACCCGACATCGTCTCTCGTGACTGTCAGGTGCTTTCCATGGGTGAAGAACAAGACTCTGCTCATCGGCGACGCGGCCCACGGAATCGTTCCGTTCTACGGCCAGGGCATGAATGCGGGATTCGAAGACTGCCGGATTCTGAATCAACTCCTGACGACACATGACGACGACTGGGAGACAGCTCTAGCCGAATTCCAGCAGCTTCGCAAGCCAGACGCCGACGCCATCGCCGAACTCGCCCTCGACAATTTTGTGGAAATGCGCGACCTGGTCGCCGACAAAGAATTCCTGCT
>CAZLWX010000064.1:0-2402 GCA_964563295.1 uncultured Roseivirgaceae bacterium | reverse complement strand
ATATGAATCCGGTATTGGTCATATCGCTCCAAAATGTCGTGCACAAAATTGACAGGCTCCTCGCATTTGCAATACCCTGCCACAACAACCGGATCGCGATAATATTGAGGGTCGGACTTTCGGGTCAGGAAGTATTCGACATTGCCATCCCACAATAGCGGGTTCTTTCCGTGCTTTCGCGCAAGTTTCTGTGCATCGGTGACGTGCGTTAGTCCCGCATTGTAAGAGGCAAGCACAAACTTGAGTCGTTCGTCAGGATCTTCGATCTGGCGTGACCAAAACCGGTCGAGGTATTTGAGAAAACCGACGCCGGCCCTTATGCTTTGCTGCGGGTCATCGCGGTTAGGCGCTCCAAACCGTTCCGCCGTCGGGGTCATCAGCTGCATCAAGCCCTTTGCGCCCGCCCACGACTCCGCTGTCGGGATAAAACGAGATTCCTGGTACACGACGGAGGCCAGGAGCCGCCAATCCCAGCCCAATTCTTTTGCGCCAAGCTTAATCAAGGTGTCGTACGGCGACAACTTATTCCCGCCCAACGACGAATAATCACTCTGCATCCTGATGAGTGACCCACGCGGACTCTTGAAATACCGGTTGTAGATTACTGCAAACGTCGCTGTCTTCTTCATTTCCTTCAGCCACGAGGTAACAGTCTTTTCGAGTTGTGGAGAGTTCTTTCGTACAGCCCAGGCCACCTGCTGTGTGACACTAATGGCTGTCTCCACATCCAGGTTTGGATAATAATAGGCATTGACTTGCCCGATCATATGGTCGGCAACCGTATAAGGAATTTCGCCCATCGCCACCTTACGGATCAGCGATTCGCTCTCGGCCGAGGTTGTGTCGCGCCTGACGATAATGTCTCCTCCAATCTCTTCCGAGAGATTGTGAAGGCGGAGCTCAAAGCTGGTTCCTGGCAATACGTATACCTCTTTCCCGACAAGGTCGACCGGGTTACGGATCAGTTGACTATTGATTTCTACGTCCGTCATCGCCCTCCAGTTATCCGGTTTGCGTTGGACAAGAACCTGATACGTGTTGAACAGCGGCTCGGTGAAGGTCACAAGCTCTGTGCGATCTTTTGTCACCGTCAATGGGAACGCGATGATGTCTCCTTCACCGTTGTTGAGTTGTTCAATGGCACGTTCGACACCCGATGTCACTTTTATCTTCAGCGCTACTTTCAACTCAGCTGCCAGGTAGTTCAAGAGCTCGTACTCATAGCCCATGGGCTGGCCTTTGTAAATGAAGTAACTGATGGAATTGTTGTCGATCAGTACATTAAGATATCCGCGTTCCACGATCTGATCGTAGTCGATTTCTACCTGAGGGGTGCTTTTGAATTGGAGTTGAGGAGTGCGATTACACGACAGGCAGGCGGCAAAGGCAGACAAAACGACTAAAAAATAGTGTTTTCTAAATGGCATGCCTATCAAATTAACGATTCCATTGTAAACTTAAAAATCGCGCCCGCCCTGTCGATCTAAAATTTTTCCTAGGTAAAAACACGATTGGATTCGCGTGACGATTTCTTTAATTTGATTAGTTTAGAACCTACCGCAGTCGCCTTCCGGGGCCAAACCTAACCCAACAGATAATGATCGAGAAGAGACTCTTTCTGGCTGGCATCCTGTCATTGCTGTCAATCCATTTATTAGCACAGCCGGACCTGACCTACTACCTGCCTGAAGGCATAACTTATGACTCTAACGTTCCCACCCCAAAAACTGTTCTCGGATTTGAGGTCGGTGAATTTCACGTCAGTCACGATCAGTTGGTAACTTACATGAAAGCGGTTGACGCGGCTTCCGACCGGGTGAGCCTGGAGGTGATGGGCCAAACTCACGAGCGTCGGCCTTTGATCCTTTTAACGATAACGTCGCCGAAGAACCACGACCGTATTGAAAGCATCCGGATGCAGCACCTTGAGCTATGCAATCCGGCGAAGTCTGCTTCACTCGACATCGCTCCTATGCCCGTGGTCTTTTACCTCGGCTGCAGCATCCATGGAAATGAGGCGAGTGGAAACAATGCCGCCTTGCTTATTGCTTACTACCTGGCTGCTGCGCGTGGAAAAGAGATCGAAACTGCACTTGACAACACGATTGTCCTGCTCGATCCCAGTTTCAATCCGGATGGCATGCAGCGATTTTCGTCGTGGGTGAACTCCCGGCGAAGCATGGCGATTTCCGCCGACCCCAACGACATGGAACATCACGAACCCTGGCCCGGTGGAAGAACAAATCATTATTGGTTTGACCTCAATCGCGACTGGCTTGTCGCCCAGCAGCCGGAATCGCAGGCGCGGATCAGGAAATTTCATCAGTGGAAACCGAACGTGCTCACCGACCACCACGAGATGGGAACAAATGCGACTTTCTTTTTCCAACCGGGAATCCCGT
>CAZLWX010000063.1:0-21264 GCA_964563295.1 uncultured Roseivirgaceae bacterium | reverse complement strand
GCGCAGTGAATCCGCCTTTTTTCTTGCTCATTTTAGTAAGGTTTTAGAGTTTATATTCTGTCTAGTACCAATTGTTTTAAATATAAGGAGACTTTTTTTCTAATTAAAATTCCTGTCCGGACGAGCGGCCGAGGTGTGTGAGTGCACAACGGAATCCGATATAAGCCCGGGTGGAATCCTTGAACTCGTAAGTACGGGTTCCGGTTTCAAGATAATAGGCAACATCTTTCCATGAGCCACCCCGTACAACTTTTTTCGGTGGCACGCGCGGATCATATTGGCTGCTCTCCGGGTTGGTTCTTTGGTCGATGTATTGAGGGTTCAAATCCCACACCGTGGGAACTGACGCCGGGTTGAAGTCGTCGAGGCACCATTCCGACACATTGCCTGCCATGTCGAACAATCCGTAATCATTCGGGAAGTACATCTGAACGGGCGCGGTATACGCAAACCCGTCGTCGTAGAAGTTACCACGGCCCGGCTTAAAGTTGGCGAGCATACAGCCTTTCGAGTTACGGATATAAGGGTTACCCCAGGGGTACTTCACCATGTCGCGGCCACCGCGTGCGGCATACTCCCATTCCGCTTCTGAAGGAAGACGGAAATCAGGCATGGGAAAATCTCCCACACTCTTGCGGTAATCATTCAAGTAAGCGGTCCGCCACTGGCCGAAGTATACGGCAGCGTCCCAGTTGATACCCACAACGGGATACTGATCATAACCGGGATGCCAGTAGTAATAATCCTGGATCGGGTCACCCATGTGGTGAGCAAAATCTCTTACCCAAACAGTGGTATCAGGATAGTAAAGCTGGCGGAAAGTTTCAGGATCGATCGTCTCAAAACCCTCGATCGTACCGTTGTCGACCAGGAAGAAATTGGTGAACTGACGGTACTCGTTGTTCGTAATTTCGGTGTCGTCCATGAAGAACGGGCCAATAGTCACTTGCTTGTTGAAGTTAATCTGGGTGGAGGCGGGATCTTCATCGGCCTGGCCCATATGAAAGGTACCGGCCGGAATAGGCACCATTCCGTACGGGATAGTCATCACCCATCCTTCCCTGCCCGGAACGCCTACGAGCTCACCCTGATCGCCACCTCGCTTGCCACCCAGGCCGAGGAGGTTACAAGCACTAGCCACCGCACCGGCGAGCACTATTACGAGTTTATACGAAACGGATTTATTCATATTTCTGTGCGCTATGTAAGGGTTCAGACTCGAAAGATAGTTATATACCTATATTTTTAAAAACCGGTATCCAAATTCCGCAAATTCTTAAAAAAACCAAAATTTCTTTTGTTGTCTAGTTGTGCCGGAACCGGGGGGTCCGGATGACCTTCTTGGTGCTCGGAGTCACGGGTAGCTGGTAGCTGACAAATAACTCATGCGAGAAGTTTTCTTTGGCCTCCTGGTCCTTTACAACGACATCGATAGCATATCCCAATCTCAGGCTCCTGTCCTTCAAAAAGCTGTAACCCAACAGCACATTGGCGGCCTCCGACTGTCTAAACGACAAACCTCCCCACATCTTGTCTTTGAGGGTGGCAATAATACCCAGGTCGAAGGAAAATTCTTTCAAATCAGTTTTTACAAGGATGGTTGGGTTTAATTTCAGGTCGAAATTGACCTCGTAGTAATATCCCGCAGTCACATTCATGTGGTTCTCGAGCGCATTGCGGGCCTCATTGATCCCGAAGTCGAACTCTGAACGCAGCAGGTGGTTCATGCCTACACCGACGTAATACTTTTCCGCCCGGTAATAAATTCCTAACCCAAGGTCTGGCCGAATTTGCGATTCACGGCCCTCGATAATCAGGTCATCACCCTCGTGGATGTAACGGTAATGACGTCCATTAATGGCCACGGAGTACAGCCCTGCCTTCACACCGAAACTGAGTTTGCTATTCTTCAACCCCAGGTGGTAGGCGTACATGACCTGAGCTTCGCCATTGGTTTGTGGACCTAGCTGGTCAGCCATGATATAGGCGCCAAATCCGCTTTTGATTTTATAGATGGGCGTATTGAAACTGAACATGTATGTTGTCGGCGCGCCGCCATCGCCGAAACTCGACTGATAGCCCAACCACTGCGCGCGATTGAACGACGTCAATTGGGTAACACCATCCACACCGGCAAATGCTGGAGTGATGAAGATCGAGTTGAACATGTACTGAGTAAACTGAGGATCCTGCTGCGCTTCAGCTGACATCCCAGACGCGACGATCAGTACAATATAAAAAGTGCGTTTCAGCATCCAAAGGTGAAAAAATAGGATCTAAAGTAAGCACATTTTGGTGACACTTTCAATGGGTAAGCGATTAAAAGGATGATAAAGGTAACACTTTCCAAATCCCGAAGGATGAAGAAGTTACTTTATTCCGTTGGCCTTCTTGATGTACAATTCTAGTGCCCCGGTCATGGAGGGAGCATTCGGAAGGGGTGCCTCAATGTCCAGTATCAATCCCGCATCCCGGACGGCCTTTGAAGTGGTGGGGCCGAACGCAGCGATGCGGGTATTATTCTGTTTGAATTGAGGGAAATTCACCAGCAAGGAATTGATGCCCGAGGGGCTGAAAAAAGCCAGGATGTCGTAGAACACATTCTCGAGGTCGGACAGGTCTGACGCAACAGTGTGATAGATAATCGCCTCGGTATAGTTATAACCATTGTCGCGAAGAAAATCGGGAATGTCATTCTTGCGAATGTCCGAGCAAGGAAAGAGGTACTTTTCGTTCTTATGCTTCTTCAAAATCTCCAGCAGGTCCTGCGCAGTCTTGAGTCCCGTGAAAATCTTCCGTTTCCGGATCACAATGTATTTCTGCAAATAATTTGAGGTCTGCTCAGAGATGCAAAAATATTTCATCTCGGGGGGCATGTCGACTTTCATCTCCAGGCAGATGTGAAAGAAGTGATCGACAGCATTGCGACTGGTAAAGATGACAGCCGTGTGATTGAGAATATCAATCTTCTGCTTGCGGAATTCCTTAACGGGTACAGGTTCAACCTGAATGAATGGCCTAAAATCTATTTTCAGGTTGAATTTTTCTGCGAGCTTAAGGTACGGGGAATTAGCATCAGTCGGCGCCTCTTGGGTCACCAGGATGCTCTTGACCTTGCGCATCCTGTCAGTAGCAATTTCACTCATATCAACACGTAACGTATTCGGGCTAATGGAACAGAACCTTGATCGTAATCAACAAGGGTATTAATTCAGTGGCACAAATGTACGAAAATAAATGGAACATGGAGTGCTCACTTCTTCCGTTGAGCTTCAGAAAAACAATAAAATGCCACGCCACCAGGATTCCGATGACAAGCGTCAGGAACACTTCATAGACATCGGGATCATCGCCGCGCAAAATGAAATAGGCGAATAGAATTGCAGCGCATAAGCCCAGGACAATCAACATCAATCGCACCCAATTGAAGAAATGAACCCGCGTCAGACCGCGCATATCGAACAGGCGGGTCAATGAAAAAATCAGCAGGAGTTTCAGAAAGAATATGGCCAGGATGAAAACACTCAGCCGCATCCAGTGCCAGAAAGCACTCCAAAAACCTGTCGCGACAAAGTCCATTGGCGCCCGATACGGCGACGGCAAATACTGGAAAATAATCAGCAGGTAAAACCCTATGAGCAGACTGCACAAAACGTAAAACTGCACATTGGCCCCATTCGTCAGCCGCGCGTTCGATTGCGCATCATCAACTTCCCGGGTAGAAAAAATTCTGCGCAACGCAAAGTAGTCGGCCGCCAGTTTCGGGTTCAGACGAAGCGTAGCCACACACAACACCATGATTAGCAGACCGGCAAGAATTACAAAGTCTTTGAAAAAAGTATCGGGACGACTTATGTCGTCAATGACCCCGGGTGCGGATGAAACGATCTGCGTGGTTAAGTCACGGGGGTTAATGTTTCGCTGGTACAACGACACTATCATCGTGCGAACAGGGCGGGCCGCGTGAAGACTGTCGATCCGAAAAGATTTGCTTCCCGCAAATTCGCCGACCAGCTCGCCATCAAAAAAAACAAAATACGGGCGGCTGGAACTCAACAGCAGGTAACGACCCGGATCCCGCGATGTGACCACCTGAAAGTAAACGGTGTTCGCAACTTCGTCGGCATCGCCAATCATCTCATAGCGACCAGCTTCGTATTTCATCCATCGCGGCTGCAAGTCCTCTTCAAGCGAAAGATCCTGGACGTTAGCCGTGCCGGCAACGAGAACGAGGAGAGAACACAACGAGCGAACCATCACCGCAAAACTATGGGAATTGGTGTCATTCTGGAAATGGACGTAAGTTTGCCGCTGCAATGGCAGGTGTCTATCTTCATATTCCCTTCTGCAAGCAAGCCTGTCACTATTGTGACTTTCATTTCTCCACCAGTGAGGGGTTACGGCATGAGATGGTCAGGGCGATGATACGGGAGATTGAACTTCGTCAGAAATTCCTGGAAGGCCGGCCGGTCTCTTCAATCTACTTCGGCGGCGGTACCCCCTCGCTGCTCACCTCCGATCACCTGATCGCACTGTTGAATGCCGTCCGCAATAGCCATGCCGTTACCCGAGACGCCGAGATTACCCTGGAGGCAAATCCCGACGACCTCGACGTGAAGAAAATAAGTGCGCTGCGAGCGGCCGGAGTCAATCGCCTCAGCATCGGCATTCAGTCATTCGACGATGAAATCCTTAAGTTCCTCAACCGCGCTCATGACTCTACAACAGCACGGCGGTGCGTACTAAGCGCAAAGAGAGAGGGTTTTGTCAACATGAGTCTGGACCTGATATACGCTATCCCTGGACTAACCCGTCAAAACTGGCGAGAGTCAATCGAACAGACGCTCGAACTTGAGCCGATGCACGTGTCCGCGTACGCCTTGACGATTGAACCCCGTACGGCATTCGGTACATGGCTGTCGCGCGGAAAATTCGAAGTCGTTTCCGATGAACAGGCCGCTGAACAGTCTGAATTACTCACCACCATGCTCGACCGGTCTGGCATTGAGCAATATGAAGTGTCGAACTATGCGAAGCCGGGATGGGAGTCCAGGCATAACAGCAGTTACTGGAAACAAGAACCGTATCTAGGTATTGGTCCCAGCGCGCATTCGTACAACCTTCATTCACGGCAGTTCAACGTTCGCAACAATCATCTTTACGTCCGCTCACTCGAGGCTGGGGTCATACCGTCTGAACTTGAGACGCTGACCCCGGCTGATCAAGCCAATGAATACTTGTTGACCACGCTCAGAACAAAATGGGGCAGTGACCTGGAGCGGTTAAGAAATGAATATCACTACGATCTCCTGGCAAGGCATGAGCGCCTGGTCAATACCCTCATTCAACAGAATCTGGCAACCCTGGACAATCATATTCTTGCCCTGACTCGCACGGGCAGGCTCCTGGCCGATAAAATCACCTCTGATTTATTTTTGGTTTCGGGAACGGTTTAATGCTTGTCGATTTTGTAACTTCATGTCGCAAAACAAACACCCATGAGATCCTCGGAAGAAAAGAAGGTCTATATGCTTTTGAAGACCGTGATTTTTCATTATCACGGTCTCGACGATGAAGAACAGAAGGAACTTGAGAAAACGGCCGACCTCCTCGATGCCCATGAAGAATACAAGTGGGCGCTGGCGTTTGTGGCCGAGGATTACATTACATCGTTTGACCGCGCCCGCGATTACCTCAACACCATTATTGGCGACTATCCAAAGGACAAGCGCATCGAGCTGATCAACATGGTGTGGGAGTCAAACAACACGAAGGGTTACGTGACCGAAATGGAGGCCACGGCCATGCTCAAACTGGCCAAAGACTGGAACGTGCAGAAAGAGCTGATTGAGCTGGTAATGACATAACCAACACCGTCCGCAGCATCCCGCCTTCAAAGTTGTTCCGCTACAGCTACCGCGATCTTCGAGTCGGCGGTGCCATAATACAAGAGCCACTTCCCTTTGAAGGGCACCAAGCCCTCAAGAAAGCACACGAGGTTTACCTGGCCGGTTATTTCATACGGCTTGTCAGGCCTGATAAAATCCTTCTCCAGCCTTTTCACGACCCTGGTGGGATCATTCCGGTCAAAGAGCACTTGTCCCCCGCAATACGCGCCACGCGCGATTGCCGAATCCCCTATGCTGTCGTGGTTCATCCCGTTGTAGAGCAAAAGAATTCCATCATCCTTCAGTAATGCGTAAGGACCACTCTCTACCAGGCGGCTGTCGAAGTAACCCTCCCGTGGCCGAAGCACTGATTTGAGTTTGCCGCCCTCCTCTACCGGATCCCAATGGATAAGATCGTCAGAGGTAGCTATAAAAAGATCGGTGTCGCCGAAATACATCCAATATCTGTCATTGATTTTTTCAGCGATAATCTTTTCGCCATGGCGCCTGCCTACGATCGCCCCCGACTTGCTCCACGAATCGCCATAACGCCCCTGTAAGACTCGTCCGTGCTTCGTCCAATGAACAAGATCGGGTGAAGTGGCGAGGAGTAGTCGCGCAATCTTTCCATCATATGCCGTATAGGTCAATATATAGATGCCATCTTTTGACTCAATAATACGCGGGTCTTCAATACCACCTTCCCACTCGTAAACCATAAGCGAGTCGTTGTCAGGGTAAAGCACGGGCTCACGCATTTTTTCAAAGTGGAGGCCGTCTTCACTGATGGCCAGCCCTATTCTAGAAGTGCCGGAGAACTTTCCAATGTTGTCTTCGGCGCGATACAGCAGGTGAATCTTTCCGTCACGCACGACGGCGGCGGGGTTAAACACATCTTTTTCTTCCCACCGCACATTGGTTTTCAACACCGGGCAGGCAAAGGTGTTGTCGCCGGCCTCCAGTACAGGATTCACACTGTCGATCTTGACGAAGGGCAAGAGAGCCCAGTCGATGTTGGAGTCGGCGTTGGTGGTCGCATTATCGCTGACGCGGGCACACGAGCCCATCATCACGGCTGCGACCATCACGAACAGGCAACCCCGATTAATTCGTTTCATCATTTGTATATTTCGCGCGACAAGTGTCGACATTCACTCGATTCCTGTAACAGGAATCAAACTTATGAAAATATAGGAAGGGTAAAATGAATGGCCGGCAAATCCACGCCCAGGTAATGAAAACAAGAAAGAAAAAAATTGAAGACGACCTGCTGAAGAAAGCCCTCGAAGAAGAAAACCGAATTCGGAAAGCATTCAAGGATAAGGACTGGGCTGAGATCAAGGGTGCCAACAGTTGGATGATTTTCAAGGTGATGTCGGAATTCGTCGAAGGTCTCGAGAAACTTGCCAAGATCGGTCCATGTGTCACCATTTTCGGATCGGCCAGGACCAAGCCGGGTAATACATTCTACAAGATGGCTGAGGAGATTGCGTATCAACTTGTCCAACATGGCTACGGCGTCATTACGGGCGGCGGACCTGGTATCATGGAGGCGGGCAACAAAGGGGCGCATCGGGCGGGTGGTAAGTCAGTTGGCCTGAATATTTTTCTTCCCTTTGAACAACAGGGCAATATTTACATCGACAAAGACAAGCTGATCACGTTTGATTATTTTTTCGTGAGGAAGGTCATGTTCGTAAAATATTCGCAGGGTTTCGTCGTGATGCCCGGTGGATTTGGAACCCTCGATGAATTGACAGAAGCATTAACGCTGATCCAGACAAAGAAGATCGGGAGATTTCCCCTTGTTCTCGTCGGTAAGAAGTATTGGCAGGGCCTTCTGGATTGGATCCGCAAAGTGCTGATCACAAATAAAATGGTTCATCCTGAAGACATGGAATTGTTGAATGTTGTCGACACGCCTGAGGATGCCGTGAAGGTCATTGATGAATTTTATTCCAGGTATCTATTGTCGCCGAACTTTTGATGAGAAACATCCATGTTTTTCTGGCTCTGGCAAGTTTGATTGTGCTGTTCGCATACATCTTCTTCAATGAGATTCGCCACGGCGGGAATCCGAACCGGATTTCGGATGAAGGGGTCGCCGAGACGGATTATGTCGTGCCCTCTGGCCCGTTGCCGGCGATTTCCTTCGACCTTCCCGAAGAACTCTCTTTCGCCGGTGAACCTGTGCCACTTGATATACCTGACGTTCGCGAACGCCTCGATATGGAATTGCAGATCAACACTTATTTTCACAGCAACACCATCTTCCTGATCAAACGTGCGAACCGATGGCTGCCGCAAATCGAGAAGATCCTTGAGGAGAATGACATTCCCAACGACTTTAAGTATTTGCCCTTAATCGAGAGCAACCTGGTGAACGCCATTTCGCCGGCAGACGCCGTTGGGTACTGGCAGATCCTGGAGAGCTCAGGCAAAGAGAATGGGCTTGAGATAACACGTGAAGTGGACGAGCGCTATGATCCGCTGAAGGCCACGAAGGCGGCATGCCGGTACCTGCGTCGCGCCTACGATCGTTTCGGCAACTGGACCCTGGTCGCGGCCTCTTACAACCGCGGCATGAATGGACTTGACCGAGCCATTGAGAACCAGCGCGAAAAATCGTATTACGATCTCTACCTCAATGAACAAACGTCGCGGTATGTCTTCCGCATATTGGCTATCAAGGAGATCATCGAAAACCCGCTCAGGTACGGATTCAATATCAGCCCCGAGCATTACTATCAACCGGTTCCGCTCAGGTATGTGGCAGTGCGTCATAGCATCGACCTGGTCGACTTCGCGAAACAACACGGCACCAATTACAAAACGATCAAGCTTTATAATCCATGGCTCCGCGACGATAAGCTCACCGTTCGGCGCGGAAAGTCTTATCGCATCGGCATCCCGGAATAAACCACGTCGAAGTCCTTGACTTTTGGTTCAATAGATCGTAATTCGTTGGCCTGTCTCATTCACAAAACAATTTCATGCGACCTTATATTCTTGCCGAAAGCAACTGGAAAACTGTCAAAGACACCGAGTACGTGTTGGCCGTGTTGCCCTGGGGCGCTACTGAAGCGCACAACTATCATTTGCCGTATGGCACCGACGTAATCGAAGCCGATCATGTTGCTGCGGAAGCAGCGCGTATCGCCTGGGAACAGGGAGTCAAGCTCACGGTTCTACCTACCGTCCCTTTCGGCGTGAACACCGGGCAATTCAATGTCAAACTCGACATCAACATGAATCCCAGCACTCAATTGGCCGTTCTTCGTGACGTTGTCGACGTGTTGAACAGACAGGGGATATATAAGTTAATCATTCTGAATAGTCATGGTGGCAATGATTTCAAGACGATGATTCGCGAATTGGGACTGCAATACCCGAAGATGTTCCTTTGCTCCTGCAACTGGTTTTTGTCGGTGGATCAGAAACTATTCTTTGAAAATAAGGACGATCATGCGGGCGAAATGGAAACCAGTGTAATCCTACACCTGACGCCAAATCTCGTGCGTCCATTATCCGAAGCTGGCGACGGCGCTGCGAAGAAGTTCAAAATTACGGCGATTCGGGAAGGCTGGGCATGGGGGGAACGCAAATGGCTTCAGGTGACGAAAGACACCGGCGTTGGAGACCCTCGCAAAGCAGATGCAGTAAAAGGCGAGAAGTTTTTCAAGGCGGTAACGGAGAAGGTCAGCGCATTCATGATCGAGGTTGCGCGCACTCCCAATGACGACCTTTACGCCTAGAGTATAGTAGACGTTTCCGTCCTCTCAGGCTGAGAGACCCAAAAGTTATTGTAGCCTTCGCCGATTTGAATGGAAATGAGCTGAAGTGCAAGCATTTCCAGGATCGCCAAAAAGTTGAAGATTATTCCGATTCTCGTGGGATAATGCTCCACCAGATCGGCAAACGAAACGCGCTGTTTGCGTTTGAGCTCTTCCTGCAAGAAAAGTTTTTGACCTTCAACCGTGTAGGGATACTGGATCACCTGGTGAGTAGGTTTGTTCTTCTCCGCCTGGTAACGCTTCATCACCCTTTCGAACACCGTCATCAACTTGAAGATGGTGACATCCTGGAGCTCAGCCTCCACATTGGTGACTTCGGCAAGGGCTTTCAGCTCCTTCATCAGGTTGCCACGCTTTTCTTTCTGGAGCTCCGTTTCCTCCATTTTCTGGAAGTTCTCGATCACCGACTTGTATTTCTTGTACTCCAGTAAATGTTTAACGAGTTCTTCGCGTGGGTCGATTTCATTGCCCTGTTCATCGAGTTGAGGACGAGGCAGCAACATTTTCGATTTTATTCGCATCAGCGTGGCGGCCACCAATATGAATTCGCTCGCAACCTCGATGTTCAAGGTCTCCATCTGATGGACATAGTCCAGGAAGTCGTTTGTTATCCGTGCGATGGGGATGTCATAAATATCCAGCTCGTCGCGCTCAATAAAAAACAGCAAAAGGTCAAATGGACCTTCAAAAAGCGGAAGTTTTACTTCAAAATTTTCCTGAGTCGTCATGGGAGGCACAAATTTATTTATAATAGTTCAGAAAACTTCGTGACGGTAGAAATAAGTAATTTTGTAGTTTGGAGTGCGGGATGCCGCTGCCTCAGGTAGTTTTCAGAAAGAAAGAAATGCTCATTACTCCAGGGAAACTTTTATCGCAAATCAACAGTCCTGACGACCTTAAGACGCTTGATCCGGCCCAGCTGGTTCAACTTTGCGAGGAATTGCGCCAGTTCATCATTGACAACGTCTCGGTTTACGGAGGCCATTTCGGCGCAAGTTTGGGCGTTGTGGAGCTTACCGTCGCGCTTCATTACGTTTTCAATACTCCGTACGATCAGCTTGTATGGGATGTTGGCCACCAGGCGTACGGCCATAAGATCCTCACCGGCCGCAGAGATGTTTTTCATACGAACCGTCTTTTGGGCGGCATTTCAGGCTTTCCAAAACGAAAGGAGAGTCCTTACGATGCTTTTGGCGTAGGTCATTCGTCCACGTCGGTGTCAGCGGCACTGGGGATGGCGATGGCCTCCCGTTATCAAAAGATAGAAGACCGCCAACATATTGCGGTGATCGGCGATGGTGCGATGACCGGAGGCATCGCGTTCGAAGGGATGAATCATGCGGGAGTATCCGATGCGAACATTCTAATTGTTCTCAACGACAATTGTATGTCGATCGATCCCAATGTGGGAGCGCTGAAGGATTACCTTACCGACATCACAACGTCTCGCGCGTACAATAAACTGAAGGATGACATCTGGAAGCTCCTCGGCAAACTTTCATCCTTTGGCAAAAGCGCCCAGGAGATCGTGTCGAAAGTCGAGAACGGGATCAAGTCGACGTTACTGAGTCAGAGTAACTTTTTCGAGTCTCTCAACCTGAGATACTTTGGTCCTGTTGATGGTCACGATGTCGACCACCTGATCACTATTCTGAAAGACCTCAAGGAGATCAAGGGTCCAAAAATATTGCACTGTGTGACTGTCAAAGGCAAGGGTTATGCGCCCGCCGAGCGCGGCAATGCCACCACCTGGCACGCCCCCGGAACATTTGACAAAATCACCGGCGAGATCTATAAGAAAACGCATGATCGCCCGCAGGCACCCAGGTACCAGGATGTCTTCGGTCACACGCTCGTGGAACTCGCCAGGGCCAACGACAAGGTCATGGGCATTACACCAGCGATGCCATCCGGCTCTTCGATGAACATCATGATGAAGGCGATGCCTGGCAGAGCCTTTGACGTCGGGATTGCTGAACAGCACGCTGTGACATTCTCAGCCGGTATGGCAACACAGGGACTGATACCATTCTGCAACATTTACAGCACATTTATTCAGCGTGGGTATGATCAGGTGATTCACGATGTCTGTATCCAGAATCTTCGGGTCAATTTCTGCCTCGATCGCGCTGGTTTCGCCGGGGCAGACGGTCCTACCCACCACGGCGCTTATGACATCGCCTTTTTGCGTTGCCTGCCCAACATGATCATATCGGCTCCGATGAATGAATCAGAGCTGAGAAACCTGATGTATACCGCGCAACTCGAACGTAAAGGTGGCGCATTTGCGATTCGATATCCTCGCGGTCAGGGTGTAATGCCGGAATGGCGTACGCCGTTCGAAAAGGTTGCTATCGGTACGGGAAGGAAGTTGCGGGATGGTGACGAGCTCGCCATTCTCACCATTGGACACATCGGCAATTATGCCGTTGAAGTCTGTGAACGCCTTGCCAGGAAAAATATCCAGGTTGGTCACTATGACATGCGTTTCGTGAAACCGCTTGATGAAAATCTGCTGCATGAAATCTTCATGAAATACCGGAAGATCATCACCGTCGAAGATGGGTGTGTGCAAGGGGGATTTGGCAGCGCAGTCGTCGAGTTTATGGTTGACAACAACTACAGTGCTGACGTCAGGCGTTTAGGAATACCCGACCGGGTAGTGGAGCACGGCGAGCAAATCGAGCTTCACCGCGAATGCGGTTTCGATCCAGACGGCATTGAATCGGCCGTTGTTAGCATGCTGGAAACGGTTGTAAAACCGATGTAGCATGCCGGATTTGTTTTTCCGGCAACGAGGGAAGGGTTACCCGCTGGTCCTTGTTCATGGCTTCCCATTCAACCAAACACTTTGGGATAATTTTGCGGATCACTTGTCGGATGCGTTCAAGGTATTTACCATTGACCTTCCCGGTTTCGGTCAAAGCGCGCTTCCTTCCAATTCGTTTTCGATTGACGATGTCGGACAAATCCTGATCTCATGGATGCGTGAACATGTTGCCGGCCGGCCGGTCTTGGTTGGCCATTCGTTGGGAGGATATATAGCCCTGAGTGTTGCGGCACAAGATCCGGCACTTATTTCCGGATTGGGATTATTTCACTCTACCGCTATGCCGGATACTGATGAAAAGAAACGGTCGCGCGACAAGGTCATCGATTTCGTCGAATCACACGGTGCGCTGGCATTCACGTCCAATTTTATCGAGCCGCTCTTTGCCGACCCTGGACATCGCGCGGTCGGTCTGGTTCGGACCATCGCCAGTGCAGCCAGCCGGGAAGCTGTTGTTGGGTACACCAAGGCGATGCGCGACAGGCCCGACCGCCGCCGTGTACTGGGGCAATATTCGCGGCCCGTCATGTTTATTGCCGGAGAAAAAGACCCGGGAATCACGGTGGAGTCTATCCACGAGCAGGCGGTTCTGTGTCAGCTGCCGGAAGTGCACGTGCTTTCAAATGTGGGGCACATGGGCATGTTCGAAAATGAAAAAACGTGTCTGGAAATAGTGAGGAAATTTGTCGTAAAATCCCAGTTACCAGCGGGGTAAAACCTGTATTTAATTCTTTTTAAAATTTCGTGGATTTTAGATTAAGGGGAAGAAATGCTAAATTGTTAACCTATTGGCCGGTTTTTCCTGCTGGAAACCGTAGGTAAAATAAAAACCGGCGTATATATTTGCTACAGTGGACTTAAAATAACCTACCAAATATTATGGACGAACTATACGCACCTTGGAATGGACTGGCAAGAAACATCGCCTATGGAGCCTGGGCAGTTTCTGTGTTGATTTTGCTGTATCACATCATCAGGCTAGCGCTTACGCGGGATGCCAAGACGAAGTATGATTTCATCAACCGCGCTGAAATCAAAACGTTGTGGGCAGCATCGATCATCCTGGTTATCGGGGCTTGCTTTTTCGCCAACGCAAACGTCACGCCTGAAACTGGTAGTGCGGTGTGGATCTTTGTAAGGGTATTTACCACGGTCTGCATGGGTATGATTGTCGGGCTGATCTTCCAGAACCTGCTTAAATTCTACTATCCATTCTTCATCGAAAAAAGACTCAGGGTGCTGCGCTATAAGCCACGGATTTCTCCGAAAACTGGCAAGCCAATGAAGCTTCTCAGCGAGGAAGAAGAAGACGTGTACCTGGATGAGGGTATGCAGGCTGAAGAGAACGTCTTTTCCATCGACTATGACGTTTGGAAAGATTTTGAAACAGGTTACGTTAAGATCGAGAAGTATGCTGGCCACTTGCATGCGCTCCAGTGCCCAGAATGTAATTATCAAACTTTCAAGGTAGTGAAGGAGGAAATACTCAAAGCTCCTACAGCTACGGAAGAAGGTGAATTGCTGAAGCACTTCCAATGCGGCTATTGCGGCTATAAGGCCAAGAGAACGGTTGTATTGAAAACGTCAGCTAAGTTCGAAGAGTCCACTGCCGCCACGGCCTAGCAAGAAGATTTAGAAACTACCCATAAAGAAAGCCCGGTGTTGACCGGGCTTTTTCTTTTCGTGTCTCTTTCTCCAGGCTAAAGGATATCGATTGGTAACTTGATCTGATCGGAGTAAAACTTCATTCGTGTGTGTCTGGTGTCCAGCAACATGATCTTTTCGATGCAGGCCTGTTTATGGTTCACAAATACTTCGAGGTAAAAATTGCCCAACAAGTACAAGTTTACTTTGTACGTGTAGTAGCGTATGGCCATCACAAAAGTTCCGCGTTCATACAGTACGCTGATCTTCTTATCAAGCGACAGACGGTTGTATTCTCCCCACGAAATCATTACGAAACTTAGGGAAAAATTTGGGCCTCATCAATCTTGACTTATTTCAAGTTTTTGTTAAAAAAATCGATCGTTCTGCTCCACGCAAGTTTCGCGGCAGCTTCGTTGTATCGGGTTGGCGCAGTGTCGTTATGAAAAGCATGGTTGGCATTTTCATAGACAAAAACCTGATAGTCGACGCCGGCTTTTTTCAACGCCTCTTCATAGGCGGGAATCCCCGCGTTGATGCGCTCATCCAGTCCACCATAATGAAGCTGAAGTTTGCATTTTATTTTCGGCACGTCGGCAGCCTCAGGTTGGCGCCCGTAAAAGGACACGGCAGCATCAAGATCCGCGACAGCGACGGCAAGGCTGTTCACCATGCCACCACCCCAGCAAAAACCAACGCACCCGGTCTTACCATTGGCCTCACTCCTCGCGATCAAATAATCAAACGCCTTTGCGAAATTTGAAACCGTTTTCTCAGAATCAAGTTGCTGGAACATCCCGCGCGCTTCGTCAGCATCGGACGGGGTACCCCCTAACGGTGAAAGGGCATCCGGCGCCAGTGCCAGGAATCCCGCCAGGGCAACTCGCCGGGTCACATCCTCGATGTGAGGGTTAAGACCGCGGTTCTCGTGAATGACAACCACCGACCCAAATTTCCCTGCACCTTTCGGCTTTGCCAGATAGGCTTTCATTGTTCCGCCATCGCCTGCATAGGTTACCCGCTCGGTGTCGATGCGATCGTCCTGCACAGCAACGGTCTCCGCGTGCGCATAGTTTACCTCAAGCATTGGCAAGACAGCCATCGCTGCTGCCATGCTACCGGTCAGTCTGATAAGCTTACCAATGAATTCCTCCCGCGAAAGCGGCTTATGAGTGTATTCATCAAAGAGTTTGATAATACGGGGATCCATAACACATTTTGTTTTGGGCTACTGAGATAAGAAAATCCCCGCGAAATCGGAAGTCAGGTCGTACGAAAGGCGGCGACAGCGGCCTATCGGCCGTGAAATCAGGATAATACCGTCGGGACGGGGGCAGTGGCAACGACTAAGATGCCAGAAAAAGGGAAAGACTGGGGTGAAAGACGGGACTCGAACCCGCGACCTCCAGAATCACAATCTGGCGTTCTAACCAACTGAACTACATTCACCGTTTGGAGGCTGCAAAGTTAGCCAGACTGGACTAAAATGCAAAAAGCGACTCACCGCCTGTTGAACAACAAGCGCTGACCCATGACCGACTCGTCGAACTCACCCCCGGCATAGGCCAAATGTCCCGAAACCAAGGTGTGCGTTACCCGCGACCGGAACGTGTGACCTTGAAAAGGCGACCATCCGCACTTGGCAAGTATATTATCCTTTTCAACCGTCCATGGATCGTTTGGATTCACGATAACGAGATCGGCAAAGTAGCCTTCGCGAACAAAACCACGATCAACGATACCGAACAGCGTTGAAGGGTTATGCGCCATCTTCTCAACGATCTTTTCAATGCCGATTTTCTTTTGATGAAAAAATTCGAGCATCCCCACAAGAGCGTGCTGAACCAGGGGCCCACCCGACGGCGCCTGAAAATACGACCTGCTTTTTTCTTCGATCGTATGCGGCGCATGATCGGTTGCAAGTACGTCCAGTTGATCGTCAATAACACCTTGCAGGAGTGCATGCTGGTCGCTCTCCTTCTTTATCGCAGGGTTCCACTTGATCAGTGTGCCCATCCGTTTGTAGTCGCCGTCATTGAACCAGAGATGATGCAGGCACGCCTCTGCTGTAATCTTCTTTTCTCGCAATGGAATCGATTGGTCGAATAGTTCCAGTTCGCGGGCGGTAGAAATGTGAAGGATATGCAAACGTGCACCGGTTCTCTTCGCTAAAGCCACGGCGAACGAAGACGACCGGTAACACGCTTCTTCGCTCCGGATCTCAGGGTGCATCTCCATCGGAACATCTTCTCCATATCGGGCTTTAAACTCAGCGTTATTCTTCCGGATGGTCGGCTCGTGTTCGCAATGCGCCGCGATCAACGATGGAAAGCGTGAGAAAAATCCTTCGAGCGTCTTTTCATCGTCAACCAATAAATTCCCCGTAGAGGATCCCATAAAGATCTTAAGTCCACATACGCGGGTAATGTCAGTCTTCAAGACCTCATCGAGGTTGCTATTGGAGGCGCCTATGAAAAAAGAATGATTTGCGAGCGAGGTTCTCGATGCAATCCGGAATTTGTCTTCAAGGAGTTCTTGCGTGAATACAGGAGGCACGGTGTTGGGCATTTCCATAAAGCTGGTGACACCCCCGGCGACCGCCGCGCGCGACTCCGAATAGATCGTCCCCTTGTGCGTAAGCCCCGGCTCCCGGAAATGCACCTGATCATCGATTACACCAGGAAGCAGGAGGTTCCCTCCGGCGTCAATGACAATGTCCACGCGCTCAGCTGACAGGTCCCCGCCGATTTTCTCAATCCGCTCTCCGCGTACCAGCACATCGCCCTCAGCTACCCTACCCTCATTGACTATATTTGCGTTCGTAATGAGAATGCGCTTCATTGCCCAAAAATAGCCTTAAAGTGTCAGCCGCCACCGCTTTCGAAAACTTTAATCTCAATCCTCAGCTGCTCCGCGCAATTGCGGATGCAGGTTTCATACAGCCCACTGAAATTCAGGTGAGATCGATACCGGCAGTGATGGGAGGCCAGGAAGTCATCGGCATTGCGCAAACCGGCACGGGAAAAACGGCTGCGTATCTTCTGCCCGCACTGGTGAAGCTCAATTATGCGCAAGGCACACAGCCCCGGGCCCTTGTTCTTGCACCCACCAAGGAACTTGCCGTGCAAATCGCCGAGCATGCGTCGTTGCTGGCAAAATACACGGATCTCCGGATACAATGCCTTTACGGTGGAGTGGGACCAAAAACTCAGATAGAGAGCATACAAAACGGGGTCGATATGCTCATCGCAACACCCGGTCGTTTTATGGAGATATATCTGCGAGGCGATCTTCCGACCAAACAAATCAGGCTACTTGTTATCGACGAAGCCGACAGAATGATGGATATGGGCTTCATGCCTCAGTTGCGGCGGATCTTCGAAGTAATTCCATCAAAAAGACAGAACGTGCTGTTCTCGGCAACATTCCCTGAAAAAGTCGAGCGACTCGCCAATGAATTCCTGGAGAGGCCGTTAAAGATCGAAGTGACTCCGCAGGCCACACCCTCAACCAAAGTTCAGCATGTATGGTATCGCGTGCCCAACCTCAAAACAAAGATCAACTTCCTCGAATATCTTTTTTCGGGTGAGGCTTTCGAACGTGTCATTGTCTTCACCAGGACGAAGGAAGTGGCCAACAACGTATACAGGTTCCTGGACCGCAAGGGTTACGGCCCTGTGCGCGTCATCCACTCCAACAAGGGACAGAATTCCCGTATTAACGCTGTCAGGGAATTTAAGGATGGCAACCTTCGCGTTCTGGTGTCGACCGATGTAACCGCGCGCGGCATTGACGTGGAACGCGTTTCACACGTGATCAATTTCGACGTACCAATTCTTTATGAAGATTATGTTCACCGTATAGGAAGGACGGGAAGAGCTTTCCGCCAAGGTGAGGCCATCACGCTGGCCACGCCTGCGGAGGAATACCATGTAAAAAAAATCGAAGAACTTATCCGCGAAAAGATTCCCGTAAAACCGCTGCCGTCACGGGTGGAACTGGAAGCCACCACGCCCGAGGAAAAAATGCAAATGGATCGGGAGATGGACCGACAGAAAAAAAAGGAAGACCCTACCTTCCAGGGAGCCTTTCAAGAACGCAAGGGAAGGGCGTCGAACCGACGATAAAAAGAGAACGCAGCCATCAAGCTGCGTTCCTGGGGTTTTATTCGACCGATTATTATCCGTTCATTGACAACAGGAACTCCTGGTTGTTGCGGGTTCCTTTCATCTTACTAAGCAAGAACTCCATGGCCTCGCTTGAATTCATATCGGACATGTATTTGCGAAGGATCCACACACGTTGCAGCTCCTCTTCTTTCATCAGCAGTTCTTCGCGGCGTGTACCGGAAGCCGGCACATCGATCGCGGGGTAAATTCGCTTGTTCGAAAGCTTGCGGTCGAGTACAAGTTCCATGTTACCCGTGCCCTTGAACTCTTCAAAGATCACTTCGTCCATCTTGGAACCGGTGTCGATCAGGGCGGTGGCAATGATTGTCAATGACCCACCGTTCTCAACGTTGCGAGCGGCGCCAAAGAAACGCTTGGGTTTATGCAGGGCGTTGGCATCCACACCACCGGAAAGAATTTTTCCCGATGACGGTACTACAGTATTGTATGCACGGGCGAGACGGGTAATGGAGTCAAGCAAGATCACGACATCATGTCCGCACTCAACCATACGCTTGGCTTTCTCGAGTACGATGCTGGCTACCTTGACGTGGCGTTCGGCTTGCTCGTCAAACGTTGAAGCGATAACCTCCGCCTTGACACTGCGGGCCATGTCGGTTACTTCTTCAGGACGTTCGTCGATGAGGAGTACGAGTAGATATACTTCAGGGTGATTTTAGCAATCGCGTTTGCAATTTGCTTGAGCAATACCGTCTTACCGGTCTTTGGCTGAGCGACGATCATTCCGCGCTGGCCTTTACCGATCGGCGCAAACAAGTCCAGTATCCGCGTTGACATGTTATCCGGCGCGGTGCTCAGTCTGAGCTTTTCATCAGGAAACAAGGGGGTGAGGTATTCAAATGCAACCCGGTCGCGGATCTCTTCCGTGGTCTTCCCGTTCACCGATTCTACCTTCAGCAAAGCAAAGTACTTCTCGCCCTCTTTGGGAGGCCGTATGAGTCCTTTGACTGTGTCGCCGGTCTTAAGGCCAAAAAGCTTAATCTGCGAAGGTGAGACATAGATATCATCCGGGCTGGCGAGATAATTATAATCAGATGATCTCAGGAAGCCATAGCCATCCTGCATGATCTCCAGGGCGCCTTCATTGCTGATGGCCCCATCAAAATCCCGGATTGACCGTTGAGGTTGCGGGCGCTCTTCGCTACGTGCTTCCCGAGGTTCTCTCGGTTCACGGGCGGGTGGTTCGGGTTGAGGACGCTCTTCAGGCTTTTCGAAGTCCTCCTTCTCTTCCTCCTTGTCGAACTTGGCGACCGAACTATCAAAATCAATGTTGATCGAGTTTAGGAGTTCATCCGACGAGAGTTCGCGGTCATTCTTGGCAACTGCAGGAGCGACGTTTTCACGCCTGCGCGGCCGCATTTTTCGTTCGGAGTCAGCTTCACCTTCAGAAGCTCTTTTTGAGGCAGGAGCTGGATCGTCTGAAACAGCTTGTTGGTCAAGGATCTTGTAGACTAAATCTTGTTTGGAAAGCTTTCTGGCATTTTTAATGCCCATCCCCTCAGCGATTTCCTTCAATTCAGAAAGAAGTCTGACGTTCAGATCATCAATAGTATACATGTTGGTTTAAAAAAAATTGAATTTGTTGAGTGTGTGCGTTGTGAATTGTTATTCAGAAATTGGCCTGAAACCAGATAATCAATACGGAAAGTCGTGAAGCAAAAAGTTCGAAGTAAAGTACCGGATTATATTCAGAGGGCTTGGATAAAGCCGAATGACGATGCAATTATAGCCCAAAAATTGACATTTATCAAACAATAAAATTATTTTCTTCCGGTCACCGGGGAGCGGGCATTCCCAAATAGAATTACTTTTGGAATCCACATCATTAAACATAAAAGGCATGCTGCAGGTTTCCACGATCCGCGAGCAAAAAGACAAAGTGATCTTTGGACTGAAAAAACGAAGGATAAAGAACATCGAGGAATCGTTAGAACGCATACTGTCGCTTGACCAGCAACGCAGGCAAACGCAACAGCAACAAGACACCTTGCTTGCGGAATCCAACGCGCTTGCCCGCGAGATTGGTGCGCTCATGAAATCAGGCAAAAAAGATCAGGCCGAAGCGCTCAAGACTCGCACTGCCGCCATTAAAGAGACGGTCGGAAAGCTTGGTCCGGCACTTCAGCAGGTTGAAAATGAGTTGCAAACGCTGTTGTATGCGATCCCGAATGTTCCGAACGAGCGCGTGCCGGACGGTGGCGGGCCGGATGACAACGAGACCGTTCACGAATGGGGAAAGAAGCCACAGTTGAACCCCGATGCCCAGCCACATTGGGACCTCATCAAAAAATACGACATCATCGATTTCGACCTGGGAAATAAAATCACCGGAGCTGGCTTCCCGGTATACAAAGGCAAGGGCGCCAAACTTCAGCGGGCGCTGATAAATTTTTTCCTCGATGAGGCCGAAAAGCAAGGCTACCGCGAGATCCAGCCTCCGGTGGTGGTGAATGAAGCTTCCGGGTATGGCACAGGACAATTACCGGACAAGGAAGGGCAGATGTATCACGTCACCACTGACAATCTCTACCTTATCCCCACTGCTGAAGTACCTATCACGAACCTGTATCGCGATCTGATCCTCTCTGACGAACAGTTGCCGATTAAAAATGTGGGGTATACCCCATGCTTCAGACGCGAAGCAGGAAGTTGGGGTGCCCATGTCAGGGGATTGAACCGTCTCCACCAGTTTGATAAAGTTGAAATCGTTCAGATTACCCGGCCTGAAGATTCGTACCGGACCCTCGACGAAATGTGTCAATACGTGCAGGGACTTTTAGAAAAACTTGAACTTCCCTATCGCAAGCTTTTGCTTTGTGGAGGCGACATGGGCGTAAATTCAGCGATGACATTTGACATGGAGGTTTATGCCGGAGCCCAGGATAAATGGCTCGAGGTGAGTTCGGTCAGCAATTTCG
>CAZLWX010000062.1:0-21770 GCA_964563295.1 uncultured Roseivirgaceae bacterium | reverse complement strand
ATTTTCACCGCACGTTCAAGCATCCTATTCTGCCGGCACCAGCCATTCCGGATGAGGGACGCTGCAAACTTCGGGTTGCACTCCTGTCGGAAGAACTGAAGGAACTGGAAGTGGCCATCCTTCAGCGCGACATCGTGGAAGTCGCCGATGCGCTTTGCGATATACAATATGTACTCGCCGGAGCCATACTGGAGTTTGGTCTCGGTGAAAAATTTGCAGCCCTTTTTGAGGAAGTCCAACGATCCAATATGAGCAAAGCGTGCAATAGCGAAGAAGAGGCGATCGCGACCGTGGAGCACTACGCCAGGAAAGATGGAACCGAATGCTACTACAAGAAGGAAGGGGATAAGTGGCTGGTTTACAGAAAGGCCGACAATAAGACTATTAAGTCGATCAAGTACAGTCCAGCCGACTTGCAGCGGATAGTCCAACCGTGACCGGAAAAGATTTTCTGATTCAAGAGGAAGTTCGTACTTATGCCTCTTAAAAAATACCTTACATGAGCGCTTCGGGATCTGAACTCCAATACACAGGAAAAGTCTTTGGTGGCCTGAGAGGCGACATCGAGAGAAAACTCCGGTGGTACAAAAGTGATTTTTTCGATGGCGTGCACTCTAGCGTAGCGGGCGCGACGTTGTTCCTCTATTTCGCGGCGCTGGCCAACGCGATTGCTTTCGGAGCACTCACCGGGCTCTTGACTGGCAACCAGATCGGGATCAGCGAAATGCTCATCGTGACCGCTGTGGGCGGAATTATTTTCGCGCTGTTTGCCGGACAGCCTTTGACAATCCTCGGCGGTACTGGTCCAATTACCATTTTCACTGGTCTCCTTTACACCGCTTGTTTACAGCTCGACATTCCCTTCCTGGCAACGTACGCGTGGGTGGGCATTTGGTCGGGTATCTTCCTGCTCCTCTGTGCATTCCTCGACGCGAGCGCTCTGATGAAGTTTTTCACCCGCTTCACCGATGAGATTTTCGCCGCATTAATATCCGTCATATTCGTTGTGGAAGCCGTGAAAGACACCATACAGGCATTCGGACCGGACGGCTATGGGTTATCGAGCGCTTTCCTCACACTGATACTGGCGTTGGGAACATACGTACTTTGTCGGGTCTTCAAGAATGCGACGAGCACGCCATACCTCAGGCACGGCGTCAGGAATTTCATCAGCGACTTCGGGCCGGCTATTGCCATCCTGCTGATGACTTTGTTTGCGCTCAATTTCAAGGAGGTCGATCTCAGCACACCGGCGGTACCAGAGACCATTTCCACCACGTCGGGGCGGCAATGGGTCGTTGATATTTTCGCGGTCCCTACGTGGGTAATCTTCGGTTGCATCGGCCCTGCCTTGCTGGCAACGATCTTGCTTTTCCTCGATCAGAATATCAGTACACGCCTTGTCAACTCACCCGATTTCCGGCTCAGGAAAGGTGGCGGCTACCACCTGGACCTCGCCATCGTCGGTGTGATCGTACTCGTCGGTAGTTTCTTTGCCCTGCCGTGGATCGTCGCGGCCACCGTTCACTCACTCAACCATGTCAAGAGCCTGGCGCACTACAAGGTGGTTGATCGGGGAGGGTCACGCGTTGAAATCATTACCGGCACTCGGGAAAACCGGCTATCCGGTCTCTTCATTCACATATTGATCGCGGCGTCACTGTTCTTCCTTCCTTATGTCGGATACATCCCGATGGCAGTGGTGTTCGGGTTGTTCTTATTCATGGGATTCACTTCGCTCGGCGGAAACCAATTCTTTGAGCGCATGTTGCTCTGGGTCACCGATCCGAAGTTATATCCAAAAACTCACTACACGCGACACGTCCCGACCAAGTGGATACACCGCTTTACGCTGGTACAGCTGCTTTGCTTTGTCGTGCTGTGGGCCCTGAAATCTTCGAAGTTTGGAATCCTCTTTCCCTTGATGATCGCGGCGTTGGTCCCGATAAACTTATTGCTCCCCAGATTCTTCGAGCACCAATACATCAAATACCTGGATCATGAGGAGGGCGATCACGATGCGCAAATGCACTCGATGGGCCCCTGATCGTCGTCGGCTGCATGCGCGTTTGTTGTCTAGTCAAGCGAATTTTTGGTGACCCAATACCGATACGCCACGATAGCCTTTTGCAGCTTGGTCAACCGGTTCAGGTCCTTTTTGCTCATGCGAGGAAGTATCCAGCGGTTAATGTGGGCGAGTATCTTGAAAATAGTCCGCATTATGGGCAATTTCAGGCGGCAGTAAATTCGTTTTAATCTTTATCTTTAAAACCGATTCTTAATCAAAAATATGGAAACTTTTGAACCAAGTCCTTTTTTGGTCGGCTGGCACCAGGCGATGTTGTATGGGGCGATCGCCATGTTTGCCGCCGCGATTCTTTATTATATATATCATAATCTTCGCGTAGCCAGCATCCGGAGCTTCAAGGACAAATATGACTTTATCAGCCGCCGTCAGATCAAGGCGCTGGAAATGGTTTGGATTCTGGTCGCCATCGGCTGTGCCATGATCATCAACCGCTATGGAATGGACCGCATCGAGCAGATGGGCGTTTGGTTCTTTGTGCGGTTGTTCATTTCGGTAGCAGGGGCCACACTGGTCGGCTACGTTGCGTTCCTCGTGTTGGAGTACTACTATCCGACGCGAGTGGATAAAATGCTGAAAAAATGGCGCTATATGCCGCGGGTTAATCCGAAGACGGGCAACAAGATGCGGTTACTGGCGGAGCACGAAGAGGATGTACACCTGGACGAGGGGATGAAAGCCGAGGAAGACGTCTTTTCGATAGATTACGACGTCTGGATTGATGAACAGACCAATGACGTCCTGGTCGAGAAATATCAGGGCCATCTGCAGGCGCTGCAATGCGGCAACTGCGGGTTCTATACGCTTAAGGTAGTCAAGGAAGAAATCACCCAACAGCCGACGGCAGACACGCCAGGGGAGTTGGTGAAGCATTACGAATGTTCATACTGTAAGTCCGTGCGGGCGACAGCCTTCAATATTTCGACCCTGGAAGCCGCGGACTTCAGCAAGGAGAAGGAGAGGAAGTTCCAGAAAAATAAGGATATCGTTCTGGTCAGGCTGGAAATCAAGTCGGTGTCGGGAGGCTCAAAATTCTATGAATTCCCCGATTTGGGACAGGCACAAAAGTTTTTGACTGAGGTTGAGAACAAGGCCAATTAACCGGTATCAAACTTGCAATACAACAAATGCCGGTGCCCTGGCGAACCTGGCTCTGGCATTTTCGTTTTTATAGTGTACCCATGTCGCATATGAAGAGATTTATCGTCCTGATCGTTGCAGTCCTGCTGGCCGCCAACGGTTACTCCACCATTTTACGGGATACTACTGAGTTAAAGCCGCGACCGATCTACGGCAAGGAAGCGAAAGTCGTCGCCTACATCCTGGACAACAACCATTACCGCAAGATCAGACTGAATGATTCGTTGTCATCCGTCATCCTTGACCAGTACATCGAGACGTTAGACAACAACAAATCCTATTTTACTGTTAAAGACGTCAAGTCATTCGAAATCTACCGCGATCAGATCGATGACCTGACGCACGACGAAGACGTTACGCCGGCGTATGAGATCTACAATGTCTTCAAGAAGCGTTTCGACGAACGTATGGACTATGTCCTTAACACATTGATCAGGCAAAATTTCGATTACACTGTTGATGAGTATTATGAAACCGATCGCGACAAGGAACCATGGTGTCGTAATGAGGCCGAGTTAAATGAGGTCTGGAGAAAGATAATTAAGAGCCAGGCCCTAAGCCTCAAACTGACCGGCAAGACCCCGGCCGAAATACAAAAACTACTCGCCGAGCGCTACCAGCGGTTGGTCAGGTCCTACGAGCGGGATGTGAATTCGGAGGATGTGTTCAGCATGTACATGAATAGCATCACCGAAGCATACGACCCGCACACCAACTACTTGTCGCCTACCGACGCCGATCGCTTTAAGCAAAGCATGAGTCTTTCCCTTGAAGGCATAGGTGCCCGTCTGCAAACAGACAACGACTACACAAAGGTTGTCGAAATCATTACTGGTGGCCCCGCCGACAAGAGCAAGTTGATCAAAGTCAATGACCGGATTGTTGGCGTTGGACAAGGCCCGGACGGAGAGATGGTGGATGTCATCGGATGGCGCATTGATGATGTGGTAAAGCTGATCAAGGGCCCTAAGGGCACGAAAGTAAGGCTGCAGATCCTGCAGGCGGAGACAGGCGTGAATGGAAAGCCAGTAGAGATCGTGCTGGTTCGCGACCGGATCAACCTGGAAGACCTGAAGGCGAAGAAGAGTGTTATCAACTATGAGAAGGACGGCAAGTCCATGCAATTGGGAGTCATCACGCTTCCGAGTTTTTACATGGATTTTGAAGCTTATCAAAAGGGCGACCCGAACTACACGAGCACAACGCGCGACGTCAGACGTTTGATCAAGGAGTTGCAAGCCTCAGGCATCGACGGACTTGTGCTCGATCTTCGAAACAACGGGGGCGGCTCGTTGGCAGAAGCGATCGATCTAACAGGTATTTTTATTAAAGATGGTCCGGTTGTGCAAGTCAGGAATAATTCAAACCGGGTCGAGGTTGGTTCCGACGATGATCCTACTATCATATACAGTGGACCACTGGTCGTGCTCACCAACAGATTCAGTGCATCGGCTTCTGAGATTTTTGCTGGCGCGATCCAGGATTACCATCGGGGCGTTGTGGTCGGCGAATCGACTTATGGAAAGGGAACGGTACAGACCGTCATCGACCTTGATAAATTCATTAAAGACGCTGAGGATGTCGGCCAACTTAAGCTGACCTTCCAAAAATTCTACCGCATAACGGGCAGCAGCACACAGCACAAAGGCGTGATACCCGACGTAAAGTTGCCGTCAGCTCTTGATCCCGAGCAGTTTGGTGAAAGCTCCAGTCCGAGCGCCTTGCCGTGGGATGAAATCAGGAGCACCGTATACAGGAAGACGCCGATCATCAACGACCAGGTGTTGGCCAGCCTGAACAAGAAATATGATGAGCGCCTGAAAACGGATGAGGCGCTGAGCCGGTTTATCACTGAAACGGAAGAAACCCGGAAGAATATTAAAGATACCCGCATCTCCCTCAACGAAGAAAAGCGCAGGCAACAAATGGAGGAGTCGGAAAAGAATTCGGGAACAGCCAGACTCAACAATACCAAGCTTCCGGGGAATGAGACAGACCGGCCTGTGAAAAACATCACTGATCTCGACGACGAGTATCTCCGCGAAGGATTGCTCATTCTCGGAGACCTCATCACCACGAAGATCGGGTAGTTTTGGAAGAACGGGGCGTGTCGAAATAGGCGTGAGTGCATAACCTTTTTCGACAGAGCAGCGATATCAGCACAAACTTTGGCGTGAACCGTCTTCTTGGGTCACCTGGCCCTCATTTCTTCCCCGGCAGCGTTCCTTGATGAACCGTGCTTTTTTTGCCATCGAATGGATGCCATTATGAAATATCTTTTCCAGGTCGCCATAAGGGTATTCGTTCATCAGTAGCTGAAACTCTTTCTTCCACTCCTTGCAATAGTCCACACCCGGCTGAGCAGTGCACACACCGGTTCTGCTATCCGATATTTTTGAAAGCGTCTCAAAAAAGTTTTTTGGGTTATTTCATCATTTATTCCATATTTTCGAGGTTTATGGCCCTGATACATGAGTGAAGAACTTCTAAAGGCGATCATTCAACTTTTCGCAATTGTTGCCCGCGAGCGTATCACGGAAAAAGAAAGGACGAACGTAAAGGAGTTCCTGAGTCTTCACCTCAACCGCGACGCCACCGCATACTACCTTAAACTTTTTGACGACCTTAGCCGCTCCCACAAGATTGAGACGGCGCAGGACCTAAGCAGCCTCGATGAAGAAACCCAGCAATTTGTTGATGACTGGGCGCGGATTATGCAAATCGTCAAGCAGGTCAACCAGGCATTGACCATGCAGCAAAAGATGGTGCTTGTCGTCAAGATCATCGAACTGGTACACGCTGACCGTGAGATCTCCGATCGCCAGGGTAATCTCATTTTCTATATCGGCCAGGCGCTGAAGATTCCCAAACCCGACATGCAGGCGATCAGGAACTTCGTCACGGGTGAGGATATTGACGAGTTGTCGTCGAAGAACGTGCTGATTATTGACGAAGGTTCCGACGACAAACACTATCCAGGGCCGAGAATCATCGAGAAGAATCTTACTGGATTGATTGCAATTCTCCGGGTGCCCGACGCGGAGACGTATTTTATTAAATATCTCGGCATCACAACGCTCTATCTTAACAGCATCCTGTTGAAGAGCCGAAAGGTGGATATTCTTCCCACCGGAAGCACCATTCGGGGCGATAAGATAGAGTCGATCTACTACAGCGACATCGTTGGTCGTTTCCTGGTAGGGGATAGCCGCGCCAAAATAACATTTACGGCCGATCACCTGTTTTACCACTTCAAGAGCGGCAGGGCAGGTCTTCAGAATGTAAATATCGCGGAACAAGGAGGGAAGCTAATCGGTCTTATGGGCGCAAGCGGCTCTGGAAAATCCACGTTGCTCAACGTGTTAAATGGAAGTGAGAAGCCCTCGAGCGGCAGAGTGTTGATAAACGGCATCGACATCCACGAAAACCCCGAAAGCGTACAGGGTATCATCGGGTACATTCCACAGGACGACCTCCTGATGGAGGATCTCACGGTGTTCGAGAACCTGTTCTATGCGGCTCGCCTTTGTTTCGGCCACTATACCAGGGAAGAAACCACCAGGCTGGTGGAACAGGTATTGTTGAACCTGGGGCTCACCGAGATCAGAAACCTGCGTGTAGGATCACCGTTGCAAAAAACTATCAGCGGCGGCCAACGAAAACGCCTGAATATAGGGCTGGAACTATTGCGGGAGCCGGCCATCCTGTTTGTCGATGAGCCGACATCGGGACTATCCTCACGCGACTCCGAAAACATTATGGACTTGCTCAAGGAACTCTCGCTCAGGGGCAAGATGGTCTTCGTAGTAATTCATCAGCCTTCGTCCGATATATTCAAAATGTTTGACAGCCTGATCATCATGGACTCCGGCGGATTTCAAATCTATTACGGCAATCCAGTCGATTCAGTACTGTATTTCCGCGACGTGATCAATGCCGCCAACAAAAGCCAGGGAGCCTGTCCGGAGTGCGGAAACATCAATCCGGAGCAGGTGTTCAGCATCATCGAGACAAAAGTTGTCAATGAGTACGGGCGCCTGACCAACACCAGGAAAATTTCGCCGGGTCAATGGTACCAGTACTTCAAACAAAAAGTACGGATACCAAAAATTGAACATGTGCGGGAAACCTTGCCCGTGGCCCAGGAGATTCCATCCTGGTTCAAGCAACTCAAAATTTTTGTCACCCGCGATGTCCTGGCCAAGCTCGCCAACAAACAATACCTCTATATCAATCTTTTCGAAGCCCCCGTTCTGGCATTCTTTATTGCCTACATGGTCAAGTACTATGATGCGCTGGAGGGGAACGAGTACACCTTCTACAATAACGACAATATTCCCGTTTTCTTCTTCATGAGCGTGGTGGTCGCGTTGTTCTTCGGACTCACCATGAGTGCCGAGGAGATTTTCAGAGACCGAAAGATATTGAAACGCGAACGTTTTCTGCACCTGAGCCGGAGCAGCTACCTGACGTCGAAGGTAACGGTGATGTTCTGCATCTCGGCCATTCAAACGATTCTGTTCATACTGGTCGGAAATGCCGTACTCGGGATTCCGCTTACCGAGCTCAGGTACTGGTTTATACTTTTCAGCTGCACGTGTTTCGCGAACATGCTCGGCCTGAATATTTCGGCATCGTTTGACTCAGCGGTGACCATTTACATTCTGATTCCCCTCCTCATCATCCCGCAACTTCTGCTTAGTGGTGTCGTGATCGAGTTTGATAAGTTCAATCCCAAAGTCGGTAAACCCATCGGCGTTCCGACGATGGGCGAGATGATGGCGTCGCGCTGGGCGTTTGAAGCCTATATGGTCACCCAATTTCGTGACAATGCATTTGAACGGCAGTTCTACGAGCTCGACAAGCAAATGGCGCAAGCGGAGTACAAACGTCAATACCTGATTCCTTCGCTGGAATCACGCCTGGCTTTTTGCGTCAACAACCGTGGCGACTGGCGAAATCCCCGCGCGACCGGAATGGTCAACAGCCTGAATTTGCTTAAAAGCGAAATAAGCCGGGAGCTTGCACTCGTGGGCGACCAGCACTTCCCGGAAGTGTCGCGTCTTGAAGTCGGCAAATTTGATTCCACCGTGTACCAACATGCTTCCGTATTCCTCGATAATCTGAAAAAGTTTTATTCAAGGCGGTACAGCCGCGCCTCATCGGCAAAAGATCAGCGCATCGCAGAAATGACCGCCACGGAAGAGCAACAAGCGCAGTTCGCTGCCATGCGGGAACGATACGTCAACCAGGGCGTGAGTGACGCAGTCAAAAACCTCCGGTCGACTGAAAGAATTGTCGAGTATAAAGGACACTTCATCCAAAAGATTTATCCAATCTATATGGAAGAGCACCGCCCTTCAAACCTGCTGGATTTTTCGGCAAACCTTTACCAACCAACCAAGCACTTCCTCGGATTTTACATCGACACGCTTTACTTCAATATCGCCGTTATTTGGTCTATGACAGTTGTGCTGTTCGTTACCCTCTATTACGATGTGTTGAGGAGAATGGTCAAGGCACTTGAAGGTAACCGACGCTACCGCCGCCGCGACAGGATGTAAATTGTTCATCGTTTTTCATATTTTTGTCGCGCAAAATTGATAAACCATGTTTAAGAGAAACGCAATACAGATTTTGATTCCCGCGCTCGCCATTCTCGCGCTGGCCTGCGGTACCGGAAAGAACGATCACGACCATCATGAGGACTCTGCCGAGTGGAAAGAGATGGACGACTTCCACGCGATCATGGCTGAGACGTTTCACCCGTACAAGGATTCTGCAAATCTGGAGCCGGCAAAATCCCGGGCCACAGAACTGGCGCGCGCTGCGGAGGAATGGGCCATGGCAAAGCTGCCTTCGAAAGTCGACAACGAAGGGATGAAAGAGAAATTGCAACAGTTGGAGCAAGAAACCGCCGCCCTTGTTCAAGCCGTCAGTGCAGACGAAGGCGTTGGCGAACAACTTACGAAAGTCCACGATCTCTTCCACGAGATTCAGGAAAGCTGGTATGGCGGTGGCGAGGGGGCCCATGAAGGGCATCATTAGGAATGTCAACGGTCCACGGTCGCCGGTCGACGGACCAATTCATAAAACCTGCAGCCTGCAATGTAACGTGTAACTTGCAACCTGTAACTTGCAACCTGTAACTTGCAACCTGTAACTTGGAGCCTGGCCCGTGCTCAAAATCGCCTGGGATTCTTCGTACGTCCTTCCGCTACCGCCGAACCATCGGTTCCCGATGAGCAAATATGAGGTACTACCTCAACAGCTCCTTCACGAGGGTACGATCAAGCCGGAGAACATCTTTCATCCGGACCCGATTTCTGAAGAATGGATCCTGCTTACCCACGACGCAGACTACTGGCAACGACTAAAGGAGTTGTCGCTCAGCCCACAGGAGATCCGTCGGGTAGGCTTCCCATTGACTGAAGCGGTGGTCAGGCGGGAGGTGACAATCATGGAAGGCACCCGACGGTGTACTCTTTACGCTCTGCAGTACGGCGTATCCATGAACATCGCCGGGGGCACGCATCATGCGTTCACCAACAAAGGAGAGGGGTTTTGTCTTTTGAACGATATCGCCATAGCCGCGAACTTCCTGCTCAAATCAAAGCTCGCCCGCCAAATTCTGGTCGTGGACCTGGACGTTCACCAGGGCAATGGAACGGCGCAAATATTCAAGGATAAGGCCATGGTTTTTACGTTCAGCGTGCACGGAGAGAATAATTACCCGTTAACCAAGGAGAAGTCGGACCTGGACATCGGCCTTCCGGACTTTACCGGCGATCAAGAGTATCTCGCCATACTTGAATCGACACTCACGCGATTAGTCGACAGCGTGCAACCGGATTTCATCTTCTATCAATCGGGAGTTGACATTCTTGACACGGACAAGTTGGGCCGTCTGAGTGTCTCGCGCGAAGGTTGCCGGCGACGCGACAAGATCGTGCTGAAAACTGCACATTCGAACAATATTCCACTTGTCATCAGCATGGGCGGCGGCTACTCGGCGGATTTCCGAGATATCATAGAGGCACACGCAAACACCTACCGTCTGGCGCAGGACATTTTTTTCTGACGGAGAGAACTGTTCGGATTTCTCGTTATCTTACCCAGCTTATTTTTCAGACGCTATGACCACTGTCACCTTGGAGAAGACAGAGAAAAAGAATCTCTGGTTTGTTATTACGGCTTCATCCGTTGGAACGCTGATCGAATGGTACGATTTCTACATCTTCGGAAGCCTCGCGTCGATTTTATCAATAAAGTTCTTTCCGCACGACAATCCAACGGCGGCATTCTTATCGACACTAGCGACGTTTGCCGCGGGCTTCGTGGTGCGCCCCTTTGGAGCAATCGTCTTTGGCCGTTTGGGCGACATTGTTGGCAGGAAGTATACCTTTCTCCTGACGCTCATTTTGATGGGTGGGTCAACGTTTGCCATCGGCCTGGTGCCGGGCTATGAAACGATTGGGCTTGCCGCACCCTTCATTGTACTTGCCCTTCGATTTGTGCAGGGACTGGCTTTGGGCGGCGAATACGGCGGCGCGGCGACCTATGTGGCCGAACATTCTCCGCAGGGGAAACGGGGATTTTATACCAGCTTCATCCAGACAACAGCCACACTCGGCCTCTTTGTATCGATCGGTGTAATCCTTGCCATACGTGTTACACTCACAGAAGAGCAATTCCATGACTGGGGATGGCGCGTACCCTTCATCCTGTCCGCCGTCTTGGTAGCCATTTCTATCTACATCCGACTGAAGATGGAAGAGTCGCCGATGTTCCAGCAGATCAAACAGGAGGGAAAGACCTCGAAGAATCCAATCAAGGAGAGTTTTGGCAAGAAGGAAAACCTTCGTCTGGTGCTCATTGCCTTATTCGGTGCAACGGCTGGCCAGGGGGTGGTGTGGTATACAGGCCAGTTCTACGCCATGATCTTTATCGAACGTACGCTGCGAGTCGACTATACTCAGACGATGTACATCATCGGGACAGCTTTGCTAATTGGGACGCCACTGTTCATTTGGTTCGGATGGTGGTCGGATAAGATCGGTCGAAAAACAATCATGATGGCCGGAATGTTGCTGGCCGTATTCCTTTACCGGCCGGTCTATCAACAGATGTTTAACATCGCCACGGTGTCCAACAAAATGGAGTTGGCCGATCAAAAGACGATTACAAAATCAATGTTCACCGCCGCCGAGGGCGACTCTGTGATTTCAACTGTCACACAAAGACATTTTGAAGGAGGCAACAGGCTTGTGGAAACAACCACGCAGCGGATGCATGAGGGCTCGCTATCAGAACAATCCAAGTCGGCCATTATGCTTTCAGCTCAAAACTTTTGGATGATCGTGCTGCTTGTGCTGATTCAGGTCGTGCTCGTCACGATGGTTTATGGCCCTATCGCGGCTTTCCTGGTCGAACTCTTCCCGACGAGGATACGATACACTTCCATGTCACTTCCCTATCACATCGGAAACGGCATATTCGGAGGGCTCATACCCCTTATTGCCACCAGCCTTTATGTCACCAGCAAAACGCCTGAAAATCCGGACGGCGATATTCTGGCGGGGCTCTGGTATCCGATCATTGTCGCGGCGTTGTCATTCGTGATTGGTATGATCTTCCTCAGGAACAAACCTGCAGACAGCGTCGCGCAGCAATAACAGCGAGTGGTTACCGCAAACGAAACCCAAGCGCATGCCATTCACCGCCGCTCATCCTGCCATCGTCCTTCCGATTCTCCGGCTTCGCCATGTTTCAGCTACTGGCCTGGTGGCGGGCAGTGTCGCGCCTGACTTCGAGTACTTTTTCAAGCTGAGCGTGAATGGCGTCATGGGCCACACCTGGTGGGGCTTGCTCTATTTCGACGTTCCAGTGGCAGCATTCCTGGCTTTTGTCTTTCATCAAATCGTAAAACGGAACCTCATCGCCAACCTTCCTCATTTCCTCCAGGCAAGGCTTCATTTTGCCGATACATTTGATTTTCGCAAGTACATATCGCGCAACGCTGTCGCCTTTGTTGTGTGTTGCTGGGTCGGCGCGGCCCTGCATGTCTTGTGGGATAATTTCACCCACAATGGAGGCTATTTCGTGAGCCGCATGCCGTTCTATCGTAACTCTATTGAGGTGTTTGATGTGCATTATCCTATGTTCTACGTCATGCAACAGGTGAGCACATTTGTCGGAATGCTTGCAGTCATGGTCTATGTAATATTGCTGCAACCGGCAGAAGGCGTCCATCACCGCCCTTCGGCGACGTATTGGGTTGCTATATTTGTAATCGCTTCGGCGGTGATAGCGATCCGCTTCTTGATTGAACGGTCGGACTTCAACCTCGGGAACTTGGTCGTGACCACAATAAGCGGCGTGTGTATCGGCTTGACCGGCGCCGGTTTCATCAAAGTAAGATAATTTGGGCTGATCACCTTGGCAAAAAAGAAAACACAACTCACAAAAGTCGGCAAGAGAACACTGGAACTCTCGAACCTGGATAAGGTGCTTTTCCCTGAGGACGGGATTCTGAAAGCGGAAGTGATCGGCTATTACCTAACGATAGCACCTACCATTCTCAACCACATAAAAGGCCGGGCATTGACCTTGATCCGGTTTCCCGATGGAATCCACGGCGAAAGTTTCTACCAGAAGAACCGTCCGGAATGGGCGCCCGATTGGATTGAGTTCGCCACGCTGGGGAAAGAGGAGAAGGACTACATCCTGGCCACTGAACCGGCGTCGCTGGTATGGATCGCCAACCTGGCTGGGCTAGAGCTGCACCAGCTTCACGGTCGCAAACCTGACTTCGACAAGCCCGACTACATGGTCTTTGACCTTGATCCCCCGGAAGGGTATGATTTCAGAAAGATCATTCCCATCGCTTTTGAGTTGAAGTCGCACATCGAGTCATACGGCTACTCCACCTTTGTTAAGACTACAGGCGGAAAAGGAATTCATATTTGCTGTCCCCTGGAACCGCGCCAATCATTCAACGAAGTATTTGACGCTGCGCAGGCCATCGCTCAACCGTTCGTTGAACGGCATTCGACCGAGACGACCCTCCACATCAAGAAAGACGCACGAAAAGGCAGGGTACTCGTGGACATCTACAGGATCCGGTCCGGTCAAAGTATTGTCTCTCCGTACAGCGTACGCGGAAGAGTAGGGGCGCCGGTATCGATGCCACTGACGTGGAGTGAGTTGGAAAAGGTCACTGACCCTAAAGTTTTCAATTTGCGCAACGCCGTCGAAAAAGTTGAAAAGGATGGCGACGCATGGGAGAGTATGGCAGCATACGCGGTTGAACTGCACACCCATCGCAAGACAAAGGTGGTGTCGCCAAAGAAACTTCCGCCCAACAGGAAGCACAAAACTCCCGAGCAGCTGGAGACTTACAAGAAGAAACGCGACTTTCAAAAGACTCCGGAACCCGCAGGGGAAATTATGACCGCTGGAGGCAACAACTTTGTGGTTCATCGGCACCATGCGTCGCATCTCCATTACGATTTAAGGCTCGAAAAAGAAGGGGTGCTGAAATCGTGGGCCGTGCCACGCGGTCTTCCTCCCAGACCAGGGGTCAAGCGACTTGCCGTGCAGACTGAAGATCACCCGATGGAATATCTGAAGTTCGATGGCCGCATTCCGAAAGGGCAATACGGCGCAGGCGAAATGTGGATCTACGCTCTTGGAAAATATCAGGTCACCAAGGAAAAGAAAGATGGCTTCTATTTTCGGCTTAACAGCAAAGAAATGACCGGGGAGTATCGCATGTACAAGACCAAGGAAAAGGAATTCCTGCTTGAACGCGTCGACGAGCCCCAGGTGGATTGGATAAACCGGTTTGTCGAGCCGATGCTTTCCGAGACTGCCGAAAAGATCCCCGTCGGCGATGACTTCTTATATGAATTGAAGTGGGATGGCATCCGTGCCCTGGTAGCATACGAGGAAGGCAAAGTGAAAATCCATACCCGGAATCAGCATGACGTCACTACTCAATTTCCTGAACTACTCGATGGTGAGAAGGCCTTCCGCGCCACCAACGCTCTTTTTGATGTTGAGATCGTCTCCCTCGATACCGACGGCAAGCCAATGTTCAAAAAAGTGATCAACAGGCTGATGAGCCGCGGGGAGTCCAACATTCAAAAGCTTTCCCGGACAAATCCCTGTTACGCTTATGTGTTCGATTGCCTTTACCTCGATGGACGGCCCTTGATACACGACGTGTTGACCAAGCGAAAGGAATGGATCCATGATGTGGTCCGTTCTGATTCGCCGTATCGGATCAGCGAATTTGTCGAAGATGGCGAATCACTTTTCAGGGCAGCGCAGGAACACGGACTGGAAGGTATCATGGCGAAAAAGCGGGACAGCAAATACTACCCCGGCAAGCGCACCGACTGCTGGTATAAAATCAAAGTTCGTCAAAGCGCCGAAGTGTACATTGTGGGCTATACAAAGGGAAAGGGAGATCGGGGTCAGACTTTTGGCGCCCTGCATATTGCCGAAATGGTTGAAGACCAGCTTCACTACCGTGGAAAGGTCGGCACGGGCTTCGACGACAGTACAATTAAGGAGATTGTCGCGGCCATGAAAAAAGTAGACGAAGTAAAGAAACCGGATGTTAAAGGTAAATTATTCGACGAAAAAATCAGCACATGGCTGTCCGCAAGTCTGATTGCCGAGGTAAGCTACTCGAAGCTAACGCCGGACAAGATGTTCCGCGAGCCCGTGTTCATTCGCCTTCGACCAGACCTCAGTAATATGCCGGGTTAGCCGTCACTTCTCACACGCGTGGCTCTTTACTTTTTCGTCCACGTCCATGCCAAGCGCCTGAGCTTTTTGAAGGTCGCCACACGCCTCTTCATTCCGTTTCAACCGCAGTAAGGCCATAGCGCGATTATAGAACGCCAGCGCGTAGTCGGGATAATAGATCAGGGCAACAGTGTAATCTTCAATGGCGTCTTCAAAACGATCAAGCTTCACGAGCACGTTGCCGCGATTGAGCCATGCTTTCGCGAAGTCGGGTTGCAGGTCGATTGCCCTGGTGTAGTCAGAAAATGCGCCCCTGTAATCCTTGACCTTCTCCAATGCCAGACCGCGGCCAAGCCAGATTTCGACGTCGGTACTGTCAATCTCGAGTGCACTGGTGTAATCGTCAATGGCACCCTCGTAGTACTTACTTTGATAGCGCTGCTGGGCCCGTTCGAGATAGGGATATAGCATGGTCGAATCGGCCTCGATGGTCTGAGTTAACCGCGCCTCCTCCGATGCCTCGATATCGTGTCCGGCATTCAATGCTTTCAAGTTGTGTTTTGCAAGCGTGTGACCTGGATTCAGCACAAGCGCCGTTTGATAGTCAAGATAGGCGGTTGAATCCCCCAGTTTTTCCTTCACGAGCCCGCGGTTTACGAAATAGTCGGGCTCGCGGGGGTTGCGTTGAATCGCGCTGTCAAGGTAATGACGGGCGCTCTGAAAATTGCCGAGCTTCATATCAACAAGTCCCAGGTAATTGAGAAGGTACGACACGTGCTGCCCCTGAGTGGTCGTGACAATCGGACTGCGGTCGTTGACCGATGCGGATTTCTTAAAGAGCAGGACGTTGGTTTCCCCTGGCGGAGGCAACAAGAGGAGATGCTGCAAATCTTCCCGTGCCTGTTCGTAGTACCCAATGTTGAAGCGCAGCACCGCGCGACTCATCAACACATCAACACGGTCGGGATAACGCTCCAGGAAAATGCTGTAATCCGTTAATGCGCCCTCCTGGTCATTCATTTGCTCCCGAACAGCGGCCCTCAAGGCGTATGCTTCCATGTAGCCTGGGTTTTGCTTCAAGCATTGATCGAGCAACGCCAGCGCCCGGCTGAAATGGCCGTCATTATAGAGCGATTCCGCCTCCTCGTGAAGCTCGTAATCCCTCCGGGGCCTGTCTTGAGCCACAGATGCCAGGTGAACTGTCGATAATACTACAACCAGGAAAGCTTTCATGTTCATAGGCCCGGAGGGCAAACTATCGGGACCAAATTCCAATGATGACTCAAACCCTACGAGATGTAGGAACCTCCAACTACAAACTACAAACTACAAACTTCGAACGCACCCATGCGTTGAAATTCCCTGCAACCCGATCACGGCCAATGGCCAATTACCAAGGGTCAATCCCGATAGTCCCGATAGTCCCGATAGCTATCGGGATCGGGATCGGGATCGGGACCAAAACCCAATGCCCATTTCCCCACACCGAGTAAATTACTCTAAATTTGATCATTGTCAGCAAACCCTTTGGGCAATATCCCTGTTTTAAAGCATATGGAGACAAGAACCCGCAAAACGAGAACTTCACGCAAGGCCACCGCCAGAACATCCGAATCGGCGATCATGCGCGCATACATCGATTACGTCCTGGATCATGGTACGCGACCCCCTTCGGTGTTCAAGTTTTGTTCGGCGGCCCGCCTTCCTGAAAGCGCATTTTTCGATGCGTTTGGATCATTTGAGGGGCTGGAACGCCGGATTTGGCGCGAGTTCATCGATAAAACGATCGCCAGACTGAAAGCTGATAAAGACTATGCCGCTTTTTCCGCACGCGAAAAAATATTAGCATTCTATTACACCCTCTTTGAGGAGCTCAAAGATTCCCGAAGCTTTATTCTCATACAGCTATCGCAATACCGGAAGGTTGAGTTCACGCCCACCTTTCTGAAGGACTTCCGCAAGTCATTTGAAACCTTCGTCGACGGCGTGCTCGCCGCGGGCAAGACTGATGGAGAGGTTGCCAGTCGGCCTTATCTGGACAAACAATATGCCCACATCTTCTGGCTCCATCTGGCTTTCATACTGATTTTTTGGAAGGACGACTCCAGCGCCGCATTTGAAAACACTGATGCAGCCATCGAGAAATCCGTGAATCTGGCTTTCGACCTGATAGGCAAAGGAGCTGTTGATTCGGCACTCGACTTCGCCAAATTTCTTTATCAAACCCGAGTGAAGTAAGAGGGCGAATGACGAGTATGAAAGAATTCGAAAAAATTCCAGTAACCAAAGTGCAGCGCGCAACCAGGTTTATTGCCACCGGCGCCCGCATTGGCACGAATTATCTCAAGCATTACGGAAAGAAACTCGTCCATCCCGATATCAGCCGCGATGAGTTGCACGAGAACAATGCGAAGGACATTTACAACTCACTCAGCGAACTGAAGGGCAGCGCCCTCAAAGTTGCACAGATGTTGAGTATGGACAAGAGTCTGCTGCCGCGCGCATACCAGCAACAATTCGCGATGGCGCAATACAGCGCCCCGCCACTTTCTTATCCGTTGGTTGTAAAGACGTTCCAACAATATTTCGGGAAGGGTCCAGATCAGCTGTTCGACTCTTTCAGCAAGCGAGCAACCAACGCCGCCTCCATGGGACAGGTTCACCAGGCGATGTTGGATGGGAAAAAATTGGCGGTCAAGATCCAATACCCTGGAGTTGCCGACAGTGTCAAGTCCGACCTCGCCATGGTTAAACCCATCGCCCTCTCCATGTTCAACCTTAACCCGGTTGAGTACGACGAGTTCATTGAGGAAGTTGAATTGAGAATGATGGAGGAGACGGATTACACCCTCGAGTTGCAGCGCTCCATTGATCTTTCACAAAAGACCAGCCACCTGCACGACGTGGTGTTCCCAAAATACTACGCCGAATATTCGTGTCCGAAAATACTGGTGATGGACTGGCTCGAGGGTAAACACCTTGATGAGGCGATAGCATCCGGTCTTCCCCCGGCAACCGGAAACCGGCTGGGCCAGGCGATGTGGGATTTCTACCATTTTCAGATGCACACGCTGAGGGCCGTTCATGCCGATCCCCACCCGGGCAACTTCATTGTAACCACCGACAACAAATTGGGGGTGATTGACTTTGGCTGTGTAAAAGTGATCCCCGAGGATTTCCACAGCGTATACTTCCGGCTGCAGGACGAAGACATCCTGAAGAACCATAAGAAGCGCGACCAGGTGTTCTCAAAGCTGCGATTCATTTACCCGGACGACAGTGCGAAGGACAAGGCGTTCTTTACAGATGTCTTCTCTGAACTCGTGGAGCTGCTGGCGCTTCCATTTCGGAGCAGGACCTTTGATTTCGCCGACGAAGGCTATTTCAAGACATTGTTTAGCTATGGCGAAAAACTTACCGATATGAAGGAGTTCCGGAAGTCCACGCGCCCCAGGGGAATCCGAGATGCCATCTACATCAACCGAACGTACTTCGGCCTGTATAATATCCTTCACGATCTCCGCGCCCGGATAACAACCAGATCAGTAACGGGTTTCAAATTCAGATCAATATCCTAAATTCGGCATCGGATTTTTACCAACCTGCGGAAGGGGAGGACGAGCAATGAATAAAAAGTGACCTCTCAAGATTTGAAAAACTATAACATATTCAATAACTTAGCCCTATCTACTTAATCTAATAATTTAGCTATGCGTGCGATTTGGAAAGGTCATATACAATTCTCCCTCGTCACCATCCCGGTTCGGATCTACAACGCCATAGACACGGCGCAGACCATCGGCTTTAATCTCCTTTCAAAAGACGGCCATAACCCCGTTGCTTATGAAAAGAAGGACAAGGTGACTGGTGAACCCCTGAAGAACGATGACATCGTGAAAGGTTATCAGTACGAACCTGGGCAATACGTCATCGTCGATGCCGAGGACTTCGAGAAAGTGAAGTTGAAGAGCGAACGCATAATTGAGATCGAGGGGTTTGTTGATTCATCGGAAGTGCATCCCACACTGTTTGAAGCCCCCTATTATATCGGCCCCGACGGCGATGTTGCGGCCAAGACCTATGGCCTCCTGTCCGAGACTCTCAAGCAATCAGGAAAGATAGCCGTTGGAAAGGTCGTGTTGCGCGACCGCGAAACGCCATTGCTGCTGGGTCCCATGGATGGCGGCATCGTGATGTACCGGTTGCGATATCCTCACGAGGTCAAGAGCATGAAGGATGTTCCCCAGATACGGGAGGTAAAGGCCGACAAGGAACAACTCAAGTTGGCCAAGACCCTCGTCGATTCCATGTCTGTGAAATTCAGCCAGATCGAAATGAAAGACCACTACTACGACAAGCTGATGGACATCATCAACGCCAAGATCGAAGGCAAGGAAATTGTCGTGCGTGAAGAAGAGGAGCCGCGCAAAGTCGTGGATATTATGTCTGCCCTTAAGGCCAGCATCGACGCTGCCAAGAAAAAACCCATGGAGAAGGCGAAGGGGGAGACCGCGAAAAAGGCAAAAGCAACCAAGCCAGCCAAGTCCGCAAAACGCAAAGCGTCTTAGCCCATTATCCTTGGCCGATCAAGTGAAGGTTTAAGCGCGCCTGCCGCTACTGTCGTCTGCCATAGGGAAAACTGCACTTTTCAACTTCCGAGTTTTCGCTGTACCTTTGCTGTATGGCCAAGATCATTCAATTTTCCGCGAATGCGACACCCGAAAAATTCGGATTGCAAAAAGCGCGGAAAAAGAAGGACCCTGATTCCAGGCCTGGCCAGTTGCCGCTGTTTACGGGCGCAAAGATCATCAAACTAAATCAGCTCTCACTCTTCGAAGAAGCGCTGCTGGCAGACGAACAGGGTGACAACAAGGCCGCCCGGGAGCACTATCAACGGGCAATCGCGCAAGGAGATTGTATTGCGGACTCTTACTGCAATCTTGGTATCCTGGAATCGCTTGACGGCAATTATTCCAAGGGAATCGACTACTTTACCCTCTGCCTGAAATTCGAACCGCGCCATTATGAAGCCCACTACAATCTCGCTAATGTGTACGCGGAGATGGGCAACTATCCACTTGCCAAGATTCACTATCAGATTTCACTGGAAATAGAACCGGCATTTTCTAATTGCTACTTCAATCTCGGGTTGGCACTCGCCATGAACAAGGAATATCGCGAAGCAATCGCTGTACTTGCCCAGCACAAGAATCTTACCCCCGCCGAAGATCACAGGCAAACCGATGACCTTATCTTCAAGTTGTCTGGCATGGTATGACGAATGGTGGCCAGGCTTTCATAGTAGCCAGGCCCGATCAACGATCTGCAGATCTCTCTTTTTCATTCTATTTGTTTTTCGTCTGGTGCCCGCGATTGGTCAGGGGGACACGGCCGTTGTTCATTCTCTTTTTCTTGTCGGCGATGCTGGAGAACACGACGTGATCGATGCGCCGATCGGGGACGTACTGAAGCAGTCGATCTCAGCGGCTGGAGAGCAGGCTACGGTCGTGTTCCTCGGTGATAACGTATACCCTGAGGGCCTGTCAGGCAGGGGATCGAAGTCGTTTGAACGGGAGCAGTCCATTCTGCTTGAACAGGCAGGATGGGTAGCGAATGGTGCCCGGGGCATCTTTATTCCCGGCAACCATGATTGGCAACATTGGGGTAAAAAAGGCCTTCAGTACCTCAAAAACCAACAAAACTGGTTTGACTCTTTAAGAAACCCGCTTTTTGGCCTCTTCCCGCGGGATAATTGCCCTGGACCAGTAGAAATCCCCCTTCCTGGCCCAAATTTGTTGGTTTTGTTGGACACTCAATGGTTTCTCCATAAGTGGGAAAAGCCAGGTATCGGAAGTGCCTGCGCTGCTCAGACCCCCGCCCAGGTGGTCGCCCAACTGGACAGCGTGTTGACCAGAAATCCAGATAAACGGATCATTATTGCCGGACACCATCCACTACTTACATATGGCGATCATGGCGGCGTCTTCACGCTGAAAGACCATTTGTTCCCACTCACGGATGTGAAGCCCTACCTTTTTATCCCGCTTCCGGTTGTCGGATCCATTTATCCATTATACCGGAAGTTTATAGGTCACCGGCAGGACACGCGTCACCCCGCGTATCGCCGATTTCGCGACCCTATTGAAGCCTTGCTGCGACATTTTCCCAGCAACCTCTACGTGTCTGGCCATGAGCACGCCCTCGAATACATGGTGCGCGATGACACTCACATGATCGTCAGTGGCTCCGCCGCCAAGCACACGTCCGTCAAGCGAAAGGGTTATGCGCGCTTTGTCGCCAGCACTACAGGATTTGCGCGGGCTGACCTGCGGATGGACGGTTCAATCGCACTCACCTTTATTCAAGTTGACCTGGAGCACCCCGACGGCATCGAACTTTATCGCTCGGTTATCCCACCCATGAAGCGATTATGACAGCTCGGCACTGCTATCGTCGATGATGCGCTCTTCGTACTGATTGGAATATTTGCTTGCACAGATCTTGCTATCGATCGTTTCCCCGTACGTATAGGTAAATGCTGCTCCGTAGTAAAGGATAAACGAGCAGTAAAAGATAAATAGCAGGAGCAGGGCAAAGGACGCCGATGCGCCAAAGATATTTTCCAAACGCGCGTGCACTAGTATTTTTCCCAATGCAAATTTTCCAATGATAAACAACACGCTGGTTACAAATCCTCCCATCAAAGCGGTATCCCAGGTGACTGAAGCTTCAGGAAGAAACTTGAAAAGCACTGCAAACCAGGTCGTGATCACAACCAGGGAGAACA
>CAZLWX010000061.1:0-22052 GCA_964563295.1 uncultured Roseivirgaceae bacterium | reverse complement strand
TTCCTTATTCTGTCATTGACTCCTGATTATGATGCGCTTCCCGACAACATTGAACTGCTTAAGGACGCACCCGAGGCGTTCACGAAAGAGTTTTACCTCTATTTTCAGCAGAGGTGGCCCTTCTTTATTTTCATCAATTTCTTAGGATACTTTTTAGTGACGATACCGTTCTGGTCGATGTTCAGCTGGCTCTTCTTTCGGAAAATCAAGTTGACCTACATTGAGCATCTCATCTATATCAGCTTTCTGGCCTCTTCCACTATTGCGTTACTGTTTTGCCTCTCACCTCTCGTCCTGGCGATTGCAACGGTCTTTGATCTTGAATCGGACCTGACCATCATCCTTCTAATGATTCCAGTCATTCTGATTGTGGCCGCGAATTTTGTACGGTCATCCGGGAGGTTTTACAAGGAGTCGTACCTTGCGGTTATCGTCAAAGGGATTATCGCCGGGTACGCAGGGCTATTTGCTTCCTTTGGCCTGCAGTTTCTGGTGCTGTCGATCTGGAGGGGGTTAATTGCTGGTTCCTAGTTCCAGGTTCCTGGTTCCGCGTTCCTTCGGGTGCTCAGATGGTTATATTCTTTACGTCCTCGCACGATGGAACTGTTCACTTTTGTTTCCACAGTGTTCATTTTTAAACAAACCATCCGATCTCCACATGCGCCAGCCCAACAAAAACGAGCTTTGCCCGAACTGGACTGCTTTTTGTCACGGAGGACCAGTCACGCTCCATACGAATGGTACGGAGTCCGGAATTAGGAAATTAGGAATGATTTTCAACTACCTCAAGACCGCCGTTCGCAGCATACTGCGCCACCGCTTTTTTTCAGCCATCAACATCTTCGGACTGGCCATCGCTATGTCGATCTGCATGGCATTGATCATGCTTGTCGCCGACCAGCTCAGCTACGATCGTTATAACACTAACGCCGATCGTATCTACCGCGTCTGGACTCGTGATGTAGATGAAAAAGGCAACATCATGAAAGAAAACAAGCGCAACGCTGCGAGCTGTATGCCGCTGGGACCGGAACTCACCGGCAACTACGCGGGCATTGAAGACGCTGTCCGTTTGCGCCGGGGGTTCGGAAACCATTGGCTTGAATTCGAAGGTCAAAATATCAACATCCCCATCACTGGCTACTTCGCCGACGCCAATGTGCTGGAATTCTTTCAATACGAGCTTGAATACGGCGACCCCGCGACGGCGTTGAAAGAGCCGTTCTCCGTCGTGCTCACCCGCAAGGCCGCTGACAAATTGTTTGACGACCAAAACCCTGTGGGTCAAACGCTGAAGGTCGGCGACCAGGGATTGTACACCATCACCGGTATATTAAAGGACACGGGCAGAAAATCACATATCGTGTTCGAAGGACTTGGCAGTATGAGTACCGTCAAAAGCCTGGAGGAATCCGGAAAGCTGGGGAAGATCTCCGAAAACTGGGCCATGTACTGGGACGGTTGGACCTACATCCGCGCAGAGGAGAACGCGACCGAATCGATGATCCAGACACAACTGGACAAGGTGTACCAGAAATACATCGCTCCCACCAAAGCCGGCGTCTACAAAATGGTGTTCGGATTGCAGCCCCTGCTTCGCATAACGCCTGGCGACGTTTTGCACAACAGCATCGGCCCGCAGCTGCCATGGATGTTTGTTTATTTTCTAGGCGGACTGGCGCTCGTGATCCTGGTGACCTCGTGTTTTAACTTCACCAACCTGTCCATCGCGCGCTCACTCTCGCGCGCCCGCGAGATCGGCGTAAGGAAAGTTGCTGGTGCTGCGCGCTGGCAGATCTTCGTTCAGTTCATTGCTGAGTCAACAGTCATCGCTATGGCATCACTCGTACTCGCTATCCTCATGCTTACAGTGCTCAAACCGATGGTGTTGCAGTTAAGCTTTGCCCGTATGTTGCGCTGGGATCTGTATAACGGAGTGGCCGTATATGCTGCCTTTGTCGCGCTCGCCGCTGTGGTCGGCATCATGGCCGGATTCTTTCCCGCGGTCGTGCTGTCGGGTTTCCAACCCGTAAAGGTGCTGAAGAGTCTCAACAACCTGAGACTATTCTCGAAAATGGGCTTGCGAAAGGCTTTGCTGGTAACGCAATTTACGCTCTCCCTCTTCTTCATCATGACCGTCATTGTCATCTACAAGCAGATGAACATGATGACAACGCAGGAGCATGGATTCAACGCGAAAAACAACATCATGGTGAAGCTGAATGACACGTCTTATGAAACGCTAAAGACGGAGTTGCAGAAATACAATAATATTGTTTCGGTGTCTGCCGCCTCACACGTACCGGCGGCGGGTACGTCCTACGGGGCAGCTATCAAAAGAAACATGGACGATCCAGCCTCTATCGACGCTGGGTACTTTCTCGTGGATGAGGATTATGCCTCGAACATGCAGGTCAAACTTTTGGCAGGGGAATTCTTTAGCCCTGAAAAACGTACCGCAACCGAAAATTTTGTAGTGATTAACGAAGCCGCAGCGCAGGAACTCAATTTCGAACGGTTACAGGACGCAATCGGTGAATCGATGGTGTTCTGCAACGATACGACAACCAAGACGATCGTGGGTGTGGTGGAAAATTACAACCATCGCGATCTTACCCAGCAGATTACGCCGATGCTGCTGCTCTATCAACCGGAAGAATTCAATGTGGTGCAAGTTGCTTATGCGGGACCGTATGAGGAGGCGGCGAAAAACATTGAAAAAGCATGGGTGGCAGTTAATCCCGGCCTGAAGGTCGACTACACTGAAGTTGAGTCTGAGATCAATAAAGTCTACGAAGTAGTATTCGGAGACCTCGTCCGGGTGCTGGGTTTCATTTCATTCCTGGCCATACTCATCTCCTGTCTCGGTCTGCTCGGCATGGCCACCTACGCCACCGAGACTCGCATGAAGGAGATCTCCATTCGAAAGGTGCTGGGCTCGAGCGGAATGGGATTGGTTTTGTTGCTCTCCAAGGGCTTTCTTGTCATGCTGGCCATTTCGGCAATGATCGGTTTGCCCCTGGCGTGGTTCGTGAATAACTTCTGGCTTGAGCAAATCGCCTACCACACCACCATCGGCTTTGGTGTTGTCGCGATCAGTGTGCTTGTGTTGATATTCTTCGGCGCATTGACCGTCGGGTCTCAGACGGTGCGGGCCACCTTCGTTAATCCGGTGGAGAGTCTGAAGAGCGAGTGAAAGGCAAGTCCATAGTCCATGGTCCATAGTCCATGGTCCACGGTCACGCTTCAGGCTGGAGGAACCCGGAACCTGGAATCCGGAACCAAGATTCCCTATCTTCACTCCTTCTAAAACAGATACATGCCCTCCAACCATTTCGACGTCATCGTAATCGGTGTGGGATCGATGGGATCCGCGACGTGCTATTATCTGGCGCGGAATGGCTGTCGTGTGTTGGGACTGGAACAATTTGGGATCGTTCATGAGCACGGATCGCACTTCGGCCAAAGCCGCATCATTCGCAAAGCTTACTTCGAGCACGCGGATTATGTTCCCCTTCTGCAGCGGGCCTATGAAAACTGGGAAGACCTCGAAGAAAAGACCGGAACCAGCTTATACTACCGCACGGGCGTAGTGTATTTCGGGCCACGAAATAGTTTAACATTAAATGGAATCAGAACTTCAGCAGCAACACATAACGTAGACATAACAGAATTTTCGCACCCTGAATCGCGAAAGCAATTTCGCGCCTTTGACATACCCGATCATTTCGAAACACTCTTTGAGCCCGACGCCGGGTTCGTCACTCCTGAACGCACGATTAGGGCGCTTGCTGAACAAGCACAAAACCATCATGCGGTCATTCATGCCGATGAAAAGGTGCTCGAGTGGAACGATGATGGGTCGACAATTACAGTCAAGACCGATCGTGACACCTATCATTGCAACAAGATTGTCTTCACATCGGGCAGCTGGACGTCGAAACTTGTTCCGGAACTGTCCGGCGACCTCAAGGTTACACGACAGGTACTCGCGTGGATCAACCCTGCAAATCCCACGACAGTGTCGTTGGGAAATTTTCCGTGTTGGTTTGTTGATGACCCAACTTACGGTATATTCTATGGATTCCCCGTCTTGCCGTTCGAAGGTTTCGGCGGACCCCTTGGCCTGAAGCTTGCCTGTCATAGCCCGGGACCCGCGACAGATCCCGACCGTGTTGACCGCCACGTGGGTGATGAGGAGCGAGCAAAGATTGAATATGCACTCGGGAAATATCTGCCCGGTTGCGGAAAAGAATTCATAACACTCAAGACTTGCCTTTACACGCACAGTCCCGACGACAATTTCGTCATCGACTTTCTGCCAGGACATGGGAATCGAGTGGTGATAGCCTGTGGATTCAGTGGCCACGGATTCAAGTTTGTTCCTGTGATTGGTGAAATTCTGGCTGACCTGGCTGCGCAGGGAACCACCCGTCATCCGATAGCATTCCTTGGACTGGGTCGGCTCATGAACCGCAGTTCAGATCAGGAAACCCAACATCGGTCGTGACTTATTGTTCGCGAACGACCGGGTTTATTTTGGCCCGCATTTTGTAATTTAGCGCCTTAATGAGTTATTGACGGGTGAGTCCGTCGACCAATCTTGAACCTGAAGTATTATGAAAAACATCATTCTGTCCGCGATTTGCCTGCTTTTTACGATCACGGTCCAATCCCAAACCGAGCCGGCCACTAAGGTAGGCTATGCCGATGTCGAATATATTTTTAGCCTGATGCCTGAAGCGAAACAGATCGAGACCGAGCTCAAGTCGACGGAGACCCAACTCACCAATCAGATCAACACCAAGACTCAGGAGCTGCAAAAAAAATATCAGGACTACGTCGCGAATGAAAAAACGATGCTGGAGCCAGTTCGGGCCAACACGCAACGGGAGCTTGAAATGTTGCAACAAAACCTGGAAACACTGAAGCAGGATGCTCAGGCCACTTACGAGCGCAAACACGCTCAACTACTCGAGCCTGTGTACAAGAAGATGGGTGAATCGATTGAGAAAGTTGCGAAAGAAAACGCCTTCACATTTGTGCTGACCGCACGGCTGGGAGGCACTGACCTCGTGCTTTACGCCGATGAACAAGCCGACATCTCCGACCTCGTCCTCAAAAGCATGGGGATCAACCCGCCCGTGGCCAATGTCACGCCGAAATAGGCCGGAGCTTTCTTCTATTTAACAGCTGTTCCTTTTTTCTCTTTGACATTCGTGAGCAGTTCCCAATGCAGCACATATTGCGCCTTGGACTCGTTTGCGCGCATCAACTCGGTAGAGAACGTATCTCGTTGCTGGCCGGCCTGCAATCTGAATTTTCCGAGGAAATCATTTGGAAGCAGAACATCGTATTCCCACAGCTCCAGTTCAACCCATTCATCATTGCCAAGCTTGATGTCAACGTTGAGCTCAAGTGGCTCGCGGGTCATCTTATAGTATTTCTTTTTTGCAGGGGCGATTTTCTTGCCATGATACTTGATAAATACTTCGTCGCCATCCATTTCACTTTGCACGTATGTGACTAGACTGAGCAATCGTAAAACTCTGTTGTTAACAGCCATGGGATACAATAATATTTAGTTGATTACTATTTGGTCGAAAATGCAAGTTTTGATCGGTACAAGCGTGTGATGCCCTTGACCGGATCGAATTTCAAGATAATAATTATTTCGATTCGCCAAGGGAAAAAGGGTCGGTCCGGCCGGATTTGTGACGGATCGGCTAGTCAGGCGTCCGATTACCTAAGTTTCTGAATCCATTTGCTTGCCTCGCGCTGAATCTTGATCTCTCCACTCGCGATTGCACTGGCTAGCCTCTCATTCATTGGCCCGCGGGAGGTCAAGTGATAATGTCCGCAATCCTCACAAAGATAAACGGCGACCGGCCCTTCCCCGGATCGATAGTCGTTTTTCGACCATAGCTCGATCAGTACACCTTCGGCGATGGCCTGACTATTGAACAACCTTTTTCCGGAAGGGCAATTCATACCGTATCCTCATTCTTGTGAAATCAGTCCTGATGCTAATGTGTTTGGATAAACTTCAGACAGACCGGCTTATCAACATAAATTCTTTTGCCGGTGTCTGAGAGCAGGCCGGTTTCTTTATCGCGCTTGAATACAACAATGTCATTACTATTCTGGTTGGCTGCCAGTAAGAAGTTCCCGGTAGGATCGATGGCGAAATTGCGAGGTGCCTTCCCTAACGTTGATTGGCTGGCCAGATAGGTCAATGTGCCCTTTTTTCCAATGGAGTAAATCGCTATATCGTTGGCGTCTCCGCGATTCGATGCATAAAGGAACTTGCCGTCGGGTGAAACATGAATATCAGCAGCTCCTACATCGCCAGTGAATCCCGGAGCGAGCAGGCTAATATTCTGCAACGTCTTAAGCTTTCCATGCCGGTATTCGAAGGCGGTCACAGTCCCGTCGATCTCCTGAACAAGAAAGGCCAGCCTGCCCTTTGGGTGAAACGTCAGATGTCGCGGCCCGCTTGCTGGTGTGGCTTGTACAAAACCGGGATCGGCAGCATGCAACGGTTCAGCTGCTGAGGGGTCTACCTGGTAGATATTGATTTTGTCAGTGCCAAGGTCAGAAGCAAAAAGAAACCGCTCGTCGGGAGACAGTACAACGGAATGGACGTGTGGCGTAGCCTGACGACTCTTGTCGGGGCCGCTCCCAGAATGCCTGATCGTCTGTATATGGGAATCAAAGGATCCATCCGGTTTTAGTTTAATTGCGGAAAGCGTCCCGGAACTGTAGTTCGCCACAAACACCACCTGGTTCCTGCTATCAACCGAAATATAACAGGGATCATCGCCGTTGGACAAAACTCCATTCAACATCTTCATCCCACCCGTGGATACATCAAATGAAAAAGCATACACTTTTCCGTTACCCTGGCCTGCTTCGCTGACGGCGTACAAATTCTTGCCGTCGTGGGTTATCGCGAGGTAAGAGGGATTGTGGACTTCGGTATTGACAGTCAGTGGCGTTGCGTCAGCGGTCTCCTGGTTGAACCGATACACATGTATACCGTTCGTTTGTTCCGGATTAGTATATGTACCGATCACGAGATCATAATCGCCATTGGCGGGCTGGGATTGTGCCCCATCGAAAATCAACAGCATGATGAGAATTTTAAGTACGGAACGCATAGCAATGGGTTTGGTAATAGACGAACGACAAAGGTAATGCATAGACGATTATCATCAACTGCCGTGCTGGCGCCGCAGCAGGGTTACGATGTTGAATAGAATGACGCAAAATGTGACCCAAATCAGCCCTCCCATAAAGCCAGCCGCAACGTCCGACGGGAAATGCACCCCCAGGTAAATACGACTTACGCCGACGCAGAAGATCACCAGGACCAGAAAGACGATGAGGATCCACCTGAGAACTGGTCTCATGTGCAGCTGGGTCACGAGGTAAATGAGGAATCCGTAAAAGGCCATAGCTGCCATGGAATGACCACTGGGATAGCTGAGTGTGTCGACCGACACCAGGTGTTCGATGGTTGGTCGACTTCGGTTGAACACCCTTTTTAGTACGACGTTGGATACAGTGGACATCATCAGCACGAATATCGTCTGCAAGATGAACTTCCAACTCCGGTGTCGCAAGTAGAAATAGGCAGCCATCGCCAGCCCTATCGCCGCGTAGGCGTAGCGGTCGCCGACATGAGTCATGAATTCGAAAAAGGCGGTGCCCCTGTCGGAGCGGAAGGAGAGTACAACGTCGGTAATCAGCCGGTCAAATGCTCCGAGCTGATTTTCGAAGAGTTCGTCAGTGATTTCTATAAAGGCATTCAGCGCTAATGAAAAAATCCCCAGTGCAATGAGAATCGTCACATAATAAGGAAGGTCCTTGTTCTCCGAATGGAGATACTTACGGAAAATCTCCCTGAGCCAGTCAGTGAGCTTCAGTAGAAATCCTTTCATGTGAGGTTGGGATTTTGATGTCGGTGGGTTCTTGCCGCGGTGGCGTTTCGAAGCCGTTATTTGGAACTTTCAATTTAGGTAATTAGAACAGAAGTGGAAAGTGCAGACACTTTTGCCAAAAGAAAAATATGCTAACTTCGTTTTTATGGATGTTGCTGGAGAACGCGACAGAGACTTCAACCTTCACAACCTAAACTACAAACTATCCCATGAGAGAGAAAGCCGTTGATATCGACGACTACATTTCGCGGTCTGGTGTTGAGGCGCGGACCGGTCTTCAACAAATACGAGCGATCATTCGAAGCCTGGCGCCTGAGGCGACGGAAGCGATAAGTTATGGTATTCCGGCATTTCGTCTTAACAACACCTACGTGGCGTACTTCGCCGCATTTAAGAATCACCTCTCTCTTTATCCTGCGCCGGTAAAGGATCCGTCGTTCCAAAAGGCATTTTCACGATATCGAACTTCAAAGGGGACGATCCAGTTTCCCCTCTCTGAACCTGTGCCTGAAAAGCTGGTTTTGAGGATCATTAAGCACCTGATCAAGCAAAACAAGTTAAAGGCTAAAGGCCAAAGACCAAAGGCTAAAGGCCAATAGCCAATAGCCCATACCCAATAGCCCATCCGCACAATAAAAGAAAAGCTTCTGTTCCTTTCAGGTATCGGTACCCTGGAATCAGAAGCTTCACGAAAAAGCTATTAATTATCAATAGTTAATAGTTACCACCACCGTCGGCTTGAGCATTGGATCCGATGTTCCCCTGGGCAATCATGGTGGCGAGGTCAGCTGCGCTCTGATGTACGTTCACATGCCCGTCGAATTTAATCAGCTCTTCATATGTTATCGCCGTTCCATCGTTAAGCTCGGTGACCATTGTCTCGCTGCGCCCTGTCGCACCATTCACTGACGTCAGGTCCAGAACAATTGGGCCACCCGCCGCAGCATCACCCGAATGAATGTGAGCAGGGTGCGTATTGCCCTCTTCTGTTCCCGTAAGTGCGATGGTCACCCGAGTGGTTGCGTCGTCCACCCTTCTGAAAGTAACTGTTCCGCTTACACCTGATCCGTTGAGTTCATTGAGCGTGTAGACCGTTTCTTCATCCTTTGGTTGTATACCGTTATCGTCATCGTCGTCGCACGCGGTCAGGAACATTCCGACCACGAACAATCCCATCAGCCAAAACTTCCATTGGTTTTTCATAGTTAATGAATTGATTTGTAAAACATTTTTTTGATCAAGACGCCAAAGGCGCTTGTCGTTCAGCACGATTCGCAGTTAAAAAAATGTGCCCCGTCTGAAAAAATGGACGCTTTAAAGGCTGGTTATCCGGCGGCATTCACGGTGAAAGGCAGTTTTTGAGGGCCAGGCTTCCCGACAGGTCAACACTTGTACCTTCTGGTAACGATATTGGTTACGGCCCCTTCCAGCACTATCGCGAGTGCAAGGGTCGACACTGCCAACCCGGACATGACCACACATACCACCTCGCTGTTCGCGACAACGAGGTATTGACGAATTGCCAAACCCGTCAAAAAATCCAGCGCGAGAAAAGTTTCCAAACCATTTCATAAGTGGTTAACTTGACGTGCGCCATGACCAAGCGAAGGGATTTCCTGAAATCAATGACCGATCGCTGAAAAACCAGGACCTGAGATGAGACAATAACGTTATGAAAAGCAACAGACGAGATTTTCTGAAAGTGTCCGGGCTTGCCGGGCTGGGCCTCGCCGGCGCGGTTGTAGGCCCGTCTGAAGTCACAGCGGACGCTATGCCGGCTAAACGATCGCGGCAGGAGGGTCGACAACAGTTCAATATGTGTGGATACGCCGCGGAGAAATTGGAGGCCGTCAGAATCGGTTTCATTGGACTCGGAAATCGTGGACCGGGAGCAGTAACGAGGATGAACAAAATAGCCGGGGTAGAGATCAACGCATTGTGCGACATCCGGCCGGAAAGGACCGAGTTCGCGAAAAAAATACTGTCCGGCGGTGTCCATAACCCCGATCTCTACTCGGGGTCGGCCGATGAATGGAAAAAAGTATGCGAGAGGAAGGATATTGACCTTATCTACATTGCTACGCCATGGAAACTCCACACTCCCATGGCACTCTACGCCATGGAGCAGGGCAAGCACGTTGCTACAGAAGTGCCCGCAGCCGTTACGATCGACGAGTGCTGGCAACTGGTAGAAACATCCGAGCGCACCAGGCGTCACTGCATGATACTCGAAAACTGTTGCTACGACTTTTTCGAGTTGTTGACATTGAACATGACTCGCCAGGGTTTCTTTGGAGAAATCGTTCACACGGAAGGCGCATACCTGCACACACTCATCGACATGAACTTCTCCAAGACCGCTTACTATGACATGTGGCGGCTTAAGGAAAACGTACGAAATGGCAATCTCTACCCGACTCACGGGCTGGGCCCCATTTCGCAGATCCTGGACGTCAACCGCGGCGACCGGATGGACTATCTCGTGTCAGTGTCCACCAACGATTTTCAAATGGGTAAACTTGCCCACGAACTTGCTGCCGAAGACAGTTTTTACAAGCCCTTTGAAAATAAGTCGTACCGCGGCAACATGAACACCACGACGATTCGGACGTTGAAGGGCAGGACGATAATGCTGCAGCACGACGTGACTACCCCGAGACCGTACTCGCGGATACACCTCGTAAGTGGCACGAAGGGCATAGCTGTGAAATACCCCGAGCCTCCGCGCATTGCTACCAGTCATGAAGGCTGGATTTCGGAAGCGGACTTTAAGGTCCTGGAAGAAAAGTTTACACCACCAATTGTTAAACGAGTGGGTGAGCTGGCTAAGCAAATTGGCGGACATGGTGGAATGGACTTTCTGATGGACTGGAGATTAATCGACTGCCTCAGAAACGGCCTGCCTCTGGACATCGACGTCTATGATGCCGCGACCTGGAGCGCGATCTCACCCCTGAGCGAACAATCCGTTGCCAACAGGGCGAAATCGGTGGACGTGCCGGACTTTACCCGCGGATCATGGAAGACGAACAAACCGGTCGACATAAGCCTTGAGGTGGGTGGGAACACCCAGGTCAGAACGGGTTAGGGATCGCCACGGTATTCGCGGCGAAATGCCATCATCGTGCGTTCACGACGCAACCGGGCGGGTCATGCGTCGCCATTCGATCATCTGACGCTTAATGGCTTCGGCAGCATCCGTAACGGCTTCTTCGAACGTTAACCCCTTCTTCGACGCAAAGAGATCATTGCCCGGGATACTGATCCTTATGTCACAGATCCTCTTTTTCGTTTCAGACTTATCATTTCTAAGCGTGACGCGCGCGTCGATCAACCGATCGTTCAGCGACGCGAGCTTTTGCATCTTCTTATTGACAAGATCCATCAATTTCTTTCGCGGCCTGAGGCCCGGCGACTGAATCATCACTCTCATAACGGCATGTTCAATTCTTCATCTACCCTATTACATCAAAACGCTATACCCGACTCCCCGTCAGCCTGGCTTGGAGGTGACGTAGGTGAGCACCGGAGTGGTTGCATGATTGGCGACGTCCTCGGCGATGCTTCCCGAGAAGACATGCGCGATCCCTTTTCTGCCGTGAGTAGACATGGCAATCAAATCCGCTTTTATGCGTTTGGAAAATTCCAGGATACCCTCTTCCTCACTGTAATGGTTGAAGACGTTGAGCGTGTAGTTTTCAAGCCCCAGACTCTGTGCAAACTTTTCCATGACGGGTATCACAACTGAATCAGGTTGAAACGTGGTCGGCGTATTGATATGAACCAAATGGATGGTTGAGCCATACATGATCTGGGCGTTCTTCACGACGTTGGAAAAAGCTGCCTCCTGCTCAGACAAGGACGAGGCATACACGATGTTCTTGAAGCCGACGCTCAGCGGCCTTTCATGAACTGTTAACACCGGACATTTGGCGTAACGAATGACTCTTTCCGCATTTGAGCCAACGAATAGCTCTTCCAGTTTCGAGCGGCCTGAAGCTCCCATCACAACAAGGTCGACATCCTGGTCGACGATCACGGAGCGGATTCCATGAAACGCATTGCCGACCCGGAGCCTGGTCGTAACTTCAACGCCAGCCATTTTGACCTCGCTGGCTGCCTCCACCAGATCGCGCCTGCATTTCCTGACGAGCTGGGCCATGAAGAGCCTTTCTTCAGAGTCATTATAGTCCGACACCTGACCTTCAGCATTAAAGGAGTCGGCACCCGGCTCTTCCAGGACGTGGAGCAAAATAATTTCACCGTGTGCGCGCTGTGCGATCGCCACCGCCACTTCCAGCGCCCATTGGGCCGGCATGGAGAAATCGGTCGGTACAAGAATTTTTTTCATACTTGATGATTTAATGATTCAACGAACTGCAATGCCTCCGGGTCCGCATCATACCCGCAAGAGCATTCCCTTCCTCGGCACCGGGCTATACGAACATACGAAGTAAAGCACTCGCCAACCCGGACTTTAGTCAAGCGCCTGGATGACTTTTATCATGACTAAGCGATTTGTTATCTTGGGGCGTCTATGGAAAACCGCGGCGCAATTCCCGCCATTGGCAACGATGCCTTTCGGGAGATCTTTTACAGCATGTCTGAGGGCATCGTGATGGTTGATCCGGGTGGTAAGATCGTCGTCGCAAACCCGGTAGCAGAACAGATTTTCGGATACGATCAGGACGAATTGGTCGGTTTGCCGCTCGAAAACCTGCTGCCGGTGCGTTATCGAAACAGCCACGTCAACTTCCGCAACGCGTTCAATTCGGACCCGCACCCCAGACGAATGGGCCTGGGCAGGGACCTAACCGCATTAAGAAAAGATGGTCGTGAATTCCCTGTCGAGATTAGCCTGAGTTACACCCGCGTGAAGAACAATCTCCTGGTGATGGCGTTCATCAGCGATATTTCCGAACGAAAAAAGGCAGAAGAATCACTGAAACGAAGCGAAGAACAGTTGATCGTATACGCCGCCGAGTTAGAGCGGAAAGTTCAGATGCGAACGGAAGCACTCAACAACTCGGTTGAACGATTGGAACAGGAAGTACGCGAACGCAAAAAGGCCGAAGAAGAAGCCCGCCAGGCGCTCGGCAAAGAACGGGAACTCAACGAACTGAAGAGCAGGTTTGTGTCGATCGCCTCGCACGAATTCCGTACGCCGCTGAGCACAGTCCTGAGCTCCGCCTCACTCATCAGCCAATACAATGAAAAAGGCGAGACGGAAAAAATATCGAAACACGTGCAACGGATTAAATCCTCCGTTAACCACCTGACGGCTATATTGAATGACTTCCTGTCTCTCGGTAAACTGGAAGAAGGTAAAGTTGATGTCATTCCCGAGGCAATTAACATACAGGACTTCCTGAGGGAAATTGAAGAGCAGATTGGCGCCACCTTGAAAGAGGGTCAGAAGCTGATCATCAATTGTCAAATTGAAGTTCAGCACCTGACGAGCGATGCCAGGATCATGAGAAATATTTTTTTTAATCTTGTTTCAAACGCAATAAAATATTCCGACGAGGGAAAGCCGATCTATATTGATTGCACAAGGGAAGGCGACCGGATTGCGTTTGCCATCCGCGATGAAGGAATTGGCATCCCCGCCGACGAACAAAAGCACATGTTTGACCGGTTCTTCCGGGCGAGCAATGCCGGCAACGTTCAGGGGACGGGACTTGGTCTCAACATCGTAAGGAAATACGTCGAATTGCTCGATGGCGAAATCCGGTTCAAAAGCGAGTACGGTAAGGGAAGCACCTTCACGATTTTCATCCCGGTCGGCACGTGATAGAAAGGACTGTGAAGGGACTTTTTTGCTCCGTTCCATTTTGGTATTTTAAGCGAATAATCTTCTCATGATTCGTTTCCAATGAAGAAAGTACTGTTAATCGAGGATAATCCGGAGGTACGGGAAAACACCAGCGAAATCCTCAGCCTCGCAGGATATTCCGTACTGACCGCGGAAAACGGCAAAGCCGGCGTCGACGTTGCCCAGAAGGAAAAGCCGGACCTGATCATCTGCGACATCATGATGCCTGAGCTTGATGGATACGGGGTGCTCCATATCCTGGGAAAGCGCGATGACACCGCCAGGATACCGTTTATTTTCCTCACCGCAAAAACGGAAAAAACCGATATCCGAAAAGGGATGAACCTCGGTGCCGACGACTACCTGACCAAACCCTTCGACGATACCGACCTGTTGAATGCTGTCGAGGCCCGCTTCCGCAAGAGTGCGATGCAACAAAAGCAATACGACTCAACTCAGGAAGGATTAGATAATTTTTTCAGGGACGCCGGGCATGTGTTGAACCTGAAGGACCTGGGTAAGGATAAGAAGACCAAAGTCTACAAGAAAAAAACAGAGATCTTCGCCGAAGGAGACACGCCATTGAATGTCTTCTTTGTGAAAACGGGCAACATCAAGCTCTTCAAATCACACCCGGACGGAAAAGAGCTGATCACGGCGATTTGCCATCCCAATGACTTTTTCGGATATGAGGCCATATTGGAAAACGCCTCTTACCGGGAATCAGCGATAGCCATGCAGGACTCCGAGTTAACCCTCATCCCCCGTCATGACTTCATCACGCTCATGCAAAGCCCTGACGTTTCTGCGAGCTTTATTTCACTCTTGTGCAAAAAGGTGGCCGAAAAGGAAAGCCAGCTGCTGAACCTGGCATACAATTCCGTAAGGCAACGCACTGCGGAATCACTGCTGAAGGCGTCTCAACTCAAGGACGAAAAGGAGCACATCACGATATCACGAGAAGACCTGGCCAAAATGGTTGGCACTGCGCCAGAGTCGGTCATCCGGGTGCTATCCGACTTCAAAGACGAGGGGCTCATCGAAATCGAAAGCGGCAAGATCAGAATATTATCGGCTGCCAGGCTCGAAAAGGTCGTTCGGTGGAACGTCGCGCGCTGATTTCACCTGCATAGCACAGCGTCAACGAGACTGTCGCCGTGCAGAGCAGCTTCTCTTCCAGCAACCAGAAACACTCTCGTGATCAATGCAATTCCGGCAAAAAGCATCAACGACGCATTGACACGCGCTGCACTCACTTGAAAATGTTTTGTGACGAAACTCAATATGGAATGCGCCCCGAGCATTACAGGAATTGTGCCCAGTCCGAAGAGCAGCATGAAATTGAATCCGTCCAGGGGACCTCGCAACGAAATGCAGTATAGCAAGGCCACAAAGGTTAGACCGCACGGCAAGAGCCCATTTAATGAACCGAGCAGCACCACCGAATAATAAGATCTCTTCCGGAGGTATTTGCCAAATGCTGATTTCAAAGAGACCGTAAGTCGTGTCATGATAGTTGAGAGAATCGGAATTCGTATACTCGGCAATCCCGCGAAAGCGACGATGACCAGCACGAGCCCAAGGCTGATCGATAATACATTTTGCATCGCAGCGATTGGTATCATGGCACCCACCCCGCTGAAAAACGCTCCGGTGATGCCATACGCGGCGATGCGGCCTCCGTTGTAGAGTAACCGGTTCAAGACCGCATTGGCGGACAGTCTTGAGACGGCGAAGGCCAGTGGGCTGCACATGCCCGCGCAATGAAGACTTCCAGCAAGGCCGAGCATAAGCGCGGTAATCCACATGGCTATAATGAGATAGATTCTTCCAGGTAAAAGGGTTTGCCACCGGCATTCCATGCGATCCGGACAAGGTATCTACCCTTTTGCATCGCCGAGAGATCAAAAGTTGCAACATTGCCGGAAGTTCTTTTGAGGACGAACTTGCGATCGCGGCTCTCTCCGATGGGCGAAAAGAGGACCACTTCACCGCTGTCGAGCTCGTTAAACTGGTCGCACGCGATTCGCAACTCAGCAGGTGATATCAAGCTCACGGTCGGCTTGCTGGGCAGTGTTTCAACGTTCCTCTGGCCCTCAAGCCGAACTTCAAATTCCAGCTCTTCCTCATAGTAGTTTCGCGACACAAGGCTGATATCCTCGTTCATGCACACTGTTACAAGCGTTCCAATAAACACCGCGAAAAGAATGAAAGAAAGAACGATCCATTTCCCCCAATGCATAGATAGCTCAGTTTATTATCGTTTCACATCAGACGCCCTGCCCACAGGACCGATGAATTTAACTTTTACTGTTTCCAGCCGCTCCGCGCCCTGAAACACGCCGATCGTCACAATGGTGCGCGCGTTGTTGACGTCATGCTCCGGGATTCGGATGAAGTAAACATCCTTCAGTAATCCTTCAGCCGGTACAATGACCGGCTTGTGGCTCACTTGCCGAAGCTCGGCCGTTGACGGGGATTCTACGCGCAATGAAAGCTCCAGGTCGCTGAATGTCTTGTTGACAAACTCGATATTGTATAAGTTGGTGATGTACCCGTCCTCGGAACGCTGATACAATGTTCCCGGTATCTTCAGCACAGTGGTGTCGACATCAGATCGCGTCGACAGCGAAAATCCAAGCACTGTCAACAACGCCAGGAGAACAATCGAATATCCGATCACGCGTGACGTTAGTAGCCGCTGCACGCCATTCTTGATGGAGTTGTAAGACGCGAACCGGATTAGTCCTCCTGGTTTCCCAACCTTGAGCATTACGTCGTCGCAGGCGTCAATGCAGGCCGTGCAGTTGACGCATTCGAGTTGAGTGCCGTTACGAATATCGATCCCGGTCGGACACACCTGGACACAAAGATTGCAGTCGACGCAATCGCCGGCAGGTGCCATCGCGGGACGCTTTTTCTTGAGATGTCCCCTGGGTTCGCCTCGCAACCAATCGTAGGCCACAACGATCGAATCCTTTCCCAGGAGTACACCCTGAAGCCTTCCATAGGGACAAACCGCCGTGCAGGCTTGCTCCCGAAAAACCGCGAACACCCAGTAGAACACCGCCGAAAATCCAACGAAGGCGATAAATCCAGCCAGGTGTTCGAGAGGAGAAGAAGTAGTGATACGAAAAGTCTCACCTGGACCGATCAGGTAGGCCATCACCGTCAGCGCGATCGCGACAGAGATCAAAACGAACACGCCGTGCTTCGCAGACTTCCTGATGATTTTGTCAACATTCCAGGGCTGACCACTGAGTCTGCGCTGAGCGGCGGCATCGCCTTCAATCCAGTATTCTATCTTGCGAAACACCATCTCCATGAAAACCGTCTGCGGACATAGCCAGCCACACCAAATGCGGCCGAACACCACGGTGAACAGGATGATGAAAACAAAAAAGGTGATGAGGGTTATGGCCAGCAATACAAAGTCCTGCGGCCAAAAAGCCTGGCCCAGTATGACAAATCGTCTTTCGAAAAAATTCAACAACAAGAATGGCTTACCCGAAATCTTCAGGAAGGGACCGGCGAACAACAACCCCAACAGTACTACGGTCAAGGTTATGCGCCAACGATGATATCTTCCGGAAGGTTTCTTTGGATAGATCCAAATGCGCTTTCCGGATTCGTTCACGGTAGCAATGCTGTCGCGAAAGCCTTCATCAAAAGCGTAAACCTTCTCGGGAGAAATCATTCAATAACAATATTGTTTCACAAGGATGCCCGGATCTCGGTAGTATCGCTGGCATTATTGCTCGCTTCAAATAGCTCGCCTTGCGGCGCTTTGGCATCCGGAGGGTTGGTACCCTGAAGGCTCATGATGAAAAATACGACGTCCCGAACATCCGTTGCCTTCAGCGACTTACCCCACGCGGGCATGCCCTTCTCCACGACACCATCGTTTACAGTTTGAAAGATATTCTTGATGGCGCCCCCGTGGAGCCAGTATGCATCCGTGAGGTTCGGTCCGATGGTGTTACCTCCCCCATCATTCCGATGACAGGAACCACAGCTATTGTTCATGAACACTTGTCTCCCACGCTCGATTATCTCCGCATCAGTACTAAAAACCAGGGCATCCACGTCGACCATCTCTTGCGGTTGGTTCGCCTGAAGTTTCCGGATATTTTCCTGCGCGATGGCAACTTCTCTTTCATACTCCTGTTGCGACAACGGGAGCGTCGGAGTCAGGTGATACACGAAAAGATAGACGACAGCAAAACCTATCGTACCATAGAACAAGGCCTTCCACCACGGCGGCAGATGATTGTCCAGCTCGCGGATCCCATCGTAATCATGGTCAAGTTGAATATCTTTTTCGCGTTCGACTGGCACGGAGGCGTTCAATTTTTCCATCCATTTCGCCCAGAGGCTCTTTGGTTGCACGTATGGAATGCCCGCTTGCGCAGCCTGTGCACGGGCAGCTTCTTCCGTCAACAGGCGAAGCACACGCAGGAGATAAATAGCAACCATTACTGTCAACACGAATGCGACGACGACGAATGCGCCCACTACGTACAATAAGAACAGCGGATGGTTCAGGGGATCCGCCCAAAATGAAGAAGGCGTTTCTGCGGTTTGGGCACTTGCGGGGAGTGCAATGAGCGTCAGAATCCCCGGTATGACAGCGCTTTTCATAATTTCGGGTTTTTATTTTTTTCTTCCTCCTTTTCGTTGATGGGAAGGTTTCGCATCCGCTCGATAAAAGTGTTATCGGTAGTCAAGACCCACCATAGCAGACAGAGGAAGAATAGAAAGAAGATCACGAACGATATCACAGGCCAGATGGCGATGTTTTCGATGCCTTGCAAAACATTCTTGTACATATTTGGTCGGATTAATTTTTTTCTGCCGTCTTGAGTTCCTGGATGTCCCTTCCCAGGCGCTGGAGGTAGGCGATCAGCGCAACGATCTCCGCATCCGGGGTCACGTCGATGCCGTCGGCCTCGAGTGACGAAGCGATAACCTCAGCTTGCTGTTGAAGATCGTTATTGGCAACGTCTTCATATCCCGCTTCGTACGGTACCCCTACCGTGCGCAACGCCCTGATTTTAGATGGAGTCTGTTCCAGATCAATGGTCTGTTCGAATAACCATGGGTATGCCGGCATGATTGACCCTGTTGAGACAGCGTCCGGTGCCAGCATGTGATTGTAATGCCAGCTGTTCGAGTATTTTTTGCTCACCCGCGCCAGGTCCGGTCCAGTGCGTTTTGATCCCCAGAGGAAGGGATGATCGTAAACGAATTCCCCCGACCTGGAATACTCGCCGTACCGTTCGGTCTCGGAACGGAAAGGGCGGACCATTTGCGTATGACAGCTCACACAACCTTCGCGTATATAGATGTCGCGGCCATGTAACTCCAGCGGCGTATAGGGTCTCACACTGGCGATGGTCGGGACATTTGACCGCACCAGGAATGTCGGTACCATTTCAATTATTCCACCGATCAGGATTGCCACGAGGGTCAACACGGTGAACAGTACAGGCTTGTGTTCGAGCACGCGATGATGCCATCCTCCTGAATGCGATGTGTATTCGCGCGACAGCGGTGCGGCTTCGGTCGCCTCGTCGGCCAGGAAATTCCCCTTGTACGCCGTGCGGACGAGGTTATACGTCATGATGATCGCGCCGGTGAGGTACAAGCCTCCGCCGATCGCGCGCAGGCCGTGCAGTGGAAGGATCGACACCGTTGTCTCCAGGAAATTCTTGTATACCAGGAAACCTTCCGGGTTGAATTCTTTCCACATCAGGCTTTGAACAACGCCGGAGACATACATCGGCAGCGCATAAAAGACGATTCCAAGCGTACCCAGCCAGAAGTGTGTGTTGGCGAGACGTGTGGAATACAGTGGTGTCCGCCACATTCGTGGGATCAGCCAGTACAGCATGGCAAAGGTCAGAAAGCCATTCCATCCCAGTCCGCCAACGTGGACGTGTGCTATGATCCAATCGGTAAAGTGAGCAATGGCATTGACGTTCTTCAGCGACAGCAGCGGTCCCTCGAGTGTAGCCATTCCATAGGCGGTGACCGCGACGACCATGAATTTCAGAATAGGTTCCTCACGGACACGGTCCCAGGCGCCGCGCAAGGTAAGCAAGCCATTCAGCATTCCACCCCACGATGGCGCTATCAGCATGACCGAGAACACGGTGCCCAGCGACTGCGCCCAATCGGGAAGGGAGGTATACAACAAGTGGTGAGGCCCGGCCCAGATATAAATAAAGATCAATGACCAAAAGTGGATGATCGAAAGTTTATAGGAGTAGACTGGCCGGTTTGCAGCTTTGGGAAGGAAATAGTACATCATTCCCAAGAACGGCGTGGTGAGGAAAAATGCGACCGCATTATGACCATACCACCACTGCACAAGCGCATCCTGGACGCCGGCGTACCAGGAATAGCTCTTGAACAAGTTCACAGGCATCTCAAAGGAGTTGACCACATGCAGAACAGCAACGGTCACGAACGTCGCAATGTAAAACCAGATGGCCACGTACATATGTCGTTCCCGGCGTTTGATGATGGTGCCGATCATGTTCCATCCGAAGACAACCCAGATGACCGTGATCGCTATGTCGATGGGCCACTCCAACTCCGCGTACTCTTTGGATGTTGTCAATCCAAGTGGAAGGGTGATGGCAGCTGCCAGAATGATGGCCTGCCACCCCCAAAAATGAACCCAGCTCAGCATGTCGCTGTACATTCTTGTTTTCAACAGACGCTGCATGGAATAATAGATCCCGGCAAACATGGCGTTGCCTACGAAGGCAAAAATGATCGCATTGGTATGCAGAGGTCTTATCCTACCGAACGTGCTGTATTGAAAGTCAAAATTCAGGATGGGAAATACGAGCTGAAGGGCCGCCGTCAGCCCAACGAGCATTCCGACAAGGCCAAAGACAACAGTGGCTACAATGAAGGCCTTGACGATTTTGTTGTCGTAGCTGAATTTTTCGATTTCCATAGTGGGGCGGGTAAGGTTGTCATCGAATTTTCAGCGTTAAAAATAGAGGGAGCCCAAAAAGGGGCTTATGACCCACATCATACTAAAAACTGATTTCTGTCATGGCCAAAGCCTGAAGTCGGCAGGTGATCACCCGGCCTTTGCAGCAAAACGGAACGCATGCACTAGCGTGGCAAGATCTCGTCCTTGATGTCTTTAAGTGTTTGGACGAGCTTTTGGTAACTGATATTCTTGGTAATGAACCGCCTTGCACCGATCCTCAGGCAAGAATCTATTTCGACGGGATTATTTGTGGTTGAGTACATGATAACCGGAATCTCCGATAATAGAGGATCGCTCTTGAGTTTCCGGAGAAGCGTCACGCCATCCATTACTGGAATGTTGATGTCGAGGAATATGCAAGCGGGTCGCACTTCCGCTCTACTCAGAATAGACAACGCTTCATTGCAGGTATGCACACAATGACACTTGCAATCGACTACCTGTTGAGCCGCGTCACAAAAAATGTCGCAATCATCCTTATCGTCATCTATCAGCATCACCATGAGACAGAGCGGTTTAATGTGAACTTAATGTAGCGATTAATTAACACGATTATTACATCAAACAGGATAAAAACTCATTTATAAGACCCCTTGCGGATTTTTTTCCTCAATCTGCTGCCCGGTTGCTAAAAACAGCAACGGTATGTTTGCTTCCCACAGTATAAACATAACAGTGCCAGCGTATTGAATGCATTCAAGGAATTCGCATCACCCCCGATCATGTTTGACTAGGCGGATTATATTTCTTTTTGGACGGCGGGCACGATTTTGCCCCATTCGAATGCTGGCGGGTTGATATTATCCCACCCAGTCGCGATATTTTGATGATGGAAGATGTTTCGCGAAAGACTTCTATTGTATTTCTTTCGATCGTGTGCCTGACTGCGCTGTTCGGCGGTGCTGCGCTGATCTTTGATCCAACCGGCGGATTGATGGGCATGTCTGTAGACCGACTGCATGCGTCGCCGTTCCCTGATTATCTTGTCCCGGGTGCCTTTCTCTTTTTCGTGCTGGGTTTTGGTACCTTGATTACGATCATTGTGTTAATGGGACGGAAGAAACAGGGTCCATGGCTGGTGATTGCATCGGGCGCGGTGCTGATGACCTGGATTATTATCCAGGTGATTATCCTTTCCGAGATCAACAGTTTTCACGCCTTTTATTTCACGACTGGTGTTTTCCTCGTCTGGCTCGGCTTCCGCCAAAAGCGCGGGGTTGAAGGGGCAAGGCTAAAGGCCAAAGGCTAAAGGCCAAAAGCTAAAGGCCAAAGGCCAAAGGCC
>CAZLWX010000060.1:0-22579 GCA_964563295.1 uncultured Roseivirgaceae bacterium | reverse complement strand
ACCGTAGTTGCAAAAGTATGCCGCGCAGTATGAAACGTCATCTTCTTATTGATCTCACACCGGTCTGCAATCTCTTTTAAGTATTCATTCATTTTCTGATTGCTGGATACTGGTAGGAGTTTCCCTTCATTCACACATTGCGGGTGATCTTTATATATATCCATGATCGTCAATGCTTGCGGTAGAAGCGGAACGCGTGTAGCAGTTTCTGTTTTTACTCGTTCAGATGAATCCACTTCTCGCCATCATGGCCGATCACAATATCAACTCTTTTCAGTTTCTGAACATCCGCGTAAGCGAGGCCGGTATAACAACAGAAAACAAAAATGTCGCGCACGGTGGCGAGGCGCTCTGCTGAAAATTTCAAAGCAATGATTTTATCAAGTTCGTCTTGAAGTAAATACGGCCTATTCGTTTCTCGGATCTTGACTTTGAAACTCATGAACGGATCTTTATCGATCCACTCGTTGGCAACGCAGATACGAACGATCTTCTTTAATTTCTTGATCGTGCCCATGGCGGTGTTGTGGTCCATGTTGCGAACGGACTTCAAAAAGAATTCATAGTTGGTGATGAATTGATGATTGAGTTTGTCCAAAGGGATATCGACAACTCCTTTGTGCTTCAGGTAATCTTCCAAAGAAACCAGCACTGACTTATATCGTTTCAATGTTCCTTTCGCATACTCTTTTCCAACGAGAGCTTTTATTTCTTCAACGTGTTCTCTGTAGACTTCCAGGAGTGTCTTACAATCTTTGATGTCTTTGCCGAGAAGAAAACTTTTGACTTTGTTGGCGGTGATGTCGATGCCCTTTAACATCATCTCGCGTTGTGCTTCGAAGACTCTTCCCTGAAGCATGTCGAGATAATAATTCAGTTCGCGTGTAGATTCTTTTTTCGAGGATACCATTCGACACGCTTTGTGGTCCCACTTCTCAGGATCGACTTCGCGCTGCGTTGCCATTTCGAAACGGTCGCCTCCAACAGTTACTCTCATGTAGATTGGAGCTGGTCCACTCACATAGCTCGTTCTAGTTCTTAAAAAGAAGAGCACTTTCAATGTCTTGTTCATCAACAGAAAATTTTAATGGTTAATAAATTTCCTTTGATGTCTTTGTACAATCAAGATGTTCATCTGCTGAACCCCTTGATAATGACCCTCTTCGGTGAGTTCTGGTGAGCAAATTTCCTTCGGGAGCCGCTGCTCCCGATCTGCTCACCAGACGATTGAGAATCGGTGACTTTTTCGAACTGCGTTTAAAACAAAAAAGCCCACAAAAATCAATTTTGTGAGCTTTCGAGTGTTTTGGTTTGTCAACCTGTGATCCCGCTGGGGCTCGAACCCAGGACCCTTACATTAAAAGTGTAATGCTCTACCAGCTGAGCTACGAGATCCTTTGACTACCGATGATCTTTGCAGCGAAGTCCCGATTCTTCGGGGCTGAGCTACGAGATCCTTTGACTACCGATGACCCTGCAGCGAAGTTCCGATTTTTCGGGGCTGAGCTACGAGATCCTTCACAAATCCGCTCCAAACCATTCGTCAGATTGGAGCGCTACAACCGAGGAAATTTGCCTAATTTTGACCCTTTCCCGCAATTGAAGGCCACAAAGGTAGCAGGATATGAAAAAAATGCAAAGCGGCATTTCAAAAAACGAGGCGCCAAAACGAACGCGCTGGCCGCTTCTCTTCTTGATAGCTTTCCTGGCATTTACCTGCCAGCCCGCAGCTTCTCAAATCTCCTCCCACCGTCTTCATACCGCCGATTCACTCTTCGAAGCAAAACGGTATACCCAGTCCTTGTCGCACTACGAGCAGATACTCGCCCAGAACGAGTACACTCCCGCCATGCTGCTCAAAATGGCCTTTATCCAGGAGGGTCTGCTCAACATTGGCAAGGCCATGTACTACCTCAACCTGTATTACGTGGACACCAATGACACAGCGGCACTTGAAAAAATGTCGGAACTGGCGCGGAAATACAACCTCGAAGGCTACTCCGTCGAGTACGGGGGATTTGCGACCTTTTATCACAATTACCACCTGTACATCACGATCACGCTGAGTGCGATGATGCTGTTGTTCTTTTCTATCGTGGTCTACACGCGTCTCCGGATTAAGGTACGACCGGCGATATCGTTCGCGTTCCTGTCGCTCTTCGCGGTGATGCTTTCCGTGCACCTTTACTATGGACTCGAAAAACCATCCGGGGTCATCACCCAGCCGCGCACCTACGTTATGAGCGGGCCGTCGGCGGGGGCGTCGGTTGTCGACATAATTGGTGATGGGCACAAGGTGCAGGTTATCGGAAGGGAGGATGTGTGGTTGAAGATAAGGTGGAGGGAGAGGACGGCGTACATCCGCGAGAACTCGTTGTTGCCGATAAGGTTGTAGCCTAGTTCCTGGTTCCTAATTCCGGGTTCCGGGTTCCTAATTCCGGGTTCCGGGTTCCTGGTTCCGGGTTCCTGGTTCCGGGTTCCTGGTGTGCGCAACCAGTCTAACGGTCATTATAACACAAAGACTGGCGACCGGTGCCTGGTGACTGGCGACTTTCACCTCACGACTTGAAGCGCAAAACCCGAAACTACAAACTAGACCCAGTAGTTGGGATTGCTGGCGACTTTCACTGAATTGCGTCCCGAGCCCGAAACTTCCAACTTCAAACTTCGAACTTCGAACTAGACCCGCGACTGGCGTCATTCACCTCACGACTTGAAGCTCAAAACCCAAACTACAAACTACAAACTACAAACTTCAAACAACTTCAAACTACAAACTGGACCCCCAGGAGTTATGTTAAATAATGCGTGCAGTGATGCAACATTCCACGTAATTTAAGCGTCTTTCAGTTCAAACCGGTCCCTATGCTTCGCAATTACTTCAAAGTCGCCGCCCGGAATCTGCTCCGGCAAAAAGGCTATTCTTTCATCAATATCTTCGGCCTCGCGCTCGGTATCAGCTGCACTGCCCTTATCGGGATGTGGGTAGCCGATGAGCTTAGCTACGACCGCTTCCATCATGATTACGAGCGGATCTATCGCATCACCGCGACATTGCCTGAAATGAACGTTCATGCTGCCGTTTCGTCCGCGCCTATTGCTCCGACAGTGCAACATGAGATTCCGGAAGTGGAAGAAGGTGTGCGTATGACGGACGTTAACACTGTGCTGGTACAGGTCGGCGATGTGAAGTTTGAAGAAAAAACACTGATATACGCCGATTCGAATTTCTTCCAATTTTTCAACTTTCCGTTCATCCGGGGGGACAAGGAGCGCGCCCTTCAAAATCCCGAAGGCATCGTCATCACGGAAAGGATGGCTCAAAAATATTTCGGCACCACAGATGTGATCGGTAAAACTATCAAGGAGGATAATAAAGACGACTTCACGGTGACCGGCGTCATCGAGAACATCCCTCATAATTCCCACCTGCAGTTCGATTTCGTCCAGCCCATGCGTTACCTGGCGCGCACTAACAACGACCTGAAAAATAACGTCTGGGATAATTTCAACTACTATAGCTATATCCGCCTCCAGGAAAAAGCACCGCAGTCCGACGAGGCTATCGCCGAACTCGAAACTAAGATCCAGGACATTTACAAGAAGAACGAATCCGGACTGAAGGTGGCCTTTGTGCTACAACCCCTTTCTGATATCCATTTGTACTCCAACTTCCTGGCCGACATCGGCGGTCACGGCAGCGGTCAAAATGTCTACATCTTCATGGTGGTGGCGGTATTTATCCTGATTGTGGCGTGCCTGAATTTCATGAATCTCGCCACCGCTCGCGCAGCACGCAGGGCCAAGGAGGTAGGCCTTCGAAAGGTAGCGGGAGCCGTGCGACCTCATCTTATGGGTCAGTTCCTTGCAGAATCCCTGGTGGTGGCGATGCTGTCGCTCGCCCTCGCCCTCCTGATGATCTATATCGCCCTCCCTTATTTCAATACACTCGGAGGAAAAAATTTGACGCTTGACCTTACAAACATGACCCTTGTTGCAGGACTACTCGGTGTCACAGTGATCACGGGCTTGTTTGCCGGCAGCTATCCCGCATTCTACCTTTCCGGATTCGTTCCCGCGACTGTGTTGAAGGGGAACTTCAGTGCCGCCGGCTCGGGCAGCTTTTTCAGGAATACGATGGTGGTGATTCAGTTCGCGGTATCGATCTCGCTGATCGTGGGAACTGGTATCGTCTATCGCCAGCTAAAATATATCCAGCATCTCAACCTCGGATATGATAAAGAGAACCTGTTATATGTGCCGATGACGGGTGAGATGTGGGGAAAATACGACGCCATGCGTTCGAGTCTTAGCAACAATCATTTGACTAGTCAATTTTCATTTATCTCCAGTCTGCCGACGGGTCCATCCGGCGCGACCATAAGCGTGGAATGGGCGGGGAAAGATCCTAATACCCAACCCTTGTTTTACAACTTCGCAATCGACGAGAATTTCGAAGAAGTTTTCAAAGCTACCATTCTTGAGGGGCGTGGGTACAGCAGTAATGCACAAGCGGATACCGTCAACGTTCTTGTGAACGAGACAGCGTTAGAGACAATGGGCATGTCGCCCGAGTCCGCTGTCGGCACCCAACTGACTATTTGGGGTCAACACCGCACGATCATCGGCGTGGTGAAGGATTTTAACTTCCGTCCTATTCAGGAGCCGATTGGACCGGTGTTCCTGTTCCGCAATACCTGGGGCTCCAATGCCGTCGTGCGCACGCAGCCGGGTGAAACGGAGAACACGATCAAGGCACTGGAAGAGATCTGCAAGGAGATCAATCCCAGTTATCCATTCAATTACGGCTTTCTCGATCAGGATCTCGATAACATGTACAAGTCCGAGCATCGACTGGGCCAGTTGTTCAATGTCTTTGCCGTGTTGGCTATCGTCATCTCATGCCTCGGACTGTACGGATTGTCTGCCTACCTGGCTGAGCGCCGCACGCGTGAGCTGGGGATACGCAAGGTCCTCGGCGCAACGGGATTTCAGCTCGTGTACTTGTTGTCGGCAACTTTCACCAGGCCTATCCTTGTTGCTACCGCGATAGCCGTGCCGCTGGCGTGGTTCGGGATGAACAAATGGCTGAGCGGCTTTGCCTACCACGTCGCGATCGACTGGACGATATTCGTGATCGCTTTTGCGTCGGCGTTAGTGATTGCGTGGATGACGGTGAGCTTTGAGTCGATCAAAGCGGCGAGCACGAATCCGGTGAACTCGCTTAGGTCGGAGTGATGTTGGGTGTTGGGTATTGGCTGTTGGCTGTTGGGTGTTGGCTGTTGGGTGTTGGGTATTGGCCTTTGGCCTGAACGGTGTCGAAGTGTTCAGGTGTCCAGGTAGAATCGCTCCTTCGTAATTCGTAATTCGTGTTTGAGTGCGGTGGGTCCCTTTAGGGAATAAAAGGGCGCGCGTGGGAAAAATGGTTCCGCGTTCCGGGTTCCGGGTTCTCTTCGGTGCGATTGTGCTGTTGTAAAATGCATCGTTCGAGATTAAGAGCGACGGCTCGCTTTATGTGTTCAGGTGCTGGGGGCGCTATTGGCTGTTGGGTATTGGCCGTTGGCTATTGGCAGTTGGTGTTTGGTTTGCCTTTTGACTATTGGTGATTGGTTATTAATTGTTCCCGATAGTTATCGGGATTGGTGCTTGGAGTTTGCAGCTTGCCTCTGGCCGTTGGCTTCGGCTCTTATCGTATAAGAAATTCCCCACACAACAGGCCGAATGTCTGGCTGGCTACATTTTAAAAAATCGTGCCCGAAAAAAGATTTTTATTGTGACAATCAATTCGAGTCGCAACGATTAATTTTGGTTAATGCCGGATTTGGGAACACGTACTTGTTTGCTGATAGAAGATGATGAAGACGACCGGGAGTTTTTCGAAATTGCGATGTCGGAATTGAAGGTCCCGTGGAAGTTGCATAAAGTTAGCAATGGACTTGAAGCGTTCAGGATATTGCGCGAAAGGACGCTGGTACCGGACATGATTTTCGTGGATGCTACCATGCCGACGATGACTGGTCTGGAATGCCTCATCGAGATCCGTAAGATTCCGCACATGAAGGACGTTACTATCTATATGATCACGCACTCCCATGAGTTGAGGAATATAGAGGCCTATCATCAGCATAGTATTGCGGGCGTCGTGCAAAAACCTGCGCGTATTAGTGAACTGGTCCGGTTGTTACAGGATATTTTTTCTTAACGTCAACGTAACCCATGGTCGATAGTCCCAAGATCTCCGAGCCTCAGTTTTTATCGATGGGAGGCGAAATGGGTAAGCTGATTCGTTCGAAGGATTGGAGTCATACTTCTCTGGGCGCCGTAGATAGTTGGCCACAGAGTCTTCGTACCATCGTGAGCGTTTGTCTCAACTCGCGATTTCCTATCCTGATCTGGTGGGGGCAGGACATGGCCATGATCTACAACGATGCCTACCGCCCGATGCTTGGTCAATCGAAGCATCCTATGGCTCTGGGCGCCCGTGGTCAGGATGTGTGGAGCGAGATCTGGCATATTATCGGTCCGATGCTGGAAGGTGTGCTACACGAAGGAAAATCGACCTGGTCGGAAAACCAGTTGCTTTTACTTCGTCGTTACGGCTATCCCGAGGAGTGCTACTTCACGTTCTCATACAGTCCTGTTTACGATGAGTCCGGCTCGGTAGGGGGAATTTTCTGCGCCGTGACAGAAACTACCGAGGAAGTGATCAGCGCGCGTCACCTCAACACACTCAAAGAACTTTCGACAGCCTTGAATCGCAACACGTCCGAGGCCGAAACCTATTCGAGAGTGGCGGCGGTCATCGCGAAAAACGATAAGGACTTCCCGTTTGCATTGTTGTATAAATACGATGACCGAGGAAGTTTAGTGCCATACGAGGGTTCCGTCTCAGTATTTCCCGCGAAAGCGAAAACACCATTTGAAACAGTGCACGCAAGCATTTTCGGTGACGATGGTGTACTAACGCGTCCTACAATAAAGAAAGACATTTTTTCAGGCCTCGATGTACCTTCCGGTGGATGGCTTGAGCCTCCGGTGTCCGCATTGATTGTTCCCATCGCTGTGGAAGGAGCCGGTCAGCCTTACGGTCTACTCGTTGTTGGACTGAATCCTCATCGCCAGTTTACGGCGCAGTACCAGGGATTCTTTGAGCTCTTTGCTGGCCAGATCGCCGGGGAAATTCAACGCGTACGTAACTATGAAGAAGAAAAGAAACGCACGAGGGCATTGGAGGAGATCGACAAAGCCAAGACTGCATTCTTCAGCAATATCAGTCACGAGTTCAGGACACCGCTGACCCTGATACTCGGCACGTTGGAGACGATTCTGAATTCAAACGAAAAAGAATATCCTGATTTTAAGTCAGCCCTTGAGCCCTTGCATCGCAATGCACTTCGGCTCCTGAGACTAGTTAACACGCTGCTCGATTTCAGCCGGATCGAGTCGGGGAGGTTTAACGCCAGGTTTTGCCCGTTGGATGTTTCTTCGCTTACGCAGGAAATCGGTAGCGTGTTCCGGTCGCTGATCGAAAAGGCAGGTTTAACATATGTGCTCGACTGTCCGCCGTTATCGAAACCGGTTTATATCGATCGCACGATGTGGGAGAAGATCCTGTTCAACCTGCTATCGAATGCGTTTAAGTATACTTTCAGTGGTAGGATCGTTGTGAAGCTCAGCGAACACGACGACAAGGTTCATATTTCCATCAGCGACAGCGGCGTGGGAATTCCAGAGGGCGAGCTTCCTCGAATGTTTGAGCGTTTTCATCGGGCCAGGAATTCGGGAGGTAGATCGTACGAGGGTACAGGAATCGGTCTTTCGCTGGTGAAGGAACTGGTACAGTTACACGGTGGCGAGATCACCGTTAAAAGTGAGGAGGGTAAAGGCACGGAGTTCAACATCATCATTCCGTTTGGGCGCGATCATCTTCCGGAAGACCAGGTTTTTGAGGATGAACGCGATGACCTCCCGCCTAATCTCTCGGATCTTTATGTTTCTGATCTGCCGAGCCCTTCACGGGCCGAATTTTCAACCATCCATGCTGCTGGCACGCGCGGCCGGATACTTATTGTCGACGACAACGATGATATGCGATCCTATGTTGAAACGTTGCTGAAAAAGGAATTTGTTACCGTCACGGCCGAGAATGGTAAGATTGCGCACGATCTCATCCTGGCAGAAAGTTTCGATCTGGTGATCAGCGATATCATGATGCCGTTGATGAATGGTGTCGAATTATTGCACGCGATTCGGGCGAATGCAGCGACCTCGCAGGTGCCGGTCATATTTCTTTCGGCACGGGCTGGTGAGGAAGCCGTCATCGAAGGCTATGAAACCGGCGCCGACGACTACCTGATCAAACCTTTTTCCGCGCGAGAGTTGATCGCGCGGGTCCATGCGCAACTCCGCATTATGCAATTGCGCAAACACGCGGAAGGCCTCCTCGAGAACCTTTTCTACCAGGCACCGGTTGCGATCTGTATCCTTCGCGGTGACAACCTCATTATCCAGTTTGCAAATCCAATGGTGTTGAAATACTGGAGTCGTGAGTCGGCTCAAGTCATGAATAAACCTATTCTGGAAGCGCTCCCGGAGATTGAAAGTCAGGGGATCGTGGAGCTGTTGAATGGCGTGATGCAGAGTGGCGAGAGTTACCGCGACGAAGAGCGCGAAGTACTGCTGGAAAAGAACGGAAGGGTGGAAACGACTTACGTTTCGTTCGCCTATGAGCCCATGCGTGAGCCCGATGGGACCATCTCCGGCGTAATGGTGCTCGCGAATGAAGTCACCGAATTGGTTCTTGCCCGAAAAGCTGCCCAACGAACATCGGAAGCCCTCGAAAGTCAGGTACGCGACCGCACCGCTGAGCTCACGAAGAAGAACGAGGAGCTCGAACAGTTTGCCTACATTTCAAGCCACGACCTCCAGGAGCCGCTGCGCAAGATCCGCACGTTTAGCGAGTTGATTGCCAGAAATATCGATAGAACGCCATTGGTCGACCGGTACCTCGACAAGATTGATTCAGCGGCGTCACGCATGTCGAGCCTGATCCGTTCAGTTCTTCAGTATTCCAGACTTTCAAAGACGGCTGCCGACCGGTGTCCCGTTGATCTCAACGACGTGCTTGCCACCGTACTCGATGATTTTGAAATAATGATCCAGGAGAAGGAGGCAATCATCGTCGCCGATGACTTGCCGAAAATTCACGCCGCTCCACTGCAGATGCATCAGCTGTTTGCAAACCTGGTGAGCAACTCATTGAAATTTAATGTCAACAAACCGCGGGTCGAAATCAGTGCGGACTATATTGACGCCGCTGGCAAGGCGGAACGGGGTCTTGCACCCGATCGCGAGTATGTGCGAATTATTGTCTGCGACAATGGAATTGGTTTTGAAGAAAAATACAAAGAACGGATCTTCAACATGTTCCAGCGACTCAACACCCGTGATTTATACGATGGTACCGGCATCGGCTTAGCGCTGTGTAAACGAATTGTCGAAAACCACGGTGGAAAAATTGTGGTGTGGTCACAGCCCGGCTTCGGGTCGCGGTTCGAAATCTTTTTGCCTGTCTGAGAAATCGTTCTGGGCAGAGCCATCGTGTATTCGATCCGTCGCCCCACTGATTGTCCTAATATAATATAGAGTCGCCGTTAGGCAGCCAATTTCTAGTCCTACAGGTGTTTATCGCGGATTTTTACCCTGCTTTGCAATTTAAGATTTCTTGAGACCACTTATTATGTCGCAAATTGGGGCAAAATTAAAACAATGTATTGCTGGATATTGCAATAATGAAATTTTATTAATTTGGAGGCATGAAACCCCTGCTTAAACTGATCAACGCTCAGCGTGAGAATGTCTTTCAGATCATGAATGTGAGCGAGCCCTACTTTTTCCCGCATTGGCATTTTCACCCCGAGTGTGAGATCATGTTGGTGCTGGAGGGGACAGGAATGCGATTCGTGGGCGACAGCATGGAGCGGTTTCAGCCGGGAGACCTAGTGTTTTACTGTGATAAGATTCCTCATCTCTATCGAAGTGACAAGGCCTATTACGAGAAAGATTCACGGATGGTGTCTAAGGCTGTAGTGGTTTATTTTAATGATGCTCTGTTGAAGGGCGATTTTTGGGACGGCCAAAGCATCGCATCGCTGAAGCGATTGTATTCGCTTGCCGGTCGTGGTTTGAAGTTTACGGGGAAAACACGGAGCCGCCTTAAAAACAAGATCCTCGAACTGGATGACGCGAAGGATAGCCTCGATAAGATCATAGATCTTTTTACGATACTGAAGTTGATGTGCGAATCAAAGGAGTATGAACGCCTAAGCAGTGAAGCCTTTACTAATCCGGGGGCGGAAGATGATTGTGAGCGGGTTAATAAAGTTTACCAGTTTGTCATGGACAACTACATGAAGAACCCGACGTTGGAAGATGTCGCGGAAATTGCTTGTATGAGTCCAACGGCGTTCTGTCGTTTTTTCAAGTCTCATACTAACAGGACCTATATCCAGTTCCTGAATGAGATCAAGATCGGCAACGCGTGCAAGATGTTGATCGACAATGACCTGAGCATATCCGAGATATGCTACATGATTGGGTTTAACAACACCGCACATTTCAATAGCCAATTCAAGAAGATAATCGGTCTCACTCCAAGCCAATATCGCAGTGAACACATTGAGTTCACTCCCGTGATCGCGCTTGACGGCGAACACTACAAAGCGAGCTAACGTCGCTGATTTTGTCGTCAAGGCAGAACAGTAGCCAGGCGTTTATCAGATACGCTCAAGCTTTATCGGGTAAGTCTTGCCTGCATTCCACTGACATACGTACACGTTCTTGTCTTTGTCGATGCAAACATCATGACAATGCTTGAATATCGGTTCAGCCTGAACCATGAGCTGCAAAACGTTGTCCACGTAAGTTGGTTCTGTGCCTCCAGGATTAGAAATGACTTTATTGTTCCGATCCAGAATGGTCACGAAGCCGGAATTGTCGGTACGATTCAAATACCGTAATCTCGACCAGCAAACCCCTGCATAGATGTTATCATCGTCGATCACGGGTCGACAAACGAACGCGCCGGGCAGGAAGATCGTCGAGAGGTACTGACCGTCGAGGGTGAATCGTTTGAAGGCGTTATGCGTGCGGGAAGTGCACAGGAGTGTGGGATTATTCTTGTCACGCTGATCTATACAGACGCCGTGTGCTGTGTCGAATTGCGCGTCTTGGTCGCCTTTTCCACCGAAGTGGCGGATGTACTCACCCTTGGCGTTGTACTGTATGATGAACTGTGATCCGTACCCATCGGCAACATAAATATCGCCGTTGGCGGCGATTGCAGTTTCCGTCGGCCGAAATGGATCATCTTTGCCGTAGATGCCAATCGTGGAAGGGTGACCGATTTCCATTAATGTTCGGCCTTGCAATGTCGTCTTGCACACTTTGCCCTGCTGAAAATCGGTAATAAAGAGGAATTCTTCGCCGCCCTGATCAACGAGAGTCAATCCGTGACCACCGGGAAATTCGTGACCCCAGGTGGTCAGCAACTTGCCGGACGAGTCATAGACAATGATGTTGTTTTTTGTTTCATCCGTGATCATGATCAGCCGGCCTTTCTTGTCGACGACCATCTCGTGACAATTGTTTACTGGTGTTGTGGCGGGATCCAAATTACCCCAGCCTTCGATCACCCGGTAGCGATAATTACCGTGACCAATGATTTTGGCGGGTTTGGCATTAGCCTTCACCATTGAAAATGGTTTTAAGGCGGTTGCTGCTGTCAGCATCGCTACAGTTTTTCCAGCCATTCTCATAAATGCACGTCTGTTGTGTCTTGATCGTTTCATTGATTTTCATTTTGGTCGGCGTCGTTATGTCAAATTTACGCTTTCGCGAAGGAATATTTGCCCCACGATCGAGGTTGTTCAATGCATTTTTTCGCCATTTCTAATTACAAAAATGGCTCCTTTATAATTCTTGAATCAATTGCTAAATTACTTTATTCTGGCGGCTACTTATTTGATGACCTTTGCAGGATCCAAATTGGGTATGATCCATTAACGAGTGGATTTGTTATGATGAAATGGCCTAAAAAGCTGAAAATTCTGAAAATTCTGATTGGACTCGGTATTGCGGCAATCGCGATGTTGGTAATGAGTTCGTGCGGCAGTGATTTACCTGACGAGGTTCAGGCTGCCTATGACGATCTTCCGGAACAGATTGACTTTAATTACCACGTCAAGCCCATCCTCTCCGATAAATGTTATCATTGCCATGGACCGGATAAGAATTCCAGGAAAGCAGAGTTCCGGCTGGATACGGAAGAAGGTGCCTTTTCGAAGCTGCGGGCCGGGCAGTATGCTTTTGTGCGGGGAGATGCATCCGGCAGTCACGCGATCGAGCGAATTCTCAGTAGCGATTCACTCTTTCGTATGCCGCCACCAGAGTCGAACCTTAGGCTGTCACCACGCGAGATTGCTACATTGGTGAAATGGGTAGAGCAGGGTGCGGATTGGAAACCTCACTGGGCGTTCATACCACCATCGAAACCTGATGTGCCCGACGGTATTCCTAAAGAGTGGAATGCCAGCAATGAAATCGACCGCTTTATCTTCAAACAGATTCAGGCCAATGGTCTTGAGCCAGCGCCCCCCGCCGACAAAGAACGTCTCCTTCGACGGGTAACGATGGACCTTACGGGGCTCCCGCCAACGCTCGAAGAAATGGATGCATTTCTTAATGACACATCTCCTGATGCCTATGAAAAAGTTGTTGAGCGATTGTTGCGAAGCAACGCTCACGCCGAGCGGCTGACTGTCGACTGGCTCGACGTTTCCCGCTATGCCGATTCGCACGGGATGCATGCCGATGGCTATCGCCTGATGTGGCCATGGCGGGATTGGGTTATAAAAGCCTTTAATGAAAATATGCCGTTCGACAGGTTTGTGACCTGGCAACTGGCTGGCGACTTGCTTCCCAATGCGACGCAGGAACAACGGCTTGCCACCGCATTTAACAGGAACCACCCGATGACTGATGAAGGAGGTGTCATCGATGAAGAGTTCAGACTCAAATACGTTGCAGACCGCACATCAACCGTTGGTACGGCACTCCTGGGATTGACCATGGAGTGTGCAAGCTGTCATGACCACAAGTTCGACCCGCTGTCCCAAAAAGAGTTCTATCAGATGTCGGCCTTTTTTAATAACATCAAAGAACTAGGTATGACCGGGGCCGACGGCAATTATGGTCCGAGCTTGTTACTCACCGATAGCATTACCGATCACAAAATTGCCAACATAAAAGCGATGATACGGCAGAAAGAGCAATCGATCGACCAACGCAACTCGCAGGTGACACTACCGGAAAAACAATTAGCCAGCATTCCTTCAGCGAATGCAATCGAAGGTCTGCAAGGCCGTTACCCGCTCGAATCGTTCAAGGTTGGTGCTGCCGGCCAGTTTTTTGTCGATGGTAATTCGAAGAGCGTCACCAAAGCTTCACCGGTTTTCACAGCTGGAAAGAAAGGAAAGGCGATGCGCTTTACCGGCGAGTATGATGAACTTTATCTGCATGGTGCCGGATTGTTCGAGTCGTTCGATCCTTTTTCCTGCGGCGCGTGGATCAACACCATAAAGCGGCAGCCGACGAAAACACAGACGATCCTTGGCAATTCCGGCCAAAAGAACAATTTCTGGCGCGGGTGGGATTTCTTTCTCGACGACCAGAACCGACTTAACGTGCGATTGATCAATTCCTTGCCTCATAACTATTTTCAGGTGACAACCACCGACTCGGTCAAGCGCAATGAATGGACCCATGCGTTCTTCACTTACGATGGATCCGGTGAGGCGAAAGGAGTAAGCATTTTCATCAATGGCCGTAAGGTGGAAGTCACCGTTCCGTATGACCGGTTGTACAAGTCCATCATTCCCGTGCGATTGGGCACTCATGTTCCAGAAAATCGTCCATTGGCAGTAGGGAAGAGCTATCGACTTCACACCGGAGAGTTTGGGATTTTCAAGGGATTGATGGACGATATCAGAATCTTTGATCGGGAGTTGTCGTCTCTGGAAATCAAGGTATTGTATAACGACGCCGCCGGCGCAGACGTTCTCCCGACGCAGGATGAGAATGATCTGCAGCAATACCGCGCTCAGCTTGATCCGCGTATCCGCAAGGAAAAGGCGGAGATCCAGGATCTTCGCAAGCAACTGCTTGAGGTGGTGAATCCCATTGATGAGGTCATGGTGATGGAAGAGATGGAAACGCCCAGGGAAACATTTCTGTTGTCGCGCGGACTGTACGATAACCCCGCAGAGCGCGTCGAACCTGGAACTCCAGAAGCCGTCATGCCATTTCCGAAGGACCTCCCACTAAACAGACTTGGGCTGGCCAAATGGATCTTTCATGAAAAGAATCCGCTTGCAGCGAGGGTTGCCGTAAATCGGTACTGGCAGTTGATATTTGGTCGCGGACTCGTGAAAACCGCATATGACTTTGGCAGTCAGGGATCACTGCCGAGTCACCCGGAATTGTTAGACTGGCTGGCCGTAGATTTCATGAAATCCGGATGGGATGTCAGAAGATTGTTAAGGCAGATGGTCCTTTCGACTACTTACCGCCAATCATCGACAGCTACACCGGATGTGGTTGAAAAGGATCCCGAAAATATTCTGCTGGCACGTAGTCCGAGTTATCGGATTCAGGCAGAGTTCATACGCGACAATGCGTTAGCGGCGAGCGGGCTTTTGGTGCGTGACGTTGGCGGCCCAAGTGTAAAACCGTATCAGCCGGCGGGTTTGTGGCGCGAGCTGAGCAACTACTCTCGCAAGTTGCTCTACTATAAACAGGATTCAGGGAAGGCGCTCTACAGGCGCAGCATGTACACGTTTATCAGGCGCACATCACCACCACCCTTCATGACGATCTTTGATGCGCCTAACCGTGATGTTTGCACAGTCGGCCGTGAGCGCACGAATACACCGCTGCAAGCTCTGGCGCTGTTGAATGATCCACAGTTCGTGGAGGCGTCAAAAGTTCTCGCTGAACGGGTCATGCACATGAATCCCGATCCTAGTGAACAAGTGAAATACGCCTTTCGACTGGCGATAAGTCGACGCCCCAATGATCGCGAGGTAGAGGTGCTCATGAATTTGCTGGTAAAGGAAAAGGCCTTCTATACCAGCCACCCCAAAGAGGCCGGCAAATTATTGGATGTCGGTGATTACAAAATTCAGGATATTGGAAACAGCGCACAGCTGGCGGCGATGACGATTGTGGCCAACACTATTCTGAACCACGACGAGGCGTACATGAAACGGTAAAATTTTTGAATATGGGATGTTGTGATCATGTGAACAGTAAATACACGCGAAGGGATTTTCTGACGCGCACATCATTAGGATTGGGAGCATTAAGCATTGCCCAGTTGTTAAATCCCATGGACCTGTTTGGTGCGCCCGACAACAATCCGCTGAAAGGAGCCTTGGGTCAGCCCCATTTCGTGCCGAAAGCGAAGCGTGTTATTTATCTTTTTCAGAGTGGGGCGCCTTCGCAACTGGACCTTTTTGATTACAAGCCGCTTCTGGCAAAAATGCATGGCGAGGATCTGCCTGAAAGCATACGTCAGGGTCAGCGGCTTACTGGAATGAGCTCAGGCCAGGCAAGCTTCCCATTGGTGGGTAGTCCATACAAATTCCGGCAGCATGGAAATAGTGGTGCCCTCGTTAGTGACTTGATGCCCTACACGGCCAAGGTTGCCGATGAGTTGTGTTTCATAAAATCGATGTACACCGAGGCCATCAACCATGACCCCGCCATTACGTTTGTGCAGACTGGTTCACAATTTCCAGGCAGACCGTGTATTGGATCATGGATTAGTTACGGACTTGGAAGCGATAATGAAAACCTGCCTTCATTTGTGGTGTTACTGACCAAAGGCAAGGACGGCCAGCCGCTCTACTCGCGGCTATGGGGGAACGGGTTCCTGCCGTCGGAACATCAGGGTGTTCAATTCAGAGCGGGCAAGGATGCGGTCTTGTTTCTTACGAATCCTCCAGGTGTAAGCGCGGAAGGCAGGCGCACGCAACTGGATCACCTCAATGAGTTGCAGCAGGCCCAGTACGATGTTTTCGAAGATCCGACCATTCGGGCTCGCATGTCGCAATATGAAATGGCGTATAGGATGCAGACTTCCGTGCCGGATGTAATGGATACATCCAGGGAGCCTGATTCTATCTACAAGATGTATGGTGAGGATTCGAGGATACCGGGCACATTTGCTGCGAACTGTTTGCTGGCGCGTCGGCTCGCCGAGAAGGGCGTCAAGTTCATTCAGCTTTATCATCAGGATTGGGATCATCACAACAACCTGCCGAAAAAGTTACCCAGCGAATGTAAGCAAACCGATCAGGCGAGTGCCGCGTTGATTATGGACTTGAAACAGCGCGGACTTCTGGAGGACACGCTGGTGATCTGGGGAGGTGAGTTTGGCCGAACGAACTATTCACAGGGAAAGCTGACGTTTGACAATTTCGGTCGGGATCATCATCCGCGGTGTTTCACCCTGTTTATGGCAGGCGCTGGCGTCAAGAAAGGCATCTCCTACGGAAAAACCGATGAATTTGGATATAATATCATAGAAAACCCTGTCCATGTCCATGATTTTCAGGCGACAATTTTGCATCTTTTAGGGATCGATCATGAACGCCTTACGTATCGGTATCAGGGACGTCGTTTCCGGTTGACCGATGTGCACGGAAAGGTTGTCCATGATATTCTGAGTTAATTGCGCGTGATGGATTGGGATTTGTTCGTTGGGCGATTTCATCCCCTGGTTGTCCATTTTCCAGTTGCTCTTTTAATGGCGGCGGCATTGATGGAAATGCTCACCAGAATCAAATTTTTCAGACCGATCGGTGCGGCAATTCCGTTCATACTGTTCCTGGGCGCTCTGACTGCATTTTTATCGATGTTGTTGGGATGGCTTATCGCCGGTGATCGCGGGTACGATGAAGGCACGCTCTTCTGGCACCGTTGGCTGGGCGTATCCGTGTTCAGCGTAAGTGTTGTGCTATGCCTGGTATCCATCGGCGTCATCCGGGTTGGAGAAAAGCTGCGCCTCTCTTTTTTCATACTGATTTTTATTTTGGTGTCCCTTACCGGACACCTGGGTGGTGCGCTGACTCACGGCGAAAACTATTTATCGGAATATGCTCCGGAGTTCCTTCAGCGCTTCCTGCAATCAAATCAACCTGAAGACCAACTGACGTTGCATCCCAATCCCGACTCTGTCGTTGTATTTCGTGATCTCATTTCACCGATATTGATTGCAGAGTGCACCCCCTGTCATGATGAAAACCAACACAAGGGAGGGCTGCACGTGACGACCATCGAGGCACTCCGAAAGGGCGGCGATACTGGTCCCGCTGTTGTTCCCGGAAACTCTACGGAGAGTGAGTTGTTCCGCCGCATCAGTTTGCCCGTCAATCACCCGAAATTCATGCCCCTCAGGAAGACGCCACTTTCATTTAGCAAAGTCAATATTTTGCGATGGTGGATCGATCAGGGAGCTTCTCCTGACGCGACGCTGACGGCTTCATCGATTGATCATGTGAGGGAATATCTTCTGAGGGAATACAGTTATGAACCGATCGTAAGGCCGTATTACGAAATCACTTCGGTTGGCGCGGCCGATCCGGAAAAACTTTACCGTCTCGTTCAACAAGGTTTTAAAATCACGGCGCTTGCAAACGGTTCGAATTATCTTTCCGTCATGTGCCCCCAACCTTCGCTAACCGTTGATCAATTGCAAGAATTGCTTTCTGTCGCGGAGCAGGTAACCTGGCTCGATGTCAGCAATTCAGGCATCACCGATGATCATATCGATGTCTTAACAGAATTTGTGAATCTAACCAGACTAAATCTTCACTCCAATCCTGTTTCGGATATTGGCATCCGCAAGTTGAAGGCACTACCGCATCTGGAAATTCTTAATCTGTACAAGACGGCTATCAGTGATAACATCCTTATGGCTATTGCTGAATTGCCGTCGCTGAAGAGAGTGTATGTGTGGCAGACCCGGGTGTCACCGGATGCTGTGAAGGAACTCATTGAAAAGAAACCGACCCTCCAGGTTGATACGGGATTTCAATTCGTCGAATGAAACGCGCTGACCGCATCGCCTAAAAACCGGCCGTTTATGCCGGACTTTCAAAATCTTTAAGGACCCCCACTGACTCGCAATCAAACGGATGATTGTATCGACGCACCTTGTTGAACAGAAAAAAATGAAATGAAGCCCATTGCTAAGATAGTTAGACAAATCGCTAATCGCCTTTTAATTGTCGGCATAAATACCCAGTATCTTTATTCTACCAAAAAAATTAATCCCATGAAAAAAAGTTTACAACTTCTTTTTGAAGATTACTTCAGGGAATATTGCTCAAAAGTGGGCGCAGTATGGATCGTCGTGTTGATGAGCGCGGTATCCTTTGAGGGATTTGGAGCCCCGGTATCCAAGGGTTACTCGGGTCTCGAAAAAGTCGCCCTTGCAGTGACGGGCAAAGTTACATCGGATGACGACAAGTCAGGCATGCCGGGTGTAAATATCATAGTAAAAGGGACCACACTCGGCACTGTTACCGACGTGAATGGCGACTTCAGCATTGATGTACCGGACGCCAACAGTGTGTTGGTTTTCTCTTATGTGGGTTACGTTTCCCAGGAGATTCCGGTGAATGGCCAGACAATTATCAATGTGGTCCTGGCCGTCGATGCTAAACAATTGGGCGAGTTGATCATCGTCGGGTACGGAACACGCGAGAAGAAGGACCTTACGGGGTCGGTAGCCCGCGTGACCACCGAGGAAATTGAATCTGTCCCTGTATATAGCGTTGAACAAGCGCTCAATGGTCGTGCGCCTGGCGTTATGGTTCAGCAGAACTCCGGCGAACCCGGGGGACGGCTTGAGGTACGCATACGCGGGGGTAACTCCATGATTGGCAGCAATTCTCCGTTGTACGTTGTCGACGGCGTGGCCATGACCAATGGAATTGAATACATAAATCCGTCTGATGTCGAGTCGATCGACATATTGAAGGATGCATCCGCTACCGCGATTTATGGATCACGCGGCGCGAACGGGGTCGTAATCATCACGACGAAACGCGGCAAAAAGAACGAAAAAGGAACCATTGAAATTAATAGCTACTACGGTGTCCAGAAAGAGATCAATCGCTATGAAATGCTGGATGCAAAGCAATACGCTGTGGTAGCCAATGAATGGGCAAAGAACAGCGGCCTGCCACCCTTGTATGATGTCGATCAGGTTCAGAACCCCGGCACCGATTGGCAGGACGTCATTTTCAGAACAGCCCCGATCCAGAGCCACACCATCAATTTTTCAGGTGGGTCTGAGGCTACACGTTATTCCTTCTCAACAAACTTCTATCAACAGGATGGCTTGATCATACAGACGGGCGCAAAACGCGGTACTATGCGCTTAGCGCTTGATCACAATGTGAACAAGCTTGTCACGATCGGAACGAATGTGATGTTGTCACGGCGCGAAGTGAGGCGACTGAGTGTAAACAACGGTAATTTGGGCGGCCGGATTTATACGGATGCGATGGCCATGCCGCCTACGCTGGAAGGACCATATGACGACCAGGGCAATTTATACCAGATTGAAGCAATGCCGGAGTATTCGTTTGTCAGTCTTGATGTGCGCAATCCATTGTATCACGCGAGAAGAAAGGACCGGTCAATGACCAACTCCATCTTGACAAACGCATTTGTCGAATTGAATCTTGCCAAAGGCTTGAAGTTCCGTTCGATGTTCGGGTTGGAATATGGCAATACGATCAACGAGGTGTTTGTTCCGATTGTTTATAGTAATGATTTGGGTTCGGCGAGCGATGGCTACGATAATTCAAGTTCCTTCCTTAACGAAAACATCTTGACCTATACGCGTGATATTGGTGAGAATCATAACATTAATATAGTTGGAGGTTATACGACACAGACCTTCCAAACCCGATTTGAGAGCGCAGCCGTGACCGGGATTTCGAACAATGCGACGGAAAATTATGACCTGGCGGCTGCCTCCATCATCAACCCGCCCAGCAACGGGATCTCTGAGTGGACTTTATTGTCGTGGCTCGGCCGGATCAACTACACGTTTAAGGACCGCTACCTGATTACCGCCAGCGTCCGGTCCGACGGGTCATCGCGTTTTGGTGCGCAGAACAAATGGGCTACTTTCCCGTCCGCGGCCATTGCCTGGAAAGTTTCCGAAGAGAGTTTTCTCAGCGACGTTCAGTTCATCAATGATTTGAAAGTTCGCGCGTCATTTGGTGTGACGGGAAACACAGCGCTTAGCCCCTACCAGTCTCTTGACCGACTTACGTCAGTGCGTGTTGTGCAAGGTAATGAGACCGACGAGGTCGCGTATGTCCCTGCCTCACTCGCAAACTCCGACCTGAAGTGGGAAACCACTACTCAGGTAGATGCCGGATTCGACTTGTCTGTCTTAAATGGAAATGTTGAGCTGACATTCGATTATTACAACAAGAATACCGACAATCTTCTGGCATCAGTTCCCTTGCCGCCTTCGTTGGGATTCACATCGTCACTGAAGAATGTTGGCAAGGTTGAAAACAAAGGTTTTGAGATTGGATTGTCGGCGGCTGTCAGCAAGAACAGTTTTAAATGGAATGTTTTCGGCCAATTTTCGAGGAACCTGAACAGGGTTGTTGAGCTTGCCGGCAATAGCGACATCTTCGGCAGTGCCAACTCCCATCCTTTCAATGCTACTATGAACATTGCACGCGTAGGTGAGCCCCTCGGTGTCTTCTACGGGTTGCTTGAGGACGGGTTGGATGAAAATGGTTTTGTGAAGTACAAGGATCTCGATGGTGACGGCGCAATCAATGCGCTCGACCGGGTTGTCCTTGGAAATCCCTATCCTGATTTTATCTACGGGTTGACCAACAGTTTCAGTTGGAAGAACTTTGATTTGAATATATTCATTCAGGGGGTACAGGGTCGCGACCTGTTGTGGGAAACGTCGGGCGTTCACCTCAACTCGTTCCAGCGTGGCATGAATCAATTCGCCGATCTTTGGGGGAATTACTGGACAGAGGATAATCCCAATCCAAATGCGAAGTACCCCAAGATCAGCAGTCAAACGACACAACAAGTTTCCGACCGGTATATTAAGGACGCGAGCTACCTGCGATTCAAACTAATTAAGCTGGGGTACAACGTGCCCGTACAGAAACTTGGTTGGATTAACCGCGCACAAATCTATGTATCAGGGACCAACGTGTTCACGGTGACGAAATACCCGGGCCTTGATCCTGAAGTCAACACGACAGGGACGGATTCACAGAATATCGGGGATCGCCTGCGCGTTGGAATTGACGAGTCGGCTTACCCGACGGCAAAAGTCTTTATGGTCGGTGTTAACCTTGGATTCTAGACTTGAAAATATCAGAGATATGAAAAAGTTATTCTTACTAACATTCTTTGCTGCGCTGACTTTCTCATGCGAGGATGCGCTCGTGGAAGTCCCGAAAGACTTTTTGTCTAGCGTGAACTTCTGGCAAAACCAGGACGATGCGGAGGCTGGATTGAGAGGCATTTATAATGTTGACCTGATCGATCCATTTAATCAACAGTTCCTGGAGTGTCACTCGGATTTTGCGAAAGGCCGTGGATCGTGGGCAGCAATCAGCTTCTGGGATGCCAGTATGGACAATACGCACATTGGTAGGGCAACTACCTATTGGTGGAATCGTCCCTACACGGCGATCAACCGCGCAAATACCGTGCTTGACAATGTGCCGGCAATAGACATGGATGAAACCAGGAAGAACGAGATTCTGGCTGAAGCCAAGTTCAATCGCGCATGGAACTATTTTAACCTGGTACGAGGCTACGGCCCGGTGCCTTTGCGACTTCATGCGACGAAAGATCTTAGCTCAGTTGATGCACCTCGTGCACCTGTCGCAGACGTGTATGCTCAGATCATCGCTGACTTGCAGGATGCCGAAACTAACCTTCCGAACTCTGTCGGTGCCAATACGCGGAGGCCCACAAAGTGGTCGGCCACGATGGTGCTCGCTCAGGTGTACTTAACGATGGAAAACTGGTCGATGGCCGCCACGAAGGCCGAAGAAGTCGTCAACAGCGGAATGTACAGTATCATTCCAATTTCGACGCCAGACGATTTTTACAAGATTTTTGCAACTCGTCCAACGAGCGAAGACCTGTTATCGGTGCACTATTCGGCGACTATACAGGATAGCTATGTCTATACGCTTCACGTCGGCCGTGTACCTGCCTATAACAATACTTCTACTGGGTACTTCACAACTCTTCCGGTTACCACGACCATCCTTGGTGATGCCTGGGATGATAACGACTTAAGAAAGAGCTTTAATTTGTATACGGAGTACGTCGATGCAAGTGGAAATTTGGTACAGCTCCCCGCGCAGACGCCGGTGTTGTTCAAAAAAGTGATTGCCAAACCGGATGGTACACGTTCGAATGCAAGGTACTATTTGTGTTT